>NZ_JBSGHL010000068.1:0-48461 GCF_053604375.1 Streptomyces sp. NPDC004031 | reverse complement strand
CGTGGCCGTGGCCCGGCTCGCCGGGGCGCGGGTCGTCCTTGGTGAGGGACGTCACGGGCGCCTCGCCGCCGGTGACGGTCGCGCGCAGCCGGTCCGGGTGCGGGCCGTCGAGCTGGGACTCCAGCTCGGCGATGTACGCGTCGCGCTCGGCGAGTTCCGCGCCGAGCCGGTCGAGGACCTCGTCGACGTCCATCATGCGGTAGCCGCGTACCGCCGTCGGCAGCCGTACCGCGTCGATGTCGGAGCGGATCAGCGGACGGTCGGCCGGCAGCCGGTCGGCCAGCCGGTCGGTGCCGGCGTCCCGCAGCGCTCCGCCGTCGCCGAGCACGGCCAGTGCCACCGCGGCGACCACCGCGACGAGCGCGATGAGCATGAACCAGAACAAGTCGTCTCCCGGAGTCCGGCCTCAGGGCCTGCGGTCGTGTCAGGCACGATCGTGCCACGATCGCATGAGTCTGAGATGAGGAGCGGCAGTGGCACTTCGGCTGGGAACCCGGGAATTCGGCGCGCGGGAGCCGGTGATCATGGCGATCGTGAACCGTACGCCCGATTCGTTCTACGACCAGGGGGCCACCTTCACCGACGAGCCCGCGCTGGAGCGGGTGGCGGCCGCGGTCGCCGAGGGCGCGGCGATCATCGACATCGGCGGGGTCAAGGCGGGGCCGGGGGACGAGGTCACGGCGGCCGAGGAGATCCGCCGCACGGTGTCCTTCGTCGCCGAGGTGCGGCGGCGGCACCCGGACGTGGTGATCAGCGTCGACACCTGGCGGGCCGAGGTCGGGGAGGCGGTGTGCGCGGCGGGCGCGGACCTGCTCAACGACGCGTGGGGCGGGGTCGACCCGGGGCTCGCGGAGGTCGCGGCCCGGCACGGGGCGGGCCTGGTGTGCACGCACGCGGGCGGCGCGCAGCCGCGGACCCGGCCGCACCGGGTCGGCTACGACGACGTGATGGCCGACATCCTGCGGGTGACGTGCGGGCTGGCCGAGCGGGCGGCGGAGCTGGGGGTGCGGCGGGACGGGATCCTGATCGACCCGGGGCACGACTTCGGGAAGAACACCCGGCACTCGCTGGAGGCGACCCGGCGGCTGCCGGAGATGGCGGCCACGGGCTGGCCGGTGCTGGTGTCGCTGTCCAACAAGGACTTCGTGGGCGAGACGCTGGACCGCCCGGTCAAGGAGCGGCTGATCGGCACGCTGGCGACGACCGCGGTGTCGGCGTGGCTGGGCGCGCAGGTCTACCGGGTGCACGAGGTCGCGGAGACCCGGCAGGTGCTCGACATGGTCGCGTCCATCGCCGGCCACCGCCCGCCCGCGGTCGCCCGGCGCGGACTGGCGTGAGGCCGGCGGCACGACGCACGGGGGCGCGGGTCAGACCGCGCTCTCCTTGGTGACGCGCTCCACCGCGTCGTCCACGTCGTCGGTGACGTGGAAGAGCTCCAGGTCGGCGGCCGACGCCTTGCCCTCGGCGACCAGGCTGCCGCGGATCCACTGCACCAGGCCGCCCCAGTAGTCGCTGCCGAACAGCACGATCGGGAAGCGGGTGACCTTCTTGGTCTGGACGAGGGTCAGCGCCTCGAACAGCTCGTCGAGCGTGCCGAAGCCGCCGGGGAGCACGACGAACCCACGGGCGTACTTCACGAACATCGTCTTGCGGACGAAGAAGTAGCGGAAGTTCACACCGATGTCGACGTAAGGGTTGAGGCCCTGCTCGAAGGGCAGCTCGATGCCGAGGCCGACGGAGACGCCGCCCGCCTCCAGGGCGCCCTTGTTGGCCGCCTCCATGGCGCCGGGGCCGCCGCCGGTGATCACCGCGAAGCCCGCCTCGGTGAGCGCGCGGCCGATGCGGACGCCCGCCTCGTACTCGCGGGAGTCGGCGGGGGTGCGGGCCGAGCCGAAGACGCTCACCGCCGGGCCCAGCTCGGCGAGCGCGCCGAAGCCCTCGACGAATTCCGACTGGATGCGCATGACCCGCCACGGGTCGCCGTGCACCCAGTCCGACGGGCCGTGGCTGTCCAGCAGCCGCTGGTCGGTGGTGCCGGTCTGCACCTGGCCGCGCCGCCGCACCACCGGGCCGGTGTGCCGCTCGGGCCAGTTCTTGCCGTACGGGAGCTGTTCCGCCGCCGCGGCGGCCTCTGCCGCGGCCTGCTGTGCGTCGTCCTCGACGCCCTGGGTCTCTCGTGCTTCTGTCATATCGGCAGCCTACGCATCACGGTGCTGCCGACGGGTCCAACGGGACCGCCCGGGGCGCTTCGAGCCGGGCGCTGACCCAGGTGAAGGCGTCGGGGAACATCCGGCCCCAGGTGTTCCAGTTGTGCCCGCCGCTGCTGAGCTGGAGGGTGCTCACCCGGGTCGGCGGGGCGGCGGCCGCGGTGATGGCGTCGGCGAAGCGCGGCGGGCTCTCCGGGTCCTGGCGGCTGGACTCGACCAGCAGCTGCGTCCTGGGGTGCTCGGTCCTGGCCAGCCACACCGGCGAACGCGTCCCCTGCGACGGGTCGTCGGGCGCCAGCGCGGCGCCCGCGGCGAAGACGTCGGGATGCTCCAGCGCCAGCCGGGCCGCGCAGTAGCCGCCGGTGGATATGCCCATGACCGCCCAGCCGCGCGGCGCGGGCAGCGTACGGAAGTTGTGCGCGACCGTCTTGACCACGTCGTCGGTGAGCCAGGTCGCCACCCGGCTCTTGCCCTCGACGTCGGCGCAGCCGGTGTTGACCCGGTCCGGGGTGATCGTGGGCAGCACCAGGATCGCCGGCTCGGCCCGCCCGGCGGCTATCTGCGCCTGCATGATCTGCCCGAGCCGCATGCCGCGCAGGAAGCTGTGCGGGGTGCCCGGTATGCCGTGCAGCACCTCTATGACCGGGAAGCGGGTGTGCGCGAACTCCTTCTTGCCGTACTGCGGCGGCAGCCACACGATCACGTCGCCCTTGGTGCCGCTCGCCCAGCCGCGGACGGTGGCCCGCTCGAAGCCCTGCGAATACGCGGCGAACTTCACCGAGTAGTCCGGTACCTCGGGTGTCGGGGACGCCCCGGGGCCCGCGGTGGGCCTGCCGCCGCCGGCGTTGGCGCGGCCCAGCAGGTCGTCCCACGACGCGTAGAAGCCGTACTCGTTGTTCACCGTCACCATCACCACCAGGATCGCGGTGACCTGGCACAGCACGATGAGCCCCACCCTCGCGCCGAGCCGCACCGGACGCGGCCCGCGCACCCGCGGCCACAGCACCAGCGCGCCCGCCACCGCCGCGAACGCGGCGGCGACGAGCAGCACGGCGAACCACCCGCTGGTCAGTCCCATGGCGTGGCTGCCCCTCCCCCTGGCCCGTGATGGACACGTATCCACCTTGCCGGGAGGAAGGACCGGAACGCACCCGAGTTCGGTTGACTGCCGAACGGGTGATCTACGTCAAGCCGTCAGCCACCGGGTCAGCCGGCGTTCCGCCTCCCGGACGGCGGCGGTGTCCACGTGCTCGTCACGGGTGTGCGCGAGGGTCGGGTCGCCGGGCCCGTAGTTGACCGCGGGGATGCCGAGCGCGGCGAACCGCGCCACGTCCGTCCAGGCCTCCTTGGCCGCCGGGGGCGTGCCGATGGCCTCGACGAAGGCCGCCGCCGCCGGGTGCGACAGGCCGGGCAGCGCGCCCGGCGCGGAGTCGGTGAGCACCACCTCGAAGCCCTCGAAGACGTCCCGCACCCGCTCCAGCGCCTCCGCTTCGCTCTGGTCCGGCGAGAAGCGGTAGTTGACGGTGACGGCGCAGGTGTCGGGAATCACATTGCCCGCGTGGCCGCCCTCGATCATGACGGCGTTCAGCCCCTCGGGGTAGACCAGCCCGTCGATCTCCACCCGGCGCGGTTCGTACGCGGCGAGCCGGGCGAGGATCGGGGCGGCCTTGTGGATCGCGTTCTCCCCGAGCCAGCTGCGCGCGGAGTGCGCCCGCCGCCCGGTCGTCTCCACCCGCACCCGCAAGGTGCCCTGGCAGCCGCCGTCCACCCGTCCGGCGGTCGGCTCCATCAGCACGGCGAAGTCGCCCGCGAGCCACTGCGGGTACCGCTCCACCAGCCGCTTCAGCCCGTTGAACTCGGCGGCGATCTCCTCGGCGTCGTAGAACACGAACGTCAGGTCCCGGTTCGGCGCGGTGAGCTGCGCGGCGAGCTTGAGCTGCACCGCGACGCCCGCCTTCATGTCGGAGGTGCCGCACCCCCACAAGATGCCGTCGGCGTCGAGCCGGGAGGGGAGGTTGTCCGCGAGGGGGACGGTGTCCAGGTGGCCCGCGAGCACGACGCGCTCGGCCCGGCCGAGGGTCGTGCGGGCGACCACCGCGTCGCCGTCGCGGTCGACGGTCAGGTGCGGGTACGCCCGCAGGGCGCCCTCGACGAGGTCGGCGAGGTGTTTCTCCTCGCGGCTCACGGAGGGTACGTCCACGAGCGCGGCGGTCAGCGCGGCAACGTCCGCCGCGAGGTCAAGTCCCATACCCCGACCCTAACGGCGCCCGCACCGCCCCCGGCCGCGCATGCCGCGTGGGGGCACCTCCCGGGCGAGGCTCCGGGGGGAGAACCGCGCGCGCACCCACCCACCGGCGGAAGATCGCGACGCCCACCGCACGGGCAGCCCGGGGCGTCGGCGGCAGCCACGGCGGTGAGGGCGAAGGACCCGCGGCACGGACCGTCCGAACCACCCGGCGGAGCCGGTAGGCTCCGGCGCGTGAGCACGTCAGACGCCCCCTCGGGCCGCCGGAGGCGCCGCCGCGCCCTGAGCACGTTCGTCGCGCTGCTGGTGCTGGCGGCGGCCGCGTACGCGGTCCTGCACAAGCGCGCGAAAGGGCCGGAAGCAGCCGGCTGCAAGGTCCTGGTGGACGACAGCACCCTCGCGCTCACGCAGTCCCAGGCGGCGAACGCCGCGACGATCGCGGCGGTCGCGGCGGCCCGCGCGCTGCCGGAGCGGGCGGTCGCCATAGCCCTCGCGACGGCCCTCCAGGAATCCCGGCTGGACAACCTCGACCACGGCGACCGCGATTCGCTGGGCCTCTTCCAGCAGCGCCCCTCGCAGGGCTGGGGCACCGCGCAGCAGATCCTCGACCCGGTGTACTCCTCGACCGCCTTCTACAAGAGCCTGGTGAAGATCCACGACTACCAGGACCTGCCGCTGACCGTCGCGGCGCAGAAGGTGCAGCGCAGCGGCTACCCGGAGGCGTACGCGCAGCACGAGGAGGACGCGACGCTGCTCGCGGCGGCGCTGGTGGGCCGCAAGGGCGGCGCGCTGAGCTGCACGACGGGCGCGGACCGGGAGGACAGCGCGGGCGGCGCGCCGGGCAGCGCGACGGCGGTGACGGCGGAGCTGAAGCGGGAGTTCGGCGCTCAGGTGCGTCCCGCGGCGGCGGCCGGGCCCGTGGCGGCGGTGACCGTTCCGGCGACCGCGGCGGGCGGCGGCGCCAAGACCGTGAGCGCGCCGCGCGGATGGCAGCTGGCGCAGTGGTCGGTCGCGCACGCGCCGGACCTGAAGCTCTCCGAGGTGTGGTTCGGCGGTATGCGGTGGCAGGCCGCGCACTCGGGCAGGGGCTGGCAGAAGGCCTCCGCGGACGACGCGAGGAAGGCCGGGGCCACCGACCCCGGGCTGGTACGGATCGCCGTCGCGCAGTAGTGCGGGCCGTCGCCCGCGCGGGGTCTTCCGCGGACGCTCTCCGCCCGGGGCGCAAAGGGGCGCCGCGGCGCGCGGGAGGACGTCCGGGAATCCGTGAAAACGCGGGCTCGGGACGTTTCTCCGGGGCGCGGGCCGGTCATACCAATCGGCCGTCAGGGGCGGTCCACAGCAAGCTTATTATCCGACGCATTACGCATTCTTTACCCACGAAAGCCGCAACTTCGCGGGCCCGTCCGCCGATAGGCACGGCGTCGTTTCCGACCCACCGTCGGACCCCACCCGCAAGGAGCACCATGTCCCTCCCCCTGACGCGCCGGATCGCCCAGGCCGCGCTGCTGCTCGGCGCCGCCGCCGCACCCCTGATCGGTGCGGGCGCCGCGCACGCCGCCGCGCCCCAGCAGGACGGCGTGGGCGCCCTGACCGCCATGGACGGCACCGGGCTGGGCTCGACCGTCGACCACGCCTCCCAGTCGGCCACCGGTCTCGCCGCCCGCGGCAGCGGCCAGGCCGTGCAGACCGCCCTCCCGGCGGCCGCCCACCTCGTCGGCACCGCGGGCACCACCGCGGCGCCGATGGCGCAGCACGGCGCCACGCAGGCCACCGACGCGGCGGGCCGGGTCGTCGGCGCCACCACCGAGTCGCTGCCGGTCGCGGGCGCCCTCCCGGACACCGGCACCCTCCCCACCGACCAGCTCCCGCTCAAGGCCCTCCCGCTGGGCTGACGGACGAGACGAAGGGGCCCGGGAGCGCGACGCTCCCGGGCCCCTCGTGCGTACCGGCCGGTCAGCCGCCGAGGCGGGCCACGGCGGCGGCCACCCGCTCGTCGGTCGCCGTCAGGGCGACCCGGACGAACTCGGCGCCCGCGGGGCCGTAGAACTCGCCGGGGGCGACGAGGATGCCGTGCTTGGCCAGGTCGGCGACGGTGTCCCAGCAGTTCTCGCCGCGGGTCGCCCACAGGTAGAGGCTGGCCTCGCTGTGCTCGATGCGGAAGCCCGCGGACTCCAGGGCGCCGCGCAGCGCGGTGCGGCGGCGGGCGTAGCGCTCCTTCTGCTCCACGGCGTGCGCGCGGTCGCCGAGCGCGGCGATCATCGCGGCCTGCACGGGCTGCGGCACGATCATCCCGGCGTGCTTGCGCACCGCGAGCAGTTCGGCGACGACGGCCGGGTCGCCCGCGAGGAAGGCCCCGCGGTAGCCCGCGAAGTTGGAGCGCTTGGACAGCGAGTGGACGGCGACCAGCCCGTCGTGGCTGTCCCCGCACACGTCCGGGTGCAGCACCGAAACCGGCGGTTCACCCTCCCAGCCCAGTTCGATGTAGCACTCGTCGGACACCACGAGCACCCCGTGCCCGCGCGCCCACTCCACGATCCGGCGCAGCTCCGGCGCGCCCAGCACCCGTCCGGTCGGGTTGGAGGGGCTGTTGAGCCACAGCAGCCGCAGGCCCTCCGGGTCGAGGTCGGTCACCGGGTCGTCGTACGTGACGGCCGCGGCCCGCGCCAGCAGCGCGCCGATCTCGTACGTGGGGTAGGCCAGCTGGGGGTAGCCGACGGTGTCGCCCTCGCGCAGGTCGAGCAGCGTGGGCAGCCAGCCGACCAGCTCCTTGGAGCCGATGAGCGGCAGGACGGCGTGCGGGTCGGCGCCCGTGACGCCGTGCCAGTCGCGCAGGTATCCGGCGGCGGCGGCGCGCAGTTCCGCGGTGCCGTAGGTGAGCGGGTAGCCGGGGCTGTCGGCGGCGGCCACCAGCGCCTGCCGGATGACGTCGGGCACCGGGTCGACCGGAGTGCCCACCGACAGGTCGACGGCGCCGTCGGGATGCGCGGCCGCGGCCGCCTTGTACGGCTCCAGCCGGTCCCAGGGGAAGACGGGCAGGCGGGCGGAAATACTCACGTGCTGCTCACAACTCTCGCTGGTCCCCACCGGTCTCATCCGGTCTGTACACCGCGGCCCCGTACGCCACGGGGGCGTACGGGGCCGCGGCGGAGGACGCCGTCGGGCGGTGGCGTCCTCGGCGGCGCGTCAGGCGCCGCGTGCACGGCGCTGCGTGCGCCGTGCTCTCGCTACTGGTTCTGCGGCGGGAGCGCCGCGACGAACGGGTGGTCCCGCTCGATGAGGCCGAGCTTCGACGCGCCGCCGGGCGAACCCAGCTCGTCGAAGAACTCCACGTTCGCCTTGTAGTAGTCCTTCCACTCCTCCGGAGTGTCGTCCTCGTAGAAGATCGCCTCCACGGGGCAGACCGGCTCGCACGCGCCGCAGTCGACACACTCGTCCGGGTGGATGTACAAGGACCGGGAGCCCTCGTAGATGCAGTCGACCGGGCACTCTTCGATGCACGCCTTGTCCTTGACGTCGACACAAGGCTGCGCGATGACGTAGGTCACGCTTTCGTTCCTCCTCGGTAGGGCTGTCTCGCGCGGGAGCGCGGCGTCGTCGATGCCCGCACCTAGTATCTCCGTTCCGGAGCACGAACCGAACAGGAGGGGCACGCATGCCAGCGGATTTCTCGGCCGGAGCACGACTCGAAGTCCGGATCACCCCCGCTGACGTGGGAAAACGTGTCTCGGTGCGGCAGTTGACGGAGATCGTCGACGGGCATCCTACGTTCACCGATACGGTCGGTGTTCTCGCATCCTGGAATGAGGGGGTGGTGAACATCACGCGCAGGGACGGCATGGAGGTACCGATCGCCGAATCCGCGCTCGTCGCGGGCAAGGTCGTACCGCCCGCGCCGCCGCGCCGCGCCGCCGGAGTGCCCGCCGTGAGCGACACCGACCTGGAGGCCGTCGCCTCCCGGGCCTGGCCCGCGACCGAGACCGCCGCGCTCGGCGGATGGACCCTGCGCGCCGCCGGAGGCTTCACCCGGCGCGCCAACTCCGCCCTCGCGGGCGGCGATCCGGGCATGCCGCTGGACGACGCGCTCGCCGCGGTCGTGCGCTGGTACGGCGAACGGGGCACCACCCCGTACGTCCAGCTGCCCGACTCCTCCCCCCACGCCGCCGAGCTGGACGCCCGCGGCTGGGTGCGCGAGGCCGACACGCTCGTCAGGACCGCGCCCCTCGCCCCCCTCACCCGGCTGCCGCACGGCCCCGCCGAGATCACCCTCACGCGCGCCCCGGACGCCTCCTGGCTGGCCGCCTACCACCGCACCGGGAACCTCGCCGACGCCGCCCTCCGGGTCGTCAGCGGGGGGCCGTCCGTGTGGTTCGCGAGCACCCCGGGCGCCATCGGGCGCGCCGTCGTCGAAGGCCGCTGGGTGCTCTTCGGGGCGGTCGAGGTGATACCGGAGATGCGCCGCCGCGGCCTGGCCACCGCCGTCATGGGCGCCCTCGCCCGGCAGGCCGCCGACGAGGGCGCCACCGCCGCGTACCTCCAGGTCGAGGCCGACAACGACCCCGCCCGCCGGCTCTACGACGGCCTCGGCTTCACCGACCACCACGGCTACCACTACCGGCGGCCAGCGGCATGACCCCCGATCAGCCCGAACCCGAACCCCCCGCCGACCGGTTCGCCGCGGCGGCCAGGGACGGGCGGCCCGACCTCGCCGAGCTGTGCCTGCTCGTCGGGGCCCGCGCCGACCCCGCGCTCGACGGCACCGCCGCGGACCTCGCCCAGATCGAACTCGACCGGCTCGCCGGACTCCTGCCCGCCGGCCCGCACACCCCCCTCGGCTGGGCCCAGGCCCTGCACCGCGTCCTCGGCCGCGGCCACGGCTTCCACGGCACCCCCGCGGACTACCGGCGCCTGGAGTCCTCCCTCCTCCAGGAGGTCCTGCGCCGCCGCCGCGGCCTGCCGATCCTCCTGTCGGTCGTCTGGATCGAGGTCGCCCGGCGCGCCGGGGCACCCGTCTACGGCGTCGCCCTCCCCGGCCACTTCGTCGTCGGCATCGGCGAACCGGACGGCGAGCACGTCCTCGTCGACCCCTTCGACTTCGGCCGCCTCATGACCGAGTCCGACGCGGAAACGCTGACGGGCGGCAGCCCCGACGCGTACGGGCCCGCGGACCCGCTCGACGTCGTCCAGCGCGTCCTCGGCAACATCCGCGCGTGGGCCGCCCCCCGCCCCGAACGCCGCGCCGTCCAGCTCTGGGCCCTCGACCTCACCCTCCTCCTCCCCCGCCACCCCGCCAAACTCCGCTACGAACGAGCCAAGCTGCTCGTGACCATGGGCGACTTTCTCGGCGGCGCCGCGGAACTCGACGCGTACGCCGAGGTCATCGGCGCCTTCGACCCCGAAACGGCGGAGTCCCTCCGCCACCAGGCGCGCGCCGCCCGCGCCCACCTCAACTGAGCGCTCCCCGCGCCCCGGGGTGCCCCCTGCGGTAGACGCCGCGATCGTCCCGCCGTGGTGGCTTGTCGCTCCGTTCTCCCCCAGGGCTTCGCCTGGGGGCACCCCCACGCAGCCCCCGAAAACGCTCACCCCCACCGGCAGGCAGCCGCCAGTCCGGCCCGGAGGGGGACGGTGCGGGGTGCCCCCGCAGGAATGCGCTGTCGGTGGCTCACCAACCAGGTAAGAGGCCGAACGCGCATTCCGAGGAGGTGCCCCGTGGCGGCACCCGACCCACCCCCCGGAGGGAGAGCGCGATGCCCCGCCGGGCAACCCGGGGGCGCGTGGGGGCACCTCCCAGGCGAAGCTCTGGGGGAGAACGGCGCGAGCAACCCCCCACCCACCGCAAGGTCGCACAGCGAAACCGCACCCCGCAGGGCAGAGCGCCTCAGAGCCACCCCTTCTCGCGAGCGATCCGCACCGCCTCCGCGCGGTTCCGCGCACCCGTCTTCTGGATCGCCGTCGAGAGATAATTCCGCACCGTGCCCTCCGACAACCCCAACCGCCGCGCGACCTCCGCGTTGACCGCGCCGTCCGCCGCCGCGGACAGGACGTCACGCTCCCGCGGCGTCAGCGGATCCGCCCCCTCCGCGAGGGCCGCCGCGGCGAGCGCGGGGTCGATGACCCGCTCCCCCCGCAGCACGCGCCGCACCGCGTCGGCCAGTTCCGAGGCGGGCGCGTCCTTGACGAGGAACGCGTCGGCGCCGGACTCCATGGCGCGCCGCAGATAGCCGGGACGGCCGAAGGTCGTGACGATCACGACCTTCACCCCCGGGCACTCCGCACGGAGCTGCGCGGCCGCCTCGATGCCGGTCATGCCGGGCATCTCGATGTCGAGGAGGGCGACGTCCGGCGCCGCCGCCCGCGCGGCGGCGAGGACCTGGTCGCCGCGCGACGCCTGGGCGACGACCTCGATGTCGTCCTCCAGCCCCAGGAGCGTCGCCAGCGCCTCCCGGACCATGGACTGATCGTCGGCGAGAAGCACCCGTACGGGCTGCGGGTCGGTCATGGCGGCCAGCCTAATAAGCTGCGCCGATGAGAGCCCGCACCGCCCTCGCCGCAGCGGCGATACCCTCGTTCCTCCTGCTCAGCGCGTGCGGAGGCGGCGACAAGGTGACCGCGCAGCTGCAGCAGGCCCTCAGGGCGGCGCGTCTGACTCCTGACGAGAAGGACGACAAGCACCTTCCCTGCGCGGTCAGCTTTCCCCGGTTCTACGAGGCGGGCAAGGGGAGTCCGAGGACGCGCGAGCGCATCGTCGCGTCGCTCACCGCGGCGGGCTGGAAGACCGCCGTCAGCGGCGGCGCGGACGAGAGCCACCTCACGAGCGACGACGACTGGGAGGTGTTCGTCACCCGCGAGCACGCGACCGGCGACGACGGCAAGACGTACGAGATCCTGGACGTCGTGGCGAGCTGCATCGACCACGCCGCCGACAACCTCTTCAGCCAGTGATCTTCATCAGGCTCACCAGGTCGTCCGCGACCGTGAAGGCGAAGTCGGAGGGGCCGTTGTAGCCGTTGCCGCCGACCTCGGCGCTGACCGTGGTCGTGTCGCCCTCCGTGCGGCGGCAGGCGGTGACGTCGAGGCGGACCTGTTTGCCGATGAACTCGGCGTCGCTCCAGGCGCGGATCGCGTCGTGGCCGCGGAAGACGCGGCCCCAGTCGTCGACGGCGCCGTCCGCGGCGAAGGCGGCCAGGAAGTCCTCGGTGGCACCGGCGTTGGCGGCCTCCAGGGCCGCGGCGACGGGGACGGGGAGGGGTGCGTGGGTCATGTCCTGCCAACGAACGGCGGGCCCGGTCCGCTTCCCGCCGATCAGGTGGGGCCGGGGCCGAAGACGGGCGAGCCGCCCGGCGCGGCTCACCCCTCCCCCACCGCCGCCCAGATGCATTTGCCGCCCTCGGTGTACCGCGTCCCCCACCGTCGGGCGGTGACGGCCACGAGTTGCAGCCCGCGCCCGAACTCGTCGTCGAGCAGCGGGTGCCGCACCCGCGGGGTGGCCTGCGAGCCGTCGTAGACCTCGCACGTGACCTCGCCCTCGGCGAGGTGCAGCAGGCGCAGCCGCAGGTGGCCCGCGGTGTCGTCGGCGACGTCCGTGCCGATGCCGACGGCGTGCCGTACCGCGTTGCCGATCAGTTCGCTGACCACGAGCGTGGCGGTGTCGGTGAGGTCGGTGAGCCCCCATGCGGTGATGCGCTCGGCGGCGAGGGCGCGGCCGCGGCCGGCGGTCTCGGGGGCGAAGGGCAGGTCCCACACGGCGATCCGTTCCGCGGGGACGCGGCCGAGGGCGAGGGCCATGAGCGCGGCGTCGTCGTCGCGGTGGGGTGCGGACGGCAGCCGGCCGCCGATGGTGTCGCACAGCGTGTCGAGCCAGGCGTCGCGGCGCTCCTCGTCCTGCGGCAGGGGGGCGGTGGCGCCGTAGCGGGTGACGAGGTCGGTGAGCGGTCCGACGTCGCGGGTGTCGCCGCCCAGCAGGCCGTCGCTGTAGAGGACCAGGACGCTGCCCTCGGGCAGCGGGGTGTGGATGACGGGTGCGGGCACCGAGGCCTGGCCGAGCGGCTGGCCGCTGGGCAGTTCGACCTCGTGGGCCTCGCCGCCGGGAGGGAGCAGGACGGGCGGCGGGTGGCCCGCGGAGGCGAAGCGGCAGGCGCCGGTGGTGGCGTCGTAGAGCACCAGCATGCAGGTCGCGGTGAGCGGGCCGAGGCGCCCGGCGGCGTCGTTGAGGTGGGCCATGACCTCGTCGACGGGCAGGTCGAGGGAGGCGACGGCGAGGGCGGCGTGCCGGATGATGCCCATGGCGATGCCCTGTTCGAGGCCGTGCCCGCGGATGTCGCCGATGACGGCGAGGCTGCGGCCGCCGGGCAGCGCGATCGTGTCGTACCAGTCGCCGCCGACCTCCTCGCCCTCCGCGAGCCGGTAGCGGGCCTTGGCGCGGACGCCGACGACGGTCGGCAGGCCGCCGGGCAGCAGTTCCTCCTGAAGGCGCTGGGCGCGGTGCCGGGCGTCCTCGTACTGCCGGGCGTTGGCGAGCGACTGGGCGATGATGACGGCGACGGTGCCGAGCAGGGAGCGCTCGTGCTCGGGGAAGTCGTGCGGGGTGGGCCAGCTGATGACGCACGAGCCCACCCGCCGGTCGCTCACGACGAGGGGCAGCGCCGCCCACGCGCATTTGCCGCCGTGCCGGGCGAGGGAGGCGATGGCGGGCAGTTCGGCCTCCAGCTCCTGCCGGGTGGAGAAGTACCGCGGCCCGCCGCTGCCGACGGCGTCCGCGATGCGCTGCGGCATGCCGGGCGCCTCCAGTTCGGCGCGGTAGTCCGCGGAGTAGCCGGCCACGGCGACCAACTGGGGCCCGGGGCCGGACAGGTCGTGCACGATGAGGCCCTCGGCGGCGACCATCGGCAGCACATGGGTGACGATCGCGCCGATCACGTCCCCGGTGTCGAGGGAGCTGATCAGCGCCGCGTTGAGTTCGGTCATGCGGCGGCTGCGGTCGGCGCGGGCGGTCTCGGCGGCCTTGCGCTCGGTGATGTCGGCCATCTGGGTGGCGACGAAGCCGCCGACGTCCACCGCGCGCACCAGCCAGGAGGCGGGGCGGCCGTCCGGGGCGTCGTACGTCAGCTCGGTGGAGACCGCCTTGCCGGGGGCGGCGCGGGCCGCGGCGAGCATGGGCCGGCCCTGTTCGGCGACGCCGGGGACGGTCTCCCACGGGATCTGCCCGAGCGTTTCGGCGCTGTCCTCGCCGTTCCGGCCGAGTTCGCGGGCGGCCCGGTTGGCCCATTCGACCCGGTCGTCGGCGTCCAGGACGTGGATGGGGTCGGGGTGCCGTTCGAAGAGGCTCGCGAGCCAGGTGAGTTTGCTGCGCCGGGCCGTGACGTTCCAGGCGGTGCCGACGAGCCGGACGGCCCGGCCGGTCTCATCGTGCTCGAAGACGGCCCGCAGCTCCACCCAGCTGACCTCGCCGTCCGTACCGAGGACCCGGTATTCGACGGCGTACGGCTGCCCGCCGGCCAGCGCCGTCGCGACGGACTCCTGCACGCCGGGGCGGTCGTCGGGGTGGACGCGGGCCATCCATGTCTCGATCCGGTGGTCCCAGGTGTCCGGGTCCAGACCGGCGGCCGGGAGCAGCCCCTCGGCGGTCTCGTCGACGTCCAGCCTGCCGGTGGTCAGGTCCCAGCTCCAGGTGCCGACGCTGATCTGCTGCATGACCTGCTCGCGCACCCCGGCGGGCTCCTGCCACCAGGGGCTGGTGCCGCCGTGCCGCCGCCGGGTGTGCGGCAGCCGCTCGCCGACGGTGCGGGCGAGCCGGGCCAGGAGATCCTGTGCGGCGGCGTCCGGCTGCTCGCCGGTCAGGACGGCGAGGGCGCCGACGGGGACACCGCCGACCACGATCGGTGCGGCCACCACCCCGCCGGGCAGCTCCCCTTCCTCCTCCGGGGCTTCCCGGGCCGTTCCGGCGGTCTGCCCGGCGGCGCCCGGCCGGTCCTCGGCGCGTTCGGGGCGGTCCAGGCCGGGCGGGCCGCCGCGCGCGGGGGCGGGGGCGGGTGGCGTGGCGTGCGCGGGCGGCCTGCGGGTGGACCAGCACACCGTGCCGCGGGTCACGGCGAGCGCGGGCGCGGTCGAGGTGCGCGAGGACAGCTCCTCCCAGCGGCGGGCGGCCGCGCTGGGCAGCCCGTTGGCGGCCACGAGCCGCAGCAGCCCCTCGGACGCCGCCAGGTGGACGAGTCCGCCGTAGCCGCCGAGCGCGCCGACGGCCTGTTGCAGCGCCAGCCGCAGGAGCTCGGCCTCGCCCTGCCCCTCGGTGGCCTCCACCAGCCGGATCCGTACGAGGCCGGGATCGTCGCCCGCCGCGTGCAGATCCGGCCCGGAGGAGGGCGGCGCGGACCGCCCGCCGTCGCCGCAGGACCCGTCCGCGCCGGAGCCGTCCCCGGCGGGGCCGCCCCCGGCGGGGCCGCCCCCGTCGCCGGGGTCCCGGCCGTCGGGGGTCCCGTGGCCCGTGTCTCCGTCCGGTGCCGCGACCATCAGCGCATCACCAGCCTCGCGTCCGCCGTGCCTGCTGCCCGTCCTGGCTGATCTGCCCCGCTTCACCCGCTTTCGTTCGCTGTGCCGCCATTGTTACGCCGTTCGCCGCACCCGGCCCTCCGGCTCTCTCCGCAGCCGCCGGCCCGGCGCGGGCGCGTCCGTCACCTCCCGGCGGGAGCTCCGGTCCGGCGGCGCGCGAGCAGATAGGCCTGCGGCACGGGCTCGTCCCCGACGGGGGCGCGGACCACCGTCGCCGTCACGTCGAAGCCCGCGGCGTCCAGCGCGGCGCCGGTGCGCTCGGGGGACATCCGGTGGAAGTCCAGCGCCACGTCGTGGCCGAAGGCCTGCTCGTGCCGTCTGACGCCCTCCCCCGCCTGGAAGCCCAGCAGCAGGTGGCCGCCCGGGGCGAGCACGCGGTGGAACTCGGCGAGCGCGCCGGGGACGTGCCGCGGGGGCACATGGATGAGGGAGTACCAGGCGAGGAGCCCGGCGAGGCCGCCGTCCGGCACGTCGAGCCGGGTCAGCGACCCGACGTCGAAGCGCAGCCCCGGGTGCAGCCGCCGGGCCGTCGCCACCATCACCGGCGACAGGTCCACCCCGCGGATGTCCAGCCCGAGGCCGCGGACGTACGCCGTCACCCGGCCCGGTCCGGAACCGGCCTCCAGGACGGCTCCGCCGCCGTCCGCCCGCACCTGCTCGGCGAAGACGCCGAGTATCGCGCGCTCCATCGGCAGCGCCGCCGCCCCGTCCCCGAAGCGCGCGTCGTACTCGGCGGCGACGGTGTCGTAGAAGGTGCGCGCGGCGGTCTCGTACGCCTCGCGCACCTCGTCGGAGGTCTCGGGGGTGCCGGGTGTTCCGGCGGTGCTGGTCATGCCCGGAACCGTAGCGGCGGGGTCTGACAGTCCGTCCGGTGCCGCCGGGCCGGACCGCCCGCGGGGCGGGAGGACGGGGGGCGGCCATGATCAACGAGGGCGCGCGGACCTATGATGTGTCCGGGCGAGCCGCCGTCATCCGGCGCCGCGCCCGCCGGAACAGCGAGACATGGGAAGGCAAGCCGACGATGAAGACCCCCGACGTCATGGCCCCGGGCAGCGCCCAGGCATCCGCCACGCTCCGCGCCGGCTGGTTCCCCTCCGCCTGACCCGCACCCCGTGAGGGCCCGTCGGGCCCTCCACACCAAGCCCCGCGGCTCGCCGAGCCCCGGGGCCGACCTGTGCCGTACGCCCGCAGGCAGCCCCCGTACGACCCCCGTATGACATCTGTCATGCGGAAGATACGACCCACGGCACTGCCACGCGGCCCGCCGGGCGCGGGAGGCTGGGGGTATGAGAACGACGGCGACCACGACGGACAAAGCGGCGGCGGAGCCCCGGGAGGCGGGGCGGCCCGCCGTGGAGTTCGTGTCGGTGAACAAGAGCTACGGGGCCGTGCGCGCCGTAGCGGAGCTGAGCCTGGAGCTGTACCCCGGTGAGACGGTGGCGCTGCTCGGGCCGAACGGCGCGGGCAAGTCCACCGCGCTCGACCTGCTGCTCGGGCTGAAGAACGCCGACGGCGGCCGGGTGCGGGTCTTCGGGACGACACCGGCGCAGGCCATCGAGGCCGGCCGGGTCGGGGCCATGCTGCAGAGCGGCGGGCTCATGGAGGAGGTGACCGTCCGCGAGCTGGTGGGGCTCGCGTGCGACCTGCACCCGAAGGCGTATCCGGTGAACGAGGTGCTGTCCGCCGCGGGGATCACGGACATCGCGTCCCGCATGGTCAACAAGCTGTCGGGCGGTCAGGAGCAGCGGGTGCGCTTCGCGCTGGCCACCGCCGGGGCCAACGACCTGATCGTGCTGGACGAGCCGACGGTGGGCATGGACGTCAGCGCCCGGCAGGCGTTCTGGTCGACCATGCGCGGCCAGGTCGCCGAGGGCCGCACGGTGCTCTTCGCCACGCACTACCTGGAGGAGGCCGACGCGATCGCCGACCGCGTCCTGGTGCTGCACCAGGGGCGGCTCATCGCGGACGGCACCGCGGCGGAGATCAAGGCGCGGGCCGGCGCCCGCCGGGTGACCTTCGACCTCGACGGGACGATCGACGAGGCGGCGCTGCGCGCCCTGCCGCACCTGGTGGGCCTGGACATCACCGGCCCGACCGTCCGCATCCGCTCCGACGACGCGGACGCCACCGTGCACGCGGTCTACGGCCTCGGCCTCTACCCGCGCAACCTGGAGGTCTCCGGGCTCGGCCTGGAGCAGGCCTTCCTGGCCATCACCGACGCGGCGGACGCCGCACGCGACGACGCCGGCGCACTGCCCGCCGGGGAGGCGGACGCCCGATGAGAACCCTGGTCAAGCTGGAGATCCTGCGCACCCTGCGCAACCGCAAGTTCATGTTCTTCTCGGTGCTCTACCCCGGCTTCCTCTTCCTGATCATCACGGCGGGCGCGGACAGGCACAAGAAGCTGGACGGCTCCGACCTCACCGTGGTCGCGTACTACATGGTCGCGATGGCCGCCTTCGGCGCGATGACCGCGGTGCTGATGGGCAACGCCGAGCGCATCGCGCGCGAGCGCGAGAAGGGCTGGGTGCGGCAGCTGCGGCTCACCGCGCTGCCGGGCCGCGGCTACGTCACGGCGAAGATCGCCTCGGCGGCGACCGTGAGCCTGCCGTCGATCCTGGTCGTGCTGGTGCTCGGCGCGGCGGTCAAGGGCGTGTCGCTGGACGCGTGGCAGTGGGTGGCGCTGCTGGCGAGCGTCTGGGCGGGCAGCATGGTCTTCGCGGCGCTGGGTGTCGCGATCGGCTACGTCGCCACGACGGACGTCGCCCGGCCGATCTCGATGCTGTGCTACTTCGCGCTCGCGATGCTGGGCGGCCTGTGGGTGCCCTTCACGACCTTCCCGCACTGGCTGCGCACCATCGCCGGTTATCTGCCGGGCCGGGCGTACGCGGCGCTGGGCCAGTCCATCGAGTTCGGCGACGCCCCGCACGCCAAGGACGTCACGGTGCTGGTCGTCTATCTGCTGCTCTTCGCGGGCACGGCCGCGTGGCTGTACCGCAAGGACACCCGGAAGGCGTGACGGCGCCATGACGCTCCCCACGGCGCCGCCCGCGGCCGGTATACGGGCCGCGGCGGCCTGCGCGGTGCTGCTCGGCGGCGCGGTCGCGGGTGTGCGGCTGGCTCGGGCCGGGCGCGAACTGCGCGAGGCCCGGCGGGCGGTCGCCCGCGCCCGCGACCTGCACGACGGGCTCGGCCACGCGCTGGCCCTCATCGCGATCAAGAGCGAGCTGGCGGGCCGCATGCTCGCCGCCTCCCCGGCCCGCGCCGCGCAGGAGGTCGGCGACATCCGCCGGGTGAGCCGGCAGGCCCTCGCGGAAGTCCGCGAGGGCCTGCCGGGCAGGACGCGCTGAGCGGCCGGGGCGGGCCCTACCCGGCGACGTTCGGGAAGGTCACCGTGCGCCCGGCCGGATCGGTCGCGTTGAGCGCCTGGACGAGGGCGGTCGCGACGTCCTGCGGCGTGACCGCGGTCCTGGAGCCGTCACCGCGCTCCAGCTTCACGTTCTGGAAGGCCTTGCCGTACAGGTCCTTGAGCTTGGCCAGGTCGATGTGCGGGGCGAGCTTGCCGTCCGCGTCGGCCGTCATGGTGAGGAACTGCGGCAGGGTGTTGTCGAACGAGATGAAGTGCCCGGCGTTTGCCCGCACCGTCACCCGGCCCGACATCGCCGTCTTGCCGAAGCCGTTGACGGCGCGGTCGAGTTCGGCCTGGGTGACCTTCGGCGCCACGGTGGTGGCGTCGAGCGCGACCACCGGGTCGGCCGCGGTCTCCACCCGGGTGCGGAAGGCCGCCTCGACCTTCTGCGCCGCGGAGTCCACGTCGAAGGTGTGGCGGGCGGTGCCCGGCACGGCGATCGCCTTGTGGTCCTCGAAGCGCACCATGCCCTCGGTGCCGCCGTTGTCCTTGCCGGCCAGCGCCTGGAGCGCCGCCTTGAGCTTGTCCTCGTCGATGACGTAGACGGGGCTCGCGGTGCGGCTGCCGCCGAAGAGCGAGCCGATCACCGAGACCGGGTTGTAGTCGGCGTGCGCGACGGCCCGCACGGTCGCGTCGGTGTCCACGGACAGGCCCGCGACGGACGGCTTCAGCGTCGTCTTCGTGCCGCCGATGCTGAGCTGCAGGGGCGCGCTGGCGCGGTTGCCGAGCGTGTCGTCGAGCAGCTTGACCGCGGCCGCGCGGTTCTGGTCGCCGATGTCGACGCCGAAGGCGGTGGTGCCCTTGGGCACGTCGGCGTGGTTCATGAGCAGGCCCGCGCCGTACGCGAGGACCAGCACGGCGACCACACCGGCGCCCAGCAGCATGGGCTTGGAGCGCCCCTTCTTCACCGGCCGGGCCGCGGCGGGCGCGGGTGCGGCGGGCTTGGCGGCGGGCTCCGGCTCACGGTCGGGCTCGGGTCTGCGCGGCGCGGCGGGCCGCGGGGTGCGCGGGCCGCCGGGCGGCACCGTGGGGATGCCGCTCACCAGCGTGTCGCCGGACAGCCGCCCGGTGCCGCCGGGCGGTGTGGCCGCGGGGTCGGGCGTGAGCGGGGGCACGTTGAGGGTGCCGGTCGCGGGACCGGCGGTCGGGCCGTCCGGCGGGCTGAGCGTCTCGCCGAAGGCGGGCACGGTGTAGCTGGCGCTCGCCGGGTCGGTCCCCGTCGGCCTCGGCACCCCGGGCGGGAAGTCGTCGGTCCTGAACGGCTGCGAGCCGGTGTCGTAGGGCGCGTGCGAACCCGTGTCGTACGGCGAGTGGGACCCGGTGTCGTACGGGGACTGCGGGTCGCCCACGACCGGAGTCGCACCCGTGTCGTACGGGGAGGGCCCATCGCCCGGCAGCCGCGTGGACCCCGTGTCGTACGGGGAGGCACCCTCGCCCGGCAGCCGCGTCGATCCCGTGTCGTACGGGGAGCGGCCCTCGTCCACCGCGGGCATCGCCGCCGTGTCGTAGGGGGAACCGGGCACCGGCGGGCGCGGGGCGGAGCCGGTGTCGAAGGGCGAGCCGAAGGGCGGGGTCGGCTCGGCGAACGGCGCGGGGAAGCCCTCCGCGGGGGTGTCGTGCGGGCCGCGGGCCGCCTCGGTGTCGACGGGCGCGCCGCCCACCGGCGGCGGCAGGTAGGGCACGCCACCGGCGTACGGGGGCGGCGGCGCCGCTTCCTCCGTGGCGGGCGGCGCGGCGGCGTCGGGTGCCGCCACGGGTTTGCGGGGCGAGAACCAGTCGCTGGTGGCCTTCTCGGGCTCCGGCTCGGGCCGTGCCTCCGGCTCCGCCTCGGGCGCCTCCTCGGCGGGCGCGGCAGCGGCGGCGGCCTCGTCGACGGGTGTGCGGACGACGACCGGCGGGATCGGCCGCGAGCCGGGGATGTTGATGCGGATCCGGGTCGTCAGCGTCGTCTCGGTCTTGGGCTCGTCCGGGAGCGGCGGCTCGCCCGCGCCCGCCTCGGACCCGGTGCCGGAAGCGGAGGGCGCGCCGGTGCCGGGGGCGGAGCCGCTGCCGTCGTCAGGCGCGTCCGCGGACCGGGGCCGCTCCTGCGGGTGCAGGGAGGGGAAGGGGCGGCTGCCGTACGGCTGCGTCCCGGACGGGTACGCGGCGCCGCCGCGGCCCTGGGCCCCGGAGGACGAACTGTCTGTTTCACGAGTCAACGCAGGCTCTCCCGGTGTGCTTCGCCGCCCGACATGGTTCCCCGCTCGCGGCTCGCCGGCGGGCCCCACCATACCGACCGGCCGCCAACGGCGGCCCTGGTCGGGCGGAACGCTCGGGGTCAGCCAACCATGGCCTCGCCCCTGCCCGCCAAGTCAGGCCCTATTCGCCCCGGATGGCATCAGTTGTGGCAAGGTGGCGCAGATCACGGCGGCCAGGGCGCCGCCCAGCAGGTAGAGATAGGAGCCGGCGCCCGCCGCGAAGAGGAAGTCGCCCTCGGGCCTGGTCGTGCTCAGCAGGATCACCGAGATCAGCCAGATCCCCGCGGGCACCGCCACCCCGACGCGGCTGCCGGTGGCCTTCAGACCGCCGTAGAAGAGCGCCGCGCAGCCCGCGAGGCCCAGCAGCAGCCCGCCGGGGAAGAGGCCCCCCTGCACGAGCGCGCCGGCGAGCGCGACGAGGGCGCCGAGCACGGCGAGGCCCAGGTAGCCGAGAAGGCGGCCGAGGGAGAGAGGGGTGGTCACGCGGCACCTCCGCCGAGGCCGTCGTCGTCGGAGCCGGAGACAGAAACGGAAACGGAACGGGGACCGGAGGCGGCACCGCCGCCGGACCGGCGGGCGAACAGGTCGGTCACCGGGGCGCCGGCCGCGGCGCCGGGGAGCGCCTCGCCGTGCACCTGGCGGTAGTACTCGGTGCTGAAGAAGGGCTGGCCCAGGTCGTTGGAGAGGGCGAAGAAGGGGCCGTCCACGGCGATCTGGGTGGCGTGCGCACGCATCGCCGCGGCCTTGCGGTCGGCGTACGCGCTGCCGTCGACGACGACGCTGACCTGCTCGTCGTCGACCACTCCGGGGAGGTCGCCGGGGGTGGCGACGCCGCCGAAGGGGAAGTCCTCGCCTGCCGCGGCGAGCCGGGCGAAGCCCTCCTCGACGGCCGAGCGCGGGGTGCAGATCTCGAAGACCCGGTCGACCCGGTGGCCCTGCTCGGCGGCGAGTTCGTAGCCGCGCATCGCGACCCGGTGGGCCTGGATGTGGTCGGGGTGGCCGTAGCCGCCGTTGTCGTCGTAGGTGACGAGCGCCTGCGGGCGCACGTCCATGATGACCTCGGCCAGGTGGCCCGCGGCCTCGTCCAGGTCGGCCTGCCAGAAGCAGCCGGGCACCTCGTTCTGGGCGACGCCCATCATGCCGGAGTCGCGGTAGCGGCCGGGGCCGCCGAGGAAGCGGTGGTCGGTGACGCCGAGTTCCGCCATCGCCGCGGCCAGCTCGCCGACGCGGTACTCGCCGAGGGTGTCGTCCCGGTCGGCCGCCAGGTGGGCGAGCTCGGACGGAATGACCTCGCCCTCCTCACCCAGGGTGCACGTGACCAGGGTGACGAGGGCGCCTTCGGCCGCGTACTTCGCCATGGTGGCGCCGTTGTTGATCGTCTCGTCGTCCGGGTGGGCGTGGACGAGCAGCAACCGGCGCGCGGGACGCGCGGACGGGGTGGTTCGGTCGGTCATGGCGGAAGCCTACGACTCCCGCCCGGGGCGCTCAGAACTTGATGTCGGAGATCATTCCCGCGACGTTGTTGGTGAGATCGTTGATCTGCGGAGCCCAGGACGAACTCGCCAGGTAAAAGCCCAGCAGTGTGCACGCCACGGCGTGGCCCCACTTCAACCCGGACCGTCGGATCAGCAGGACCACGATGATCAGCAGCAGCAGCACCGCCGAAATCGAGAGTGCCACAGCGGCTCACCTCCAGGTACGACGCAGGGGTCATGTCAGTTGCCACATGCTTATTACCCACCCATGGCAACGGATCATAACTTTCCGTGCGACCGCATAGGTCGGAGCACGGAAGCACTGGGGGGCGCATGACCAGATCCAGCCACCGCGGCGCCGCGCCCCCGGCCCGCCCCCTTCCGCAGCACCGCAGGTCGGGTGGTGTGCGGCGGTGTCGGACCGAAATCCGGAGGCGGTTGTCGGTGGCACCCCCTACTGTCACGGATATGACGTACCTCTCATTCCCCCGGCAGCACGCGCGGACACAGCGGTTCACCCTCGGGGTGCCGCGGGCGTTCACCGTGGCGCCGGACGGGAGACGGGTGGTCTTCCTGCGCTCGCGCACGGGCACGGACACCGCCCAGCTGCTGTGGGTGCTGGATCTGCCCGCCGGCGCCGAAGGGGCGGTACGGGAGCGGGTCGCGGCCGACCCGGTGGCGCTGCTGGGCGGCTCCGAGGAGCAGCTGCCCGCCGCCGAGCGGGCCCGCAGGGAGCGCAGCCGCCAGTCGTCGGCGGGCGTCGTGGCCTACGCGGTGGACGCCGCGGCGACGACCGCCGCTTTCGCGCTGTCCGGGCGGCTGTTCACGGTGGACCTGACGCAAGAGGGCGGCGCCCCGCGGGAGTTGCCGGTGCCGGGCCCCGTGGTGGATCCGCGGCCCTCGCCGGACGGGCGCCGGGTGGCCTTCGCGGCGGGCGGCGCGCTGCGGGTGGTGGCCGCGGACGGTACGGACGGGCGCGCGCTGGCCGAGCCGGACGGGGACGAAGTGACGTGGGGCCTCGCGGAGTTCGTCGCCGCCGAGGAGATGGGGCGGCACCGCGGCTTCTGGTGGGCGCCCGACAGCTCGGCGCTGCTGGCGACCCGGGTGGACGAGTCCGGGGTGGCCCGGCGCTGGCTGTCCGAGCCCGCGCAGCCGGACCGGGCGCCGGTCCAGGTGGCCTATCCCGCGGCGGGCACGCCCAACGCCGAGGTGACGCTGTGGCTGCTCGGCCTGGACGGCAGCCGCCGCGAGATGACGTGGGACCGCGAGCGCTTCCCGTACCTCGCGGCCGTGCACTGGACGGCGGCCGGACCGCCCGTCCTGCTGGTCCAGACGCGCGAGCAGCGCACCCAGCACTATCTGACGGTCGATACGGAATCGGGCGCGACGTCCCTTGTGGCCGCCGAGGAAGATCGAGATTGGCTTGATCTATTCCCCGGTGTGCCGGCCCTGCGCCCGGACGGGACGCTGCTGCGGATCACCGACACCGAGGACGGCCGGGTCCTGACCGCCGACGGGAAGCCGTGGACGGACGGGCGGCTGCACGTCCGTGCCGTGCTGGCCGCGGACGGCGAGGACGTACTGGTCAGCGCCTCGGCCGGGGTGCGGGCCACGGAGCCGGAGACGGGCGAGATCCATGTCTACCGGGTGACGGCCGACGGCCCGGTCCGTGTCACGGGCGAGCCCGGCGTGCACTCCGCGGTCCGCGCGGGCGCGGTCACCGTGCTCAGCTCCTCGCTGCCCGACCGCCCCGGCGTCCGCACCCGGGTGCTGCGCGGGGAGGACGAGGTGGCGGAGATCGCCTCGCATGCGGAAGCCCCGTCGCTCACCGCGCGGATCCGCCTGACGGAGGCGGGCGAGCGGCGCATCCCCTGCGCGGTGCTGCTGCCGACCGGCTACTCCGCGGGTGACGGCCCGCTGCCGGTGCTGATGGATCCCTACGGCGGGCCGCACGGCCAGCGGGTGACCGCGGCGCACAACGCGCATCTGGTCTCGCAGTGGTTCGCCGACCAGGGTTTCGCGGTGATCGTCGCCGACGGCCGCGGCACCCCGGGCCGCTCCCCCGCGTGGGAGAAGGCGATCGGCGGCGGGCGGCTCACCGAGGTCGTCCTCGCGGACCAGATCGACGCGCTGCACGCGCTCGCCGGGTCCTTCCCGCTGGCTCTGTCCCGGGTCGCGATCCGCGGCTGGTCCTTCGGCGGCACGCTCGCCGCGCTGGCGGTGCTGCGCCGTCCCGACGTCTTCCACGCCGGCGTCGCCGGCGCGCCCCTGACGGACCAGCGGCTCTACGACACGCATTACACCGAGCGTTATCTGGGACTCCCGCAGGAGCAGGGCGCGGCCTACGACGCGAATTCCGTCGTGACGTCCGAGGGGATTCCCCAACTCGCCGAACCAGCCCGCCCGCTGATGATCGTTCACGGCTTCGCGGACGACAATGTGCTGGTCGCGAATACGCTGCGGCTTTCCACCGCGCTTCTGGCCGCGGGACGGCCGCACGAGGTATTGCCGCTCTCCGGCGGGATCACGCACATGACTCCCCAGGAAGAGGTCGCCGAAAACCTCCTCCGTCTCCAGGTGGACTTCCTGAACCGCGCCCTCCCGAAGTAGGACCACCCGCACGTTACAGAAGGGGCTGGTGTTGTTCAGGCGCGGGCAACCGCGCGTGCAACCCCCATCGACCGGCGGTCGGCAACAGCGCCCAGGAGTCGTCCCGGTGGCCGCCCCCGCCCCCGCGGGTTACGAAGAGCAGGAAACCCGGTCCGTATATCGGTCAAGCCTCGGCCGTGTTGCGCGCGCGTAAACGCGTTTCGTCCGGCCAAGTCGGACATGTCTCCCCCAGCGGCAAGGTGTCAAGCACGCCCGGAAGACGATCTGCTCAATCTTCGCTCAAGAAGCAGTCGATCACGCTTTCTTCCCTCCACGCCCTCTTGACTGCAACTTGCTTTCATTGCGACAGTCCCGGCAACTCACGACGCGTCCACCCGTCGCGGGAGTCTCAAGCCATCTGCTCCATCAGTGACGCCACCAGCGGGGGCCATCGCGATGACGAGTTCCACCGAGACAGCCGTCTCAGGACCGCCCGGCGAACCGGGCGAGATCACCGACGCCGTGCCCGCGGTCGCCCCCGAACTCCAGGGGCGGTCGCCGGGGCAGTTGATGTGGCGCCGTTTCAAACGCGATCGCGCCGGGGTGATTTCGGCATACATCGTCGTCTTCTTCTTCCTGGTCGGTATCTGCGCGCCGCTCATAGCCAAGCTCTACGGCAAGGACCCGTACACGCTGTACGGGCAGAACGACCCGGGCCTGCTGGACGACTTCGGCTATCCGGTCGCCCCGAACGGCGGTATGAGCGGGCACTTCTGGTTCGGTATCGAGCCGGGCCTCGGGCGGGACGTCTTCACCCAGCTCCTCTACGGCATCCGCACCTCGCTGTTCATCGCCGTGGCGGTGACGATCGTGGTGACGATCACCTCGATCGTGCTCGGCGTGACGGCCGGTTACCTCGGGGGCAAGACGGACTACTTCATCGGCCGGGCCACCGACCTGCTGATGGCCTTCCCCGCGCAGCTGTTCTTCGTCGCCGTGATGCCCGTCGTCACCGCGCTCTTCGTGAGCCCGAGCGACGAGACCCCGACGTATCTGCGGGTCGTGGCGCTGATCGCGGTGCAGTGGATCCTCGGCTGGATGGGGCTCGCCCGGCTGCTGCGCGGTCAGGTGCTGAGCCTGCGGGAGCGCGAGTTCATCGAGGCGGCCCGGGTGACGGGGGCCTCCCCCTGGCGCATCGTGCGCCGTGAGCTGCTGCCCAACCTGGTGACACCGATTCTGGTCCAGAGCACGCTGATGCTGCCGACCTTCGTCACCGCGGAAGCCGGACTGTCGTTCCTGGGTGTCGGGCTCGTCGAGCCGACGCCGGACTGGGGACGGATGTTCGCCCGCGGGGCGGAGGTCTACCAGAACGACATCACGTACATGTTCTTCCCCGGCGTCGCGATGGTGATCTTCATCGTCGCCTTCAACCTGCTCGGGGATTCGGTCCGTGACGCCTTCGACCCGAAGGCCGCACGTTAGGGACGCCGCTGCGGGGGCGGCGTCGCCCCGCACTGGACCGCTTTGCAGCTCATCGCAGCTCATCGTTACGAGACAGGGGTGCACAACCGATATGAGAGTCTACATGCGTAGAACGCGGGCCGCGCTGGTGGCAGTCGCCGCCGGCGCACTGGTCCTGACCGCGTGCAGCAGTGGCGGGGGCGGTGGGCACAAGAGCGTCGACAACAAGGACGCCAAGGCCAAGCAGAGCAAGAGCGCCCAGCAGCTCGCGGGCGCCATCACCTTCGGCGACGACGCCGCGTCGAAGGGCCCGGCCGAACCCGTTCCGGGCGCGGTCAGCGGCGGCACGATGAACGTGCTGGAGCGCGACAGCTACACGCACCTCGACCCGGGCCAGATATATGTCCAGAACGAGTACCAGCTCGCGACGCTGATCCACCGCGGCCTGACGACGTACAAGCTCGACAACGAGGGCAAGTACACCGTCGTCGGCGACCTCGCGACCAACAGCGGCGAGCAGTCGGACGGCGGCAAGACCTGGACCTTCCACTTGAAGGACAACATCAAGTGGCAGGACGGCACGCCGATCACGTCGAAGGACATCCGCTGGTCGGTGGAGCGGCTGTTCGCGCCGTTCATCACCAACGGCCCGGCCTACCTCCAGCAGTGGCTGGCCAACACCAGCGGCACCGACTACCGCAAGCTGCTGCCGGCCGGCCCCTACAACGGCCAGCACCTGCCGGACACGCTGCTGTCGACGCCGGACGAGAAGACGATCGTCTTCCACTTCGCCAAGGCCGAGCCCGACACCCCGTACCTGTTCGCGCTGCCCGGCTACGCGGCCGTGGACTCCGCGAAGGACACCAAGCAGGCGTACGACAAGGCGCCGGTCGCCTCCGGTCCCTACATGATCAAGGACTTCAACCAGGGCAAGTCGATGACCCTGGTGAAGAACACCAACTGGGACCCGAACTCCGACTCGGCGCGGCACCAGTACGTGGACTCCTTCGCGATCACGTTCAACCACCAGTACGAGGACTCCACCAAGCGGCTGATGTCCGACGCGGGTGAGAACCAGACGTCGGTGAGCTTCGCCAACGCCGTCGACACCGACAACACCCCGACCGTGGTGGGCACCCCGGCGATCTACAAGCGCACGGTGGCCGGCTACCAGCCCTTCACCGGGCAGATCAACTTCAACATGAAGCGGCTCACGGACCTCAACGTCCGCAAGGCGCTCGCGCTGGCGATGCCGACCAAGCCGACCTACCAGGCGCTCGGCGCCGAGTACGGCGCGGAGTACGCGGGCGGCTTCCTCAGCCCGACGCTCGCCGGCTACCAGAAGTCGGACCCGCTGGGCAAGATCGCCAACCCCAACGGTGACGCCGCGGCCGCGAAGAAGATCCTCACCGACGCGGGCAAGCTCAACACGAAGATCACCTACGCGTACGTCAACACCACCGCGGGCCAGCAGTACTCGGTGGCCATCGCCGCCGCTCTGAAGGCCGCGGGCTTCGACGTGCAGCGCAAGGAACTCCCGTCGGACACGTACTACGACCTGATCGGCAAGGTCGACAACCCGTACGACATCTACGCCTCGGCGTGGGGCGCGGACTGGCCGAGCGCCCTGACCGTGATCCCGCCGGTCTTCGACGGCCGCACGATCGCCGACCAGGCGCCGAACTACTCGCACGTCAACGACCCGCACATCAACAGCGAGATCGACCGGATCTCGGCGCTGACGGACCCGGCGGCGGCGCAGAAGGCCTGGTTCGACCTGAACACCTACATCGTCACCAAGGTGATCCCGGCCGTTCCGACCGTCTACTACAAGCAGCTCCAGCTGTTCGGCTCCAAGATCGGCGGAGCCGTCTACAACAACATGTGGTCGGGCATCGACTGCACGAAGCTCTTCCTCAAGCCGTAAGGCCGTGAGCCCGGACGGCTGCGCGCAGCCGTCCGGCGCACCGCCGCGGTGGGGCCGGGCAGTCGCCCGGCCCCACCGGGGCGCCCCCGCCCCCCGGTCTTCCGGTCCACCGCCGCCCGTCCTCAGAGAGCTGCGACCGCCATGCTTCGATTCCTCGTCCGCCGGACGCTCGGCGCTGTGGTCATCCTGCTGTTCATCAGCGCCTTCACCTTCTTCCTGTTCTTCGCGATACCGCACGACCCCGCCCTGCTGTCCTGCGGCAAGAACTGCACGCCGGACAACCTGAAGATCATTCACCACAACCTGGGCCTCGACCATCCGGTGCCGGTGCAGTACTACCTGTTCATGGTGCGGATGTTCACCGGCCACCACTTCCCGGCAGGCAACTGCCCGGCCCCGTGCTTCGGCTACTCCTTCGCCACCAGCGAGCCGGTGTGGCCGACGCTGATGGACCGGCTGCCCACCACGCTCTCGCTCGCCCTGGGCTCCATGGTGGTCTTCCTGATCTTCGGTCTCGGCACCGGCATGCTGGCCGCCTGGAAGCGCGGCACCCTGGTCGACAAGACCTTCAGCTCCGCCTCGCTCGTGCTCAGCTCGATGCAGATCTACTTCGTCGGGCCGCTGGTGCTGGCGCTCGTGGTCTACAACAACCACATCTTCGACCAGCCCAAGTACACGCCGCTCACGCAGAATCCGGTGTCCTGGTTCAGCGGGCTGCTGATCCCGTGGTGCGTGCTGTCGATCCTGTTCACCGCGAACTACACGCGCATGGCGCGCTCGACGATGCTGGAGCAGCTCCAGGAGGAGCATGTCCGCACCGCCCGCGCCAAGGGCATGTCCAGCAGATACGTCTTCTTCCGGTACGCCTGGCGCGGCTCGCTCATCCCGATCGTGACGATCCTCGGCATCGACCTGGGCTCGCTGCTGGGCGGCGCGATGATCACCGAGTACACCTTCCAGCTCTCCGGGCTCGGGCAGCTGGCGCTGCGTTCGGTGCAGCAGACGGACCTTCCCATGCTCATGGGCGTGATGCTCTTCAGCGCCTTCATGATCGTGCTCTTCAACATCGTCGTGGACGCCGTCTACGCGTACATCGACCCGCGCATCCGGCTGTCCTAGGAGACCGGCAGTGACCACCTTGACCAAACCGGAGGACGCCGTCCCGGCGAGCGGCACCGACGCGTTCTTGTCGGTGCGCGACCTGCACGTGCGCTTCTCCACCGAGGACGGCGTCGTCAAGGCCGTCGACGGGCTGTCGTTCGACCTGGAGCGCGGCCAGACGCTGGGCATCGTCGGCGAGTCCGGCTCGGGCAAGTCGGTGACCAACCTGACCGTGCTCGGCCTGCACAACCCGTCCACCACCGAGGTCGCCGGCGAGATCGTGCTCGACGGCCAGGAGCTGACCGGGGCGTCCAACCGCACGCTGGAGAAGCTGCGCGGCAACAAGATGGCGATGATCTTCCAGGACTCGCTCACCGCGCTGTCGCCGTACTACACGATCGGCCGGCAGATCGCCGAGCCGTTCATGAAGCACCGCGGGGCGAGCAAGCGGGAGGGCCGGGAGCGGGCCATCGAGATGCTGGAGAAGGTCGGCATCCCGCAGCCCCGGATGCGGGTGGACGACTACCCGCACCAGTTCTCCGGCGGTATGCGGCAGCGCGCCATGATCGCGATGGCGCTGGTGTGCGACCCGGACCTGCTGATCGCCGACGAGCCGACGACGGCCCTGGACGTGACGGTGCAGGCGCAGATCCTGGACCTGCTCAAGGACCTCCAGCAGGAGTTCGGCTCGGCGATCATCCTGATCACCCACGACCTGGGCGTGGTGTCCAAGGTCGCCGACGACCTGCTGGTGATGTACGCGGGCCGGGCCGTGGAGCGCGGCTCGGTGCGGGAGATCCTGACGGCGCCGCAGCACCCGTACACCTGGGGCCTGCTGGGCTCGATGCCGAGGCTGGAGTCGGACGTCTCCGAGCCGCTGACGCCCATCCCGGGCTCGCCGCCCAGTCTGCTGGCGCCGCCGCCGGGCTGCCCCTTCCACCCGCGGTGCGGCTTCACCGACCTGGTCGGCGGCGGGCGGTGCGCCTCGGTGCGGCCGGACCTGCCGGCCGGGCGCGGTTCGGCGTGCCATCTGAAGGACGAGCAGAAGCGGTCCGTGTTCATCGAGACGATTCAGCCGCGGCTCGGCTGACTCACCAGGGCAGGCATCCACATGAGCAACGACATCTCACTGTCCAAGGACGCCGAGGGCACCGAGGACACCAAGGACGCCGAAGGGGCCGCGGAGAGCGCGGCGCGCGAGACGCTGCTGGAGGTCCGCGGGCTGGCCAAGCACTTCCCGGTGATGGGCGGCTTCCCGATCCGGCGGCAGATCGGCGCGGTCAAGGCGGTCGACGGGGTCGATCTGACGGTGCGGGCGGGCGAGAGCTTCGGCCTGGTCGGCGAGTCGGGCTGCGGCAAGTCGACCACGGGGCGGCTGATCACCCGGCTGCTGGAGCCCACCGCGGGCAGCATCAGCTACCGCGGGCAGGACATCACGCACGCCGGGCGCAAGCAGCTCGCGCCGGTCAGGTCCGAGATCCAGATGATCTTCCAGGACCCGTACTCGTCGCTGAACCCGCGGCAGACGGTCGGCACGATCATCCGCGGCCCGATGGAGATCAACGGCATCAACCCGCCCGGCGGCCGGGACCAGCGGGTGCGCGAGCTGCTGGAGACGGTCGGGCTCAACCCGGAGCACTACAACCGCTTCCCGCACGAGTTCTCCGGCGGGCAGCGGCAGCGTATCGGCGTCGCCCGAGCGCTGGCGCTGGAGCCCAAGCTGATCGTGGCCGACGAGCCGGTGTCGGCGCTGGACGTGTCGATCCAGGCGCAGGTGGTCAACCTGCTCCAGAAGGTGCAGCGCGAGCTGGGCATCGCGTTCCTCTTCATCGCGCACGACCTGGCGATCGTGCGGCACTTCTCGGAGCGGATCGCGGTGATGTACCTCGGCAAGATCGTCGAGGTCGGCGACCGCGAGTCCATCTACGTACGCCCCCGGCACCCGTACACGCACGCGCTGCTGTCGGCGGTGCCCGAGGTGGAGCCGCTGTGGGAGACCGCCGAGGAGGGCGCGGCGCGGCCCGAGCGCAAGACGCGGATCCGGCTGGCGGGGGACGTGCCCTCGCCGCTCAACCCGCCGTCCGGCTGCCACTTCCGCACCCGCTGCTGGAAGGCCACCGAGGTGTGCGGGACGGAGGAGCCGCCGCTGGTCCGCCTGGACGGCGCGGACGAGGGGCATCTGACGGCCTGCCACCACCCGGAGGACCCGACGGTGACCGGCCGCACGGACGTGGTGATGGATCCGTCGCTGGCCGCGCTGGAGGATCAGTCCGAGCGCCCCTGACCGACCCCCGTACCCGTACGGACCGCAGACCGCCGTACGGACCGCGCCGCACGGCCCCGGCGCGGTCCGTACGGCTTTGCGCGTCCCGCCCCGCGCGGGGCGGGTGTCACTCCCGGTGCTCCGGCGGGACGACGATCTTCTCCTCCGCGAAGTGGCAGGCCGACGGGTGCTCGGCCGGGCCCGCGGTGCCGCGGAAGACCTCCGGCACCGCGAGCAGCGGGTCCTCCACGACGCAGCGCTCCTGCGCCTTCCAGCAGCGGGTGCGGAAGCGGCAGCCCGACGGCGGGTCGGCGGGCGAGGGCACGTCCCCGGCGAGGATGATCCGCTCGCGGTGCTCGCGCGCCTCGGGGTTGGGCACCGGCACCGCCGACAGCAGCGCCTGGGTGTACGGGTGGGTGGGGTGCTCGTAGATCTCCGCGTCCCCGCCCAGCTCGACGATCCGGCCGAGGTACATCACCCCGACCCGGTCGGAGATGTGCCGGACGATCGACAGGTCGTGCGCGATGAACATGTACGACAGGTCGAACTCGTCCTGGAGCCGTTCCATCAGGTTGATGACCTGCGCCTGCACCGAGACGTCGAGGGCGGAGACCGGCTCGTCGGCCACGATGATCTCCGGGCGCAGCGCGAGCCCGCGGGCGATGCCGATGCGCTGCCGCTGGCCGCCGGAGAACTGGTGCGGATAGCGGTTGATGTACTCCGGGTTGAGGCCGACGACGTCCAGCAGTTCCTGGACGCGTTTGCGCCGCTCGCCCTTGGGGGCCACGTCGGGGTGGATCTCGAAGGGCTCGCCGATGATGTCGCCGACCGTCATCCGGGGGTTGAGCGAGGTGTAGGGGTCCTGGAAGACCATCTGGATGTTGCGGCGCACCGACTTCAGCGCGCGGCCCGACAGCTTGCTGATGTCCTCGCCGCGGTAGACGATCTCGCCGCTGGTGGGCTCCTCCAGGTTCATCAGCAGCTTGGCCACGGTCGACTTGCCGCAGCCGGACTCCCCCACGATGCCCAGTGTCTCGCCCGGGTAGAGGTCGAAGGTCACCCCGTCGACCGCCTGGACCGCGCCGACCTGCTTCTTGAAGATGATGCCCTGCGTCAGCGGGAAGTGCTTGACCAGGTTGCGGACCTGGAGGATCGGCTCGCGGCCCGGCGAACCGGACGCGGAGGGCTCAGGCCTTGTCGGCTGCGGGGCGGTCGTCACCGATGCACTCCTTCCAGAAGTGGCAGGCGCTGGCCCGGTCCTGGCTGACCCGGTAGAGCGGCGGGATCTCGGTGCGGCACACGTCCCGCGCCATCGGGCAGCGCGGGTTGAAGGCGCAGCCGGGCGGGATGTGCAGCAGGTTGGGCGGCAGGCCCTTGATCGCGTACAGCTCCTGGCCCTTCTGGTCGACCCGCGGGATCGAGTCGAGCAGGCCCTTGGTGTACGGGTGCGCGGGCGCCCGGTAGATGTCGTGGACGGGCGAGGTCTCCACGATCCGCCCCGCGTACATCACGGCGATCTTGTCGGCGACGTCGGCGACGACGCCCAGGTCGTGGGTGATGAGGATGAGCCCCATGTTGTACTCGCGCTGGAGTTCCGCGAGCAGGTCCATGACCTGGGCCTGGACGGTGACGTCGAGCGCCGTGGTGGGCTCGTCGGCGATGATCAGCTCGGGCTCCAGCGCCATCGCCATGGCGATCATGACGCGCTGCCGCATACCGCCGGAGAACTGGTGCGGATAGCTGCGGATCCGCTCCTTGGCCGCCGGGATGCGCACCCGCTCCATCAGCTCGACGGCCTTGGCGCGGGCGTCCTTGCGGGACATGCCGCGGTGGACGGTGAACATCTCGCCGAGCTGCTCGCCCACGGTGAGCACGGGGTTGAGGGAGGACAGCGCGTCCTGGAAGATCATCGCCATCCGGGCGCCGCGGACCTTGCGGCGCTCCTCGCCGCCCATCGTGAGCAGGTCCTGCCCGCGAAAGACGATCTTGCCCTGGGTGACGAAGCCCGGCGGCGAGTCCAGGATGCCCATGATGGCCTGGGCGGTGACGGACTTGCCGGACCCGGACTCGCCGAGCACCGCGAGGGTCTCCCCGGCGTCGACGGAATACTCCACGCCGTTGACGGCCTTGGCGACGCCCTCCCGGGTACGGAATTCCACGTGCAGGTTCTGCACGTCCAGCAGCGGGCCGCTCTCGGTCCCGCCGGGCTCCTTGGTCATCTCGACACTGGTGGCCATGGTGTTGTCGCTCAGCTCCTCAGCGCAGCTTGGGGTCGAGGGCGTCGCGCACCGCGTCGCCGAGCATGATGAACGCCAGGACCGTCAGGCTCAGCGCTCCGGCGGGCCACAGCAGCATGTGCGGGGCGTTGCGGATCTGGTTGGACGCGTCGGAGATGTCGATCCCCCAGGAGACGGTGGGCGGTTTGAGGCCGACGCCGAGGTAGGACAGCGTCGCCTCCAGGGCGATGTACGTGCCGAGCGCGATGGTGCCGACGACGATGACGGGCGCGACGGCGTTGGGCGCGATGTGCCGCAGCAGCATCCGGGAGTTCCCGGCCCCGAGCGCGCGGGCGGCCTGCACGTAGTCGTTCTGCCGCGCGGTGATGACCGAGCCGCGGGCGATACGGGCGATCTGCGGCCAGCCCAGCAGCACCATGAAGCCGACGACCGGCCACACCGTGCTGTTGGTGACGACGGACAGGAAGACCAGGCCGCCGAGCACCACCGGGATGCCGAAGAAGATGTCGCTGATACGCGAGAGGATCGCGTCCCACCAGCCGCCGAAGAAGCCCGCGAGGCCGCCCAGGACGCTGCCGAGCAGCACCACGCCGAGCGTCGCGCACACGCCGACGGTCACCGACGCGCGCGCCCCGTAGACGACCCGGGTGTAGACGTCACGGCCCTGCTGGTCGAAGCCGAAGGGGTGGCCGGGGGCCGAACCGGCCTGCGCCCGCTGGAGGTTGGCGGCGAGCGGGTCCTGGGTGGCGATGGTGCCGGGCCACAGCGAGATGAAGACCAGGAAGAGGATGATCAGCACCGAGATGATGAAGATCGGGTTGCGCCGCAGGTCGCGCCACGCGTCCGACCACAGGCTGCGTGGCTTGCCCCCGGGGCCGCCCGGTTCCTGGCCCTCGCCGGGCGCGCGCTCCAGCGTCTCGGCGTCGGAGGCGGCCAGGTCCATGCCGCCGCCGTAGCCGCCGCCGGGGGCGATGGGGCCTTGCTCGGGGTCGATCGGATTGCTGTCAGGCATAACGGATCCTCGGGTCCAGGACCGCGTAGAGCAGGTCGACCAGCAGGTTCGCGAGCAGGAAGACCAGCACCAGGATGGTGACGAAGCCGACCACGGTCGGCGCGTTGTTGCGCAGGATGCCCTGGTAGAGCTGGTAGCCGACACCGTGGATGTTGAAGATGCGCTCGGTCACGATGGCGCCGCCCATGAGGAAGCCGACGTCGGTGCCGATGAAGGTGACCACCGGGATGAGCGAGTTGCGCAGCAGGTGCCGGACGATGATGCGGCGCCGCGGCAGGCCCTTGGCGACGGCGGTGCGCAGGTAGTCCGCCCGGGTGTTCTCGGCGATCGAGGTGCGGGTCAGGCGGGTGACGTACGCCAGCGACACCAGCGCGAGCACCAGTCCGGGCAGGATCAGCTCGTTGAAGGGCGCCTCCGGCGACACCGACGGGCTGGTCCACTTCAGCTGCACGCCGAAGAGGTACTGGAGCACGTAGCCGGTCACGAAGGTCGGCACCGAGATGACGATCAGGGTGAGCAGCAGCACCCCGGTGTCGACGGGCTTGCCGCGCCGCATGCCGGTGATCACGCCCAGCGTGATGCCGATGATGATCTCGAAGATGATCGCGACGATCGTCAGCCGGATGGTCACCGGGAAGGCGCTGCCCATCAGGCTGGTGACGGACTCCCCGTTGAAGGCGGTGCCGAAATTGCCGGAGAAGATGTTCTTCATGTAGAGCAGGTACTGCTTCCACAACGGGTCGTTGAGGTGCAGCGCGTTGCGGATCTGCGCGGCGGTGGCCGGGTCGGGCGCGCGGTCGCCGAAGAGCGCGGCGACGGGGTCGCCGAGCGCGTAGACCATGAAGAAGATCAGGAACGTGCTGCCGATGAAGACCGGGATCATCTGGAGCAGCCGCCGGATCACATAGCGTCCCATACGGAGCCTTCCGGGGAGTTCCGCCGAGCGTGCCGGCCGGGGTTCGGGCCGGGGCGGGGGCCGGGGGCCGCCGCCGCCGTACCGGCGGGCGCGGCGGCTCCCGGCCGCGGGGTCACTTGACCTTGATCTCGTTGTAGACCGGGACGCTGAAGGGGTTCAGCGCGACGTTCGAGAGGTTGCTCGAGTAGCCCGCGCTGCCGTTCTGGTACCACAGCGGGATCGCCGGCATGTCCTTGACCAGCTCCTTCTCCGCGTCCTGGAACTTGGACACGGACTCGGAGGTGGACGAGGCCGCGTTCGCCTCGTTGACGAGCTTGTCGAACGTCGGGCTGGAGTAGTGCGAGTCGTTCGACGAGGCGCCGGTGTAGTACTGCGGCTGCAGGAAGTCCTGGATCAGCGGGTAGTCCATCTGCCAGCCGGCCCGGAAGGGGTTGTTCATCTGCTTGCTGGTGATCCGGTTGCGGAAGTCGGCGAAGGTGCCGACCGGGGCGCCGACGCACGCCTTGTTGTTGCCCAGGGCGTTGTTGATGCTGTTGCAGATGGCGTCCACCCACTCCTTGTGGGAGCCGGTGTCGGCGTTGTACGAGATGGTGATGCCGCCGCCGGGCAGGCCGCCGCCCTGCTGGATGAGCTGCTTGGCCTTGGAGGCGTTGTACGTGCACTCGTCACCGCACAGGCCCTCCTTGAAGCCGCCCGCCGAGCCGAGCACCGGGGAGGTCCAGTCGGTGGCCGGGGTGCGGGTGTCCTGGAAGATCGTCTTGGTGATCTGCGGCCGGTTGATCGCCATCGACAGACCCTGCCGGACCTTCGCCGAGTTCGCCGACGACCAGCGCGGGTTGTACAGCGGGAAGGAGATGGTCTGGATGATGCCGGCGGGCTGGTTGATGTAGCGGCTGCCGAGGTCGGCCTTGACGTTGCGCAGCTGGGAGACCGGGATGTCGTCGACGAGGTCGATGTTGCCGGCCTGGAGGTCGGTGTAGGCGGTGTTGTTGTCGGTGTAGACCCGCAGCTCCACACCGTTGTTCTGCGCCGGGTCGGGGCCCTTGTAGCCGTCCCACTTCTTCAGCTCCATCTTGGAGCCCTTGGAGTAGGACGAGATCGCGTACGGGCCGTTGCCGATCGGCTTGGCGAGCCACGCCTGCCGGTTGTCGAAGAAGGCCTTCGGCAGCGGGTAGAAGGCGGCGTAGCCCAGGGTGTCCGGGAAGAGCGCGAACTTCTGGTTGAGCTTGACCTTGAACTCGGTGTCGGAGACCTTCGTCAGCCCGGACAGCGTGGTCGCGGTGGCCTTGGCGCCCGGGGTGTCCGGGTGGACCTTGTCGTAGCCGTCGATGTAGCTGAAGAAGCTCGCGTTGAGCTGGGCGTTCTTCAGCTGCGTGTCGTAGTTCCAGGCGTTGATGAAGGAGTCGGCGTTGACCGGCTCGCCGTTGCTGAACGTCCAGCCGGACTTGAGCTTGATGTCGAAGTTCTGCGCGTCCGAGCTGGTGATCGAGTCCGCGATCATGTTCTCGGCCTTGGCGGTCTTGGGGTTGTAGATCTTCAGACCGCGGAAGATCATGTCCAGCACCTTGCCGCCCTGCACCTCGTTGGTGTCGGCCGGCTCCAGCGGGTTCTGCGGGTCGCCCCAGGAGGCCCGAACGATGCCGCCGGAGCTGCCCCCCGACGAGCCGCTGCCACCACTGTCACTGCTGCTGCCGCAGGCGGCGGCGGTCAGGGCTACGACCGTCACCCCGACGGCCCACCTCACGCGCGTGGCTCCGCGCATCGTGTGCCTCCTCATGGGTCACAAATGACACTTCGTTACCCATGACACAGCAATCGGGGCAAACCCGCACTTCTGGGATTGCGTGTCGCGCCCCCAATACGCCGTAATATCCGGCAATGCCTTGGCCACACCGTGACGGAACGCCAGCAGGGGCGCCCCCCGAACGGGGACGCCCCTGCTGCTTGCGCTACGGGCCCGGCTGCGGCTCAGGCCGCGCCGACCACGTCCTTCTCCTCGGCGAAGTGGCACGCGGACTCGTGCGCCGCCGGGGTGCCGGAATCGGCGAACCGGGTCGGGATCGCGAGCACCGGCTCCTCCTCCGCGCACCGCTCCTCGGCCTTCCAGCAGCGGGTGCGGAAACGGCACCCGGACGGCGGGTTGGCCGGCGAGGGCACGTCGCCCGACAGGATGATGCGCTCGCGGTGCTCGCGCGCCTCCGGGTCCGGCACCGGCACCGCGGACAGCAGCGCCTGCGTGTACGGGTGGGTCGGGTGCTCGTAGATCTCGGCGTCGCTGCCGATCTCGGCGATCTTGCCCAGGTACATCACGCCGACGCGGTCGGAGATGTGCCGGACGATCGACAGGTCGTGCGCGATGAAGATGTAGGACAGGTTGAACTCGTCCTGCAGCTTCTCCATCAGGTTGATCACCTGCGCCTGCACCGACACGTCGAGCGCGGAGACCGGCTCGTCGCAGATGATGATCTCCGGGTTGAGCGCGAGGCCGCGGGCGATGCCGATGCGCTGGCGCTGGCCACCGGAGAACTGGTGCGGGTAGCGGTTGATGTACTCCGGGTTCAGACCCACGACGTCCAGCAGGTCCTGCACCCGCCGGCGGCGGTCGCCCTTGGGCGCCGCCTCCGGGTGGATCTCGAACGGCTCGCCGATGATGTCGCCGACCGTCATGCGCGGGTTCAGCGAGGTGTACGGGTCCTGGAAGACCATCTGGATGTTGCGCCGGACGGCCTTGAGGGCCTTGCCGGACAGCTTGGTGATGTCCTGGCCCTTGTAGAAGACCTCACCGGCGGTGACCTGCTCCAGGTTCATGAGCAGCTTGGCGACCGTGGACTTGCCGCAGCCGGACTCGCCCACGATGCCGAGCGTCTCGCCCGCGTACAGGTCGAAGGACACGCCGTCGACGGCCTTGACCGCGCCGACCTGGGTCTTGAAGAGGATGCCCTGGGTCAGCGGGAAGTGCTTGACCAGATTGCGCACCGACAGGATCGGCTCGCGGTCGGCGGGCTTCACCGCCGCCGCCTCGGCGGGCTTGACCAGCTCGGCCGGGGCGTCCTGGGCGGCGGGCTGCTCGGGAGTCAGCTCAGTCACCGAGGGTCTCCTTCCAGAAGTGGCACGCGCTGCCGCGCGCCGTGCCGACCGGGTGCAGCGCCGGCACATCGGTACGGCAGATGTCCTGCGCCATCGGGCAGCGCGGGTTGAACGCGCAGCCGGACGGGATACGCGTCAGGTTGGGCGGCAGGCCCTTGATCGCGTACAGCTCCTGGCCCTTCTGGTCCAGCCGCGGGATCGACTGGAGCAGGCCCTTGGTGTACGGGTGGGCCGGCTTGGCGTAGATGTCGTGGACGGGGGCGTCCTCGACGATCCGGCCGGCGTACATCACCGCGATCTTGTCGGCGACGTCGGCGACGACACCCAGGTCGTGGGTGATGAGGATCAGGCCCATGTTGTACTCGCGCTGGAGTTCCGCGAGCAGCTCCATGACCTGCGCCTGGACCGTCACGTCGAGCGCGGTGGTCGGCTCGTCCGCGATGATCAGGTCGGGCTCCAGGGCGAGCGCCATGGCGATCATGATGCGCTGCCGCATACCGCCGGAGAACTGGTGCGGGTAGTCGCCCACCCGCTCCCGGGCGGCCGGGATGCGCACCTTGTCCATCAGCTCGATGGCCCTGGCCTTGGCCTCCTTGCGGGAGGCGCCCTGGTGCACCCGGAACATCTCGCCGAGCTGGTAGCCCACGCTCAGCACCGGGTTGAGGGAGGACAGCGCGTCCTGGAAGATCATCGCGATCTTCCGGCCGCGGATCTTCCGCCGCTCCTCGCCGGACATCTTGAGCATGTCGCGGCCCTGGAAGAAGATCTCGCCCTTCGGGATCCGGGCCGGCGGCATGTCGAGGATGCCCATGATCGCCTGCGCGGACACCGACTTGCCGGAGCCGGACTCACCGAGCACCGCCAGTGTCTCGCCGGCGCTCACCGAGTAGTTGACGCCGTTCACGGCCTTGGCGACACCGTCACGGGTGTGGAACTCCACGTGCAGGTCGCGTACTTCCAGCAGCGGCGCCGTACTGGCGTCCGGTGCCGGGACGTTCGAAACATCGTCGATGACAGTCAACGTACGCCCTCCTAGCGCAGCTTCGGGTCGAGAGCGTCGCGGACCGCGTCGCCGAGCAGGATGAAGGCCAGCACCGTGATGCTGAGCGCACCGGCCGGGAAGAGCAGCATGTGCGGCGCGTTGCGGATCTGCTCGGAGGCCGAGGAGATGTCGATGCCCCACGAGACGGCCGGCGGCTTCAGACCGACGCCGAGGAACGACAGCGTGGCCTCCAGCGAAATGAAGGTGCCGAGCGCGATCGTGGACCATACGATGATCGGCGCCAGGGCATTCGGGCCGATGTGCCGCAGCAGCATGCGCGTGTGGCCGGCGCCGAGCGCCTTGGCCGCGAGCACGTAGTCCTGCTCCTTCGCGGTGATCACCGCGCCGCGGGCGATACGGGCGAGCTGCGGCCAGCCCAGCAGGATGATGAACAGCGACACGGTGGTCACCGAACCGCCCTTGACCGCGGAGAGGAAGACCACACCGCCGAGCAGGATCGGGATACCGAAGAAGATGTCGCTGATCCGGGAGAGGATCGCGTCCAGCCAGCCGCCGAAGTAGCCGGCCAGGCCGCCGAGGACGGAGCCGAGGACGGCCACGCCCACCGTGGACAGCAGGCCGACCTCGACGGAGTTGCGCGCGCCGTGGATGGTGCGGCTGTAGACGTCGCAGCCCTGCTGGTCGTAGCCGAACCAGTGGCCGCCGCTGGGACCGTTCTGCGAGTTGATCAGGTCGCACTGCAGCGGGTCGGCGTGCGCGATGGCGCCCGGCCAGATCGAGATGAAGACCAGGAACAGGATGACCAGCGACGATATGTAGAAGACCGGGTTGCGACGCAGGTCGTACCAGGCGTCGTTCCACAGGCTGCGCGCCTTGTCCCGGGCCTCGGGCGAGGGAAGGGCGGTGCCGTCCTGGGTGGTCGGGACACCGTCGAGGATCGCGGCGTCGGTGTTCTCAGGCATACCGGATCCTCGGGTCCAGGACCGCGTAAAGCAGGTCGACGAGCAGGTTCGCGAGCAGGAAGACGATCACCAGGACCGTCACGAACCCGACGACGGTCGCCGGGCTGTTGTGCACGATGCCCTGGTAGATCTGGTAGCCCACGCCGTGGATGTTGAAGATGCGCTCGGTGACGAGGGCGCCGGCCATCAGGTTGCCGATGTCCGTACCGAGGAAGGTCACCACGGGTATGAGCGAGTTGCGCAGCATGTGGTTGGTGATGACGCGGCGCCGCGGCAGGCCCTTGGCGACCGCCGTGCGCAGGTAGTCGGCGCGGGTGTTCTCCGCGACCGAGGTACGCGTCAGCCGGGCCACGTACGCGAGGGAGACGCCGGCCAGCACGAGGCCGGGCATGATCAGGTCCTTGAACGGCGCGCCGTCACCCACCGAGGGGTTCAGGATGTTCCACTTCACGCCGACGAGGTACTGGAGGACGAAGCCGGTGACGAAGGTCGGGATGGAGACCACGATCAGCGTCATGGCGAGCACGCCGGTGTCGAAGATCCGGCCCCGGCGCAGACCTGCGAACAGGCCCAGCGCGACACCGATCACCGCTTCGATCACGAACGCGACCAGCGTCAGACGCACCGTGACCGGGTACGCCTGCTTCAGCAGGTCGGTGACCGGCTGCTGGTTCCACGCCTTGCCGAAGTCGCCGGTGAAGACGTTGCTCATGTAGATCCAGTACTGCTGGATCAGCGGGTCGTTCAGGTGCAGATCGTGTCTGATCTGCGCTGCCGTAGCGGGGTCCGGCGTGCGGTCTCCGAACATGGCGGCCACGGGATCACCGAGCCCGTAGACCATGACGAAGATCAACAATGTGGTCCCGATGAACACGGGAACCATCTGGAGCAGTCGCCTGATGACGTAGCGCCCCATCTGCCCTCCAGGGATCGGGCAGACGTCGGCCGGGGCTTGTGGCCCCGGCCGACATCCACACCGCGAGCGGTTGTTTGTCAGTTCCCCCGCAAGCGTGCCCGAACGTCTCCCCTGCCGGACCCGCTCACTGCGAGTGGTTCAGTTTTCGCAGGTCAGTTGACCGTGATGTCGGTGAAGACGGGGTAGCTGAAGGCGTTCACCGTCACGTTCGACACCTTGTCGGACCAGCCGCACTGGGCGTTCTGGTACCACAGCGGGACGATCGGCATGTCCTTGAGGATCTGCGTCTCGGCCTGCTGGTAGAGCTGCGTGGACTTCGTCGTGTCAGCCTCGGCGTTGGCCTGGTTGATCAGGCTGTCGACCGTCTTGTTGCTGTACTTCGAGTCGTTCGAGCTACCACCGGTCGCGTACAGCGGGGTGATGAAGTCGTCGATCAGCGGGTAGTCCATCTGCCAGCCGGAACGGAACGGCTGCTTCATCTGGCCCTTGGTGATCTGGTTGCGGAAGTCCGCGAAGGTGCCCGTGGGGGCGCCGACGCAGGCCTTGTTGTCGCCCAGCACGTTGTTGATGCTGTTGCAGACCGCGTCGACCCATTCCTTGTGCGAGCCGGAGTCGGCGTTGTAGCCGAGGGTCATGTGACCGCCGGGCAGACCGCCGCCCTCCTGGATCAGCTGCTTGGCCTTGACCGGGTCGTACTTGACCGAGTCGCCGGCCAGCGTGTCGCTGTAACCGCCGGCCGCGCCCAGCACCGGGGAGGTGAGGTCGGCCGCCGGGGTACGCGTGCCCTGGAAGATCTTGTCGGTGATCGTCTTGCGGTCGATCGCCATGGAGATGCCCAGACGCACCTTCTCCATGCCCGGCTTGCTCCACTCCTTCTCGTACATCGGGAACGAGAAGGTCTGGATGATGCCCGCCGGCTGGTTCAGGTAGCGGTTGCTCAGGTCGCTCTTCACGTGCGACAGGTCCGCGGCCGGGATGTCGTCGAGGACGTCCAGGTTGCCGGACTGCAGGTCCGCGTAAGCGGTGTCGCTGCTGGTGTAGACCTTGAGCAGGACACCCTTGTTCTTGGGCTTGCTCGGGCCGGTGTAGTTCGGGTTCGGCACCAGCTTCATGCTCGTACCCTTTTTGTAAGAGTCGATCATGTAGGGGCCGTCGCCGATCGGCTTGGCGAGGTAGGCCGCGTGGTTCGAGAAGAACTCGGTGGGCAGCGGGGCGAAGGCCTTGTAGCCCAGGCGGTCCGGCCAGGTCGAGAACTTCTGCTTCAGCGCGACGGTGAAGGTGTGGTCGTCCACGACCTTCAGACCGGACATGGTCTGCGCGGTCGGCTTGGCCGTCGCGTCGTCGGACGGGTGCACCGCGTCGTAGCCCTGGATGTCCGCGAAGAAGTACGCGTTGAGCTGCTTGTTGGTGACCAGCGCGCCGTAGTTCCAGGCGTCCACGAAGGACTTGGCGGTCACCGGGGTGCCGTCCGAGAACTTCAGGTCCGGCTTGATCTTGATGGTGAAGTTCTGCTGGTCCGTGCTCGTGATCGAGTCGGCCGCCTCCAGCATCGCCTTGCCGGTCTTGGGGTCGTACTCCTTGAGGTTCATGAAGATCATGTCAAGGACCTTGCCGCCCTGCACCTCATTGGTGTTGGCGGGCTCGAGCGGGTTCTGGGGGTCGCCCCACCACGCCCGGATCACACCGGCGGACGAGCTGCTCGCCTTGTCGCCGCTGCCCTTCTTGTCGCCCGAGTCGTCGCTCGAACTGCAGGCGGTCGCTGCGAGGGCGATCACGGCCGCTCCTACGACCCACTTGGCGCTCTTGGCACCGCGCATGGGTTTGCCTCCTCAGGAGTCACTGTCGATACGTGAAAGGAAGGCCGGACGCTCACTGACACCCCTGACAGCGACTACGGCCTTCCTGTGCTCGTGAGTCGGCGCTCCCCATCAGCGCGTGACCCATTGACCCGAGCTCAACTTCGTCCCACTATCGGGCACGTTTGAAGTCGGATCGACACAGGGTTGGTCTCGCTTTGGTCACATCACCAGCGAACTCGTTCCAGAATCCGGACATTATGGAACGTAGACAGACACCGGCGAATTGGGCGGTGTGACATATCTAACGGTGATTGGCGTCCGGAAAGCGGACGCTTCCCGGGCACGAATGAGGGGCCCAGGAAGCCCTGGACCCCTCACCGTTCAGTTGGCGGTCAGCAGTCGTCAGCGCTTGGCGCGGGACGCGGCGCGGCCCCGCTCCTTCTGGTCGAGAACCACCTTACGGATCCGCACGGTCTCCGGGGTGACTTCGATGCATTCATCGTCCCGGCAGAACTCCAGGGACTGCTCCAGCGACAGCAGCCGCGGCGGCACCAGGGACTCGGTCACGTCGGCGGTCGAGGACCGCATGTTCGTGAGCTTCTTCTCCTTGGTGATGTTCACGTCCATGTCGTCCGACCGGGAGTTCTCGCCGACGATCATGCCCTCGTAGACCTCCGTGGTCGGCGACACGAACAGCACGCCGCGCTCCTGGAGGTTGGTCATCGCGAAGGCCGTCACGACGCCCGCGCGGTCCGCGACGAGCGAGCCGTTGTTACGGGTGCGCAGCTCGCCGAACCACGGCTCGTGGCCCTCGAAGATGGAGTGCGCGATGCCGGTGCCGCGGGTCTGGGTCAGGAACTCCGTCCGGAAACCGATCAGGCCGCGGGACGGCACGATCCACTCCATCCGGATCCAGCCGGACCCGTGGTTGGTCATCGTCTCCATCCGGCCCTTGCGGGACGCCATGAGCTGGGTGATCGCGCCCAGGTGCTCCTCGGGCGAGTCGATGGTCATCCGCTCGATCGGCTCGTGCACCTTGCCGTCGACGTCCTTGGTGACCACCTCGGGCTTGCCCACGGTCAGCTCGAAGCCCTCCCGGCGCATCGTCTCGACCAGGATGGCCAGCGCCAGCTCACCGCGGCCCTGCACCTCCCAGGCGTCCGGGCGCTCGGTCGGCAGCACCCGCAGCGACACGTTGCCGACCAGCTCGCGCTCCAGCCGGTCCTTGACCAGCCGCGCGGTCACCTTGTGGCCCTTGCCGCCCTTGCCGACCAGCGGCGAGGTGTTGGTACCGATCGTCATCGAGATCGCCGGCTCGTCCACGGTGATGAGCGGCAGCGCGACCGGGTTGTCCGGGTCGGCGAGGGTCTCGCCGATCATGATGTCCGGGATGCCCGCGACCGCGCAGATGTCACCGGGGCCCGCGCTCTCGGCCGGCCCGCGGGTCAGCGCCTCGGTCATCAGCAGCTCGGTGATGCGGACGTTGGAGATGCTGCCGTCCCGCTTGATCCACGCGACGGTCTGCCCCTTCTTCAGGTGGCCCTGCTCGACGCGCAGCAGCGCGATACGGCCGAGGAAGTTGTCGGCGTCCAGGTTGGTGACGTGCGCCTGGAGCGGGGCCTGCTCGTCGTACGTCGGGGCCGGGACGTGCTCCAGCAGCGTGGAGAAGAACGGCTCCAGGTTGGTGCTGTCCGTCGGGACCGTGCCGTCGGCCGGCTTGGTCAGCGAGGCGACGCCGTCCCGCGCGCACGCGTAGACGATCGGGAACTCGATCTGGTCCTCGTCGGCGTCCAGGTCCAGGAAGAGGTCGTAGGTCTCGTTGACGACCTCGTCGATCCGGGCGTCCGGGCGGTCGGTCTTGTTGATGCACAAGATCACCGGGAGCCGCGCGGACAGCGCCTTGCGCAGCACGAAGCGGGTCTGCGGCAGCGGGCCCTCGGAGGCGTCCACCAGCAGCACGACCGCGTCCACCATCGACAGGCCGCGCTCGACCTCACCGCCGAAGTCGGCGTGGCCGGGGGTGTCGATGATGTTGATCGTGACCGGGTCGGAGCCGTCCTTCGGGTGGTACTTCACCGCGGTGTTCTTCGCGAGAATGGTGATGCCCTTCTCGCGCTCCAGGTCGTTGGAGTCCATCATCCGGTCGTCCAGCTGCTGGTGCGCCGAGAAGGCGCCCGCCTGCTTGAGCATGGCGTCGACGAGAGTCGTCTTGCCGTGGTCGACGTGGGCGACGATGGCGACGTTACGGATATCGTGGCGCGTGGACATGCTGGGGGGCTTCTCCCGGATCGTGGATGGCGTCGCGTTCCGGTATGACGCGCTCGCCTCGCCGGGCAGAACTCACGCCACGGCCACCTCCCATGGTACGTGCCCCACCTGATGCCGCCCGCCGGAGCACCCCCGCTGCGCGGCGCCCGCGGTGAGGGCCGTCCCGCAGGGCCCGTCCGCGTCCCCGCGGGACGGGGACCCGCGGGGGACGCGGGCCGACGGCGGGGGGCGGTGCCGGGCCGCGTCCCGGGGGTGCCATGATCCGGGACGTGTACACGCCATCCGCGCCGCCGCACGACGCCACCGTGCCGCCGCCCCCGCCTCCGCCCGGACCCTCCGCCGCGCCCCCGGACGGACGCCGCAAGGTCACCCTCGCCGTCGCCGCCGTCGTGGGCGCCGCCGTCGGCGTCGCGGGCAGCGCCCACGCGCTGCCCTTCCGCGAGCGCTCCTTCCTGCTCTTCGCCGCCGGGGTGCTGCTCACCGTCTCGCTGCACAACGTGCTCACCCGGCTGCTGGGCCCCTTCACCGGGCTCGCGCCCGTGTACTCCTCGATCGGCGCCGGTCGGTGGCTGCTGGCCACCACCGTGGGCGGGCGGCAGCTCGTCGTGCGGCCGCTGCCGCTGCTCCTCTACAACGCCTGCATGGTCGTGACCGACCGGCCCGGACTGCGGCGCAGGCTGTGGTGGGGCGCCCTCGTCCAACTGCTCGTCCAGGCCGCGGTGGCCGCCGCGCTCGTCGCCGCGGGCGGCGCCGCCGCGGCCGTCGGCTGGGGCATCGCCTTCCTCACCGTCCTGATCCACGTCCTCGCCCCGGGCCGGGTCACCAGCCCCGCCTGGCGGCTGATGCGGCTGCCCTTCGGGACGGAGGAGGCCAAGCTCGACGAATGGCGGGTCGACGACGCCACGCTCGCCGCCACGCGGGCGGCGGGCGCCGGGCGGATCGACCTCATGCGGGACGCGCTCGCCGCCGCGCCGCCGTCCGACGCTCCGCGGCGGCTCCACCTCACCGCGGTGCTCGCCCTCGCCGAGGGCCGCGCCGCCGAGGCCGCGCGTACGGCGGTGGACCTCCACGCGCGGTCCACCGCGCCCTCGCTGCGGGCCGGGGCGCTCTCCCTCTACGCCGCCGCGGTCAGCGACGGGGTCCGCGCCGGGAGCATCCCCGCCGAGCAGGGGCTGCCGTACTTCGCGGCGGCGATGGACGGGCTGCGGGCGACGGTGCCCGCGGTCGTGCGGCGGACGGACCTCGCGGCCCGTGAGGCGTACTTCCAGGGGCGGCTGCCGGTGGCCGCGAAGCTCGCGGCGCGGGCCGCGGCGAACGCGCCGGAGGCGCTGGCCCGTGCCGGGGCGCTGGACACGCTGGCCGCGGTGCATGCTGCCGCGGGGCGGCAGTCGGAGGCGGCCCGCGCCCACGCCCAGGCGGCGGCGCTCCTTCACGTCTGACCCGTCCGGGGGGCCGCCGGGTACGCCCCGGGGTGTCCCTTGCGGTTCGCCGCGCGACCTTCCGCCGGTGGGGGCCTGTCGCGCAGTTCTCCCCCAGGCTCCGCCCGGGAGGGGCCCCCACGCGCCCCTTGTTTGTTGCCCTGCGCGGCAGAAGCGAGCCCCTACCGCACAGGGTGAGCGTTTTCAGGGGCGCGTGGGGGTACCTCCCGGGCGGAGCCTGGGGGAGAACGGAGCGCGCAACCACCCACCGGCGGACGGTCGCGGGCCCCACCGCAAGGCACCCCCCGGGGCGCTCTCACGGGCTACTTGCGGAAGCCCATGTCCTCGTAGCGGGGCGTCTGGAAGCCGAAGGCGCCCGCGTTCGCGACGGTCGTGCGGAGGGCGACGACCGCGGGGCGCTGGTAGAGGGGGATCGAACCGGCGGCAGCCCAGATGCGGGAGTCGGCCTGGGCCGTCAGGGAGCGGGCGGTGCCGGCGTCGAGTTCGGAGCCGGCGCGGTCCAGGAGCTGGTCGATCTGGTCGGTGCCGACCCGCGTGTAGTTCTGGGCGACGCTCAGCGAGCCGTCCGGTGCCGGGACGGGCTTGGCGTAGATGGGCGTGTCGTCGGTCGCGGGGTAGGCCGTGCCCGGCCAGGAGTAGAGGGCGAGGTCGAAGTCGCCGGCCGCGATGTGGTCCTGGAAGTAGCTCGCCCCGTCGACCTTGGTGATCTCCGTGCGGATGCCGATCGCGGAGAGCATGCGGGCGATCCGGGAGCCGACGTCGTCGAGGGTCGGGGAGTCCGCCGGGAGCACGAACCGCAGGCTGAGCTGCTTGCCGCTCTTGGTGACCGCGCGTGCGGGCTCGACGACGGTGAGCGCGCCGGCCGCGGCGTCGTGGCCGTCGGCGGGCGCCGCCGCCTGGTCGCCGCCCTTGACGGCGGACCGCTTCCAGCCCGCGCCCGTGAGCAGTGCCTGCGCCTGCTGGATGTCGGCCTTGCCGAGGGCGGAGCTGTGGTCGGCGTAACCGTCCTGGGAGGGCAGGACGAGGTGGTTGCCGAGCGGTTCTGCGGGCAGCCCGAGCGGCTTGAGGACGGCGGTGGCGATGGCCTTGCGGTCGACCGCGCGGGCCACGGCGTGCCGGACGCGCTCGTCGGCGAGCGGGCCCGCGCTGCCGTTGAGGGCGAGCTGCGCGTAGGCCGCGTCGGGTGCCTTGCGTACGGCCAGGCCCCTGGTCTTCGTGACGGCGCCGAGCGCGCCCGGCTCGATGTCGGCGAGGTCGAGCTTGCCCGCGGCCAGGGCGGCGGCCCGCTTGCCCTGCGGCACGGCGGTGAGCACGATGCTGTCGAGCTTGGCGCGCTGCCCCCACCAGGAGGCGTTGCGCTCCAGCG
>NZ_JBSGHL010000067.1:0-48555 GCF_053604375.1 Streptomyces sp. NPDC004031 | reverse complement strand
GCGGTTGTTCTGCACGACGTACTTGCCCGCGGTCGTCGACCCGTACTGGTCGCAGATCTGGGAAACGGCGCCGCGGCCCGGGACGCGGCCCCCGCCGGATCCGTCCGGACGGTCGCGGCACCCGCCGCGCGAACGGTCACGCTGGTGACCTGGCAGCGGCTGCTGGCCGGTCCGGCGGGCGGCTACCGGACGCTGCCGCAGGACGGCCCCGCCGCCACGCTGGTGACCTTCGGCGGCGCGGGCGGCGACACCTACGCCGTCCCCGCCGACGCGCTGCCCGAGGTGGGCCGCCGGCTCGACCTCTCGCTCTTCGACGTCACCGCGCTCGCCCGGCGGAGCGCCCCCGGCGGCGGCACGCCGCTGGAGCTGTCCTTCGCCCCGGGCAGCGCGCCCGCCGCCCCGCCCGGGGTGCGGCTCACGTCCGTGTCCGGCAGCTCGGCCACCGGCGTCCTCGACCCGGGCTCGGCGGCCGACTTCGGCCGGGCGCTCACCGAAGGGCGGCTGCCCGCGGCACTGGAGTCGGTACAGCCGGCCGGAACCGGACCCGCGGTCCGCCCGGACTTCCCGCTGCACACCCTGCGGATCAGCGCACGCGGCCTGTCCGGGGAGCCGGGGAACACCCCGCTCGGCAGCATCGTGCTCAACACCGACGACGTCAGCCGCTTCGGCACGGTCGTCCCGGTCGAGAACGGCGAGGGCGACGTCCAGGTGCCCGCCGGGCACTACGCCGTCTACACGCTGTTCGTCGACCGCACCGCGGACGGCACCGAGACCGCCTGGCGCGAGGTGGCCGAGGACGCGACGGTCGCCGAGGACGGTCCGGACACCACCGTGGCCGTCGAGGAGGCCTCCGCCGACCGGCAGGTCACCGTCGCCACCCCGCGGCCCGCCGTCGCGGACATCCTCAAGCTCACCTGGTTCCGCACCGGCCCGTCCGGCAACGTCACCTTCGACAGCGTCCAGGTCGGCAGCCCGGCGACGGTACCCGTCTACGTCAACGCCCGGCCCGCGGCGGCCGGTTCGCACTACGTCGTCCAGTGGGGCGGCGCCGCGCCGGACGGCGGGGCGTACCGCTACGACGTGGCGTTCGGCTCCGCCGACGTACCCGGGCAGCAGGCCTTCCGGGTGGAACCCGGCCAAGTGGCCACGGTGGAGCACCGCTTCTCCGCCGACCCGGCGGCGGGCGGCGCGCCCGGCGCCCTCTACGTGCTGCCCGTCGACGGCTTCACCCGGGCGGTGGAGGCGGCCGGCGAGACCGTCCTGCCGCCGCCGGCCGACCAGGGCCGCCAGGCCATGCCGGGCAACCGGACCGAGTACGTGGGCACCGCGGACGGCGGCGGGTGGTCCTTCGGCACCGTGTCGGCGCGGCTCGACACCCTCGACTCCGACATCGTGACCCTCGCGCCGGGCGCCACACGCACCGTCGACTGGGCCCACGGGCCGCTCGCCCCGGGCCTGGGCACCCACCACGACCAGCAGACCGGCGCGTGCACCGCGTGCGCGGGCGGCGGGCAGTTCACCCTCTACCTGCCGACCGGCGACAGCGAACCGGACCACGCGGGCGCGGTCGCCGCCGACACCGCTTTCACACTCTCCCGGAACGGCACGCGGCTCGTGGACGAGCCGGACGTGATCGGCGCCCAGGTACCCGCGGACGACGGGCCCGCGGACTACCGCGCCGTCCTCGACACCGACCGCACCGCCGCGGGCGCCGGGCAGTCGGTGCGCACCCGCACCGAGATCGCCTTCCACGACCCGGGCCGCGGCGCCGACCCGGATCTCGTCCTGCCCGCCGACGTGCCCTGCGCGGCGGCCGGGTGCCGCATCATGCCCGCGCTCACCCTGAACTACCGCCTCGACACCGGCCCGTCCAACACCGGGGCCCCGGACACCGCCCAGGGCCTGGACCTCACCGTGGGGCACCTGTCCTACGACGGCCGCGGCTCGCACGCCGCCGTCACGTCCGCCGCCGTGTCGGTGTCCTTCGACGGCGGCGCGACCTGGCAGCCCGTCACGCTCACCGGCGGCGCCGGGAGCTACCACGCCGGCTGACGGAACACCGGCACCACCGCCCCTTCGCTGCGGGTCACCGCGGCGGACGCCGCGGGCGGGTCGATCGCCCAGACCGTCACCGCCGCCTACGGCATCGCCCCGGGGAGCCCGCGATGAAGCCCGCGCCGACACGCCCGTACGCGTATCTCACCGCGCTCGTCCTCGCCGCGGCGCCGGCCGTGGTCCCGGTCCCGGCGGCGGGCGCCGCCGCCCCGCCGGTCCGCGACGTGTGCGGGACCGCGCAGCCGGGCTTCGCCCGCTGCCTGGCCCAGGTGCGCACCGACGTGCACGGCGGGACGGGGGTGCGCGGCCCGCACGCGGCCGGCGCGGCGCGGGCCGCGCTGCCGCCCGGCTACGGACCTGCGGAGCTGCGGGCGGCCTACGGGCTGCCCGCGACCGGGGGCGCCGGGCAGACGATCGCCGTCGTCGAGGCGGGCGACGCCCCGCGCGCCGAGGCCGATCTGGCGGTCTACCGCACGACGTTCGGCCTGCCCGCGTGCACCACGGCCAACGGCTGCTTCCGCAAGGTCGGCCAGCGCGGGGACACCGCCCCGCTGCCGCCCGACCAGGGCTGGGCGACGGAGACCGCGCTCGACCTGGACGCGGCCTCGGCGCTGTGCCCGTCCTGCCACCTGCTGCTGGTGGAGGCCGACATGGCGGCCGGGGACACGCTCGCCGCGTCCGTGGACACGGCGGCCGCGCTCGGCGCCACCGAGATCTCCAACAGCTACACCGCGTCCGAGAGCGGCCCGAACGCCTCCTACGCCGCCCACTACACCCACCCGGGCGTGGCGGTGGTGGCCTCCTCGGGGGACGCGGGCTACGGCATCCCGGGCGTCCCGGCGGCGTACAGCAGTGTGATCGCCGTCGGCGGCACCACGCTCACGCGCGATCCGGGCGCCGCCCGCGGGTGGTCGCAGAGCGCGTGGCAGGGCGCGGGCAGCGGCTGCTCGGCGTGGGTGGACAAGCCCGCGTGGCAGCACGACCCCAACTGCCCCGGCCGGACGGTCGCCGACGTCTCGATGGTCGCCGATCCCGACACCGGGCTGGCCGTCTACACCACGGACGGGACCGGGGGCACGGAGGCGGGGTGGTCCGTGGTCGGCGGAACGAGCGCCTCGGCTCCGCTGATCGCCGCGGTGATCGCGCTGGCCGGGCGTCCCGGGAGATTCCCGGACGCCTCCGCGCTGTACACCGCGACAGCGGGCCTCACGGACGTCACCACCGGCAGCAACGTCCAGGGCATGGACTGCGGCGGCGACTACCAGTGCACGGCCGGGCCGGGCTACGACAGCCCGACCGGCAACGGCACCCCGGACGGGCTCGGCGCCTTCTGACGGCGTGCCGCGCGGGGAGGGACGCCGGGTGCGGCGTTCCTCCCCGCGCGGCCGGGGCCGGGGGCCGGGATCAGCCCAGGCGCCACTGCTGGTTCGCGCCGCCGTTGCACGTCCACAGCTCCAGCGCCGTGCCGTTGACGTTGCCCGCGGCCTTGTCGCCGCCCGTCACGTCCAGGCACAGGCCGGACTGCACACCGGTGACCGTGCCGTCCGGGTTGGCGCGCCACTGCTGGTTGGCGCCGCCGTTGCAGGTCCACAGCTCGACCGCAGTGCCCGTGGCGGTGCCGCCGCCGGTCGCGTCCAGGCACAGGGTGCCGTTGTACAGCCGCAGCTCGTTCGCCGCGGTGAGGGTGACCTGCTGGTTGGCGCCGCCGTTGCAGTCCCAGATCTCGACCTTCGTGCCGGGCGCGGTCTGGTTGTCGAAGGCGTCCAGGCAGCGGTTCGAGGACGCGCCGACCAGCGGGTGCGTGGTGCCGGTCGTCGTCGAGGAGCCCTTCGACACGCGGTACATCACGGCGCCGTGGCCGGGCACGGTGGCGGAGATGGCGCCGCTCGTCGTGGTCTTCACGTGCGACCACAGGTTGTCCAGGGTGTACGTGGACGCCCCGGAGATCCCGGCCGCGGCCGCGGTGGTGGAGATCGTGGCGGCGCCGGAGTTCTCGTTGAACAGCACGACCGACACGTCGCCGTTGGCGAGCGGCTTGGTGAGCACGTCCAGGCCGCCGGAGGAGGAGATCTCCTTGCCCTGCTTGCCCAGCGAGTCCTGGTCGACGGCGACGACGTCCCGGTTGCCGAGGATCGACAGCGTCGCGGCGGACGAGGCGGGCAGGTCGTTGCCGGCGATGAGCGGGGCGGCCATCTCGGCCCACAGGCTGAACTCGCTGCGGTCCTCGGTGAAGGACATGCCGCCGTTGCCGACCTCCAGCATGTCGGGGTCGTTCCAGCCGCCGGGTCCGGCGTACTGCGCGAGCCCGACGTTGACGTGGAAGTTGGACAGCAGTGAGCCGAAGCTGTCGTTGATGTCCCCGGTGGTGCGCCACATGTTGCCGACGCCCGCGCCCCACGTCCACACGCTGTCCTGGCCCCACTCGCAGAGGCTGAACAGGATGGGGCGGCCGGTCTGCGCCAGGGCGTTGCGCATGGTGGTCTGGCGCGACTGCGGCGAGGAGCCGTCGCCGTTGCAGTTGTCGTACTTGAGCAGGTCGACGCCCCAGGAGGCGAAGCTGTTCGCGTCGGTCTGCTCGTGGCCGAGGCTGCCGGGGTAGCCCGCGCAGGTCTTGCTGCCCGCGCTCTCGTAGATGCCCAGCTTCAGGCCCTTGCCGTGCACGTAGGCGGCGGTGCCGCTGATGCCGTCGGGGAACTTGGCCGGGTCGGGCACCAGGTGGCCGCCGGAGTCGCGGCTGCCGGACATCCAGCAGTCGTCGATGTCGACGTAGGAGTAGCCGGCGGCGGCAAGTCCCGAGGAGACGATGTAGTCCGCGACGGACTTGACCTTCTGCTCGGTGACGTTGCAGCCGAAGGAGTTCCAGTCGTTCCACCCCATCGGCGGGGTCAGGGCCAGCCCGTTGGACAGCGCGGCGGCCTCCGGGACCGGGGCCAGCAGCGCCAGTGCCGGGGCCGTCACGGCGGCGAGCCCGAGGGCGGTCAGCGCGGCGAGGAGGCGGGAACGCGGGGGGCGGGGGGTGCGGGGGGTGCGTGGGCCGCGGGATAACCGGCGGACGGTGATCGGCATGGGCGTCGCTCCTTCGGCGGGGCGGCGCGGGGCGGCGCCCCGAGAGCCTGCGGTGGGGGTGTGCGACAGTGTGGGGTCGTGTTCGAATGAGCGTCAAGTACCCCACCAAAGAAACATGTTCCAACGCACGGCAGGGCGCCCGGAGCCTCACCCCGCGCGGTGCGGTTCCCGCTCAGGAGCACCTGCGGCTGCCGCTGAGGCACGGCCCGGGGTCGTACGTCGTCGCCGTCGGGCCCGGCGCGGGCGTCGTCGCGGACGGTGACTGCACGAGGTAGCGCGAGACGACGGAGAAGGCGGCGACATAGCGGTGGGCGGCGTAGCCGGACCGCGCCACCGCGTGCGTGGACAGGGGCTGCCAGGTGACGTAGACGGTCCCGGTGCCGGCGTCGCGCAGGGGCTCGTCCCCCACCTGGAGGTATCCGGCGCCCGTCTGCGGGTCGTACGGCGTGCCGGCCACGGAGACCTGGAGGTTCCGCGCGGTGTCGTACCCGGCGCCCGGGAGCGGGGAACGCCCGTACTCCCCGGAGACCACCCCCCAACCGGGGGGCGCCGCGCCCGGCGAGGAGAAGGCCTCGGTCGGGGAGGGCGGCAGCGCGGTCCGCTGCGGCGAGGCGGCGGCCGCGGTGAGCGTGCCGCCCTTCCAGCCGCGCGCGGCCAGGGCCGCGTCGAGCGCCCGCAGGCGCGCCGCGATGTCGCCGTCGAACGCGACGTAGGCGACGGTGGCGCGCGTGCACTGGACGGGGCCCCAGCTCTCCCGGCCGCCGAACATCGCGCCGTTCCCCAGGCTCCGGCAGATGTCCGACACGGAGGTGCCGAGCGGCTCGGCCCCCGGCAGTGCCGCGGCGAGCGCCGCCTGGTCGGCGGCGGCGGTACGGGCGTCCGCGGCGCGCGCGGCTCGGGCGGGCGCGGAGTGCGCGAAGGCGGCCACGTCCGGCGGCGGAACGGGTTTCAGCCGCTCGTGCACGTACCACAGCCCGCACAGCAGCAGCGCGAACACCACTCCGACCGCGCCGATGACGGTGAACGCGCATCCGCGTGCCACCCGTTGGCCCCTGCCCGTCTCCCCCGCCGGTTCCCCCATGCCGCCATGCTCCCGGCGCACCACCGGCATTGCGGCAACACTCCGGTCTCCTTACGGTCTCACCCCGCGGACGGTGAGCGGGCCCGCGGCGCCGTCGTGCCGGACGGCGACCACGGCCGCGTCGTCGTCGAGGGTGCCGGAGGTGTGCCGCAGCAGGTCCGCGCGCAGGGCGGTCAGCAGGTCGACGGGATGGGCCCCGCCGGGCGCCAGGCCCGGGAGGCGGTCGGTGAGCGGGTAGAAGGTGCCGGCGACGTCGCGGGCCTCGGTGACGCCGTCGGTGTAGAGCAGCAGCGTGTCGCCGGGCTCGAAGGCGAAGACGTCGGCGGCCGCGTCCGCGTCCTCGGGCGGCAGGATGCCGATCGGCGGTGAGAAGCGGCGCGGCACGAGCGGGGTGACGAGGCCGCCGTGCAGACGCAAGGGGGCGGGGTGGCCGCTGTTGAGGATCCTGATGTGCGGCTCGCGGTCGGGGATGTCGATGAGCGCGGCGGTGATGAAGGACTCCCCCGGGTCCTCGCCGTGCCGGTTGGGCTGGGTGAGCCCCCAGGCGACGATGGCCTCCAGTTCCAGGTGCAGCGCCGCGAGCGGCAGCTCGCGGTGGGCGGCGCTGCGGAAGGCGCCCAGCAGCAGGTCGGCGTCGTCCACGGCCGCCAGGCCCTTGCCGCGCACGTCGCCGATGAGCAGCCGGGTGCCGTCGTGGGTGCGCACCGCGGCGTAGAGGTCGCCGCCGATCCGCGCCTGGTCGGCCGCGGCCTCGTAGCGCACCGCGACCGACAGCGGGCCGATCCGGTCCGGCAGCGGCTGGAGGACCACCTGCTGAGCGGCCTCCGCGACCGAGCGCACCTGTCTCAGCTCGGCGCTGTGCCGCTCGCGCAGCCGGCAGAAGAAGACCGTGAAGGCGGAGATCACGATGAGCGCGATGATCTGGCTCTCGTGGTTGGAGGTGAAGATGCTGTTGCGCACCGCGGATATCGTGAACAGGGCCGCGGTGGCCAGGAAGCCGACCAGCGCGGTGAGCCGTGAGCTGCCGAAGGACGCGGTGAGCGCGGGCGCCACCACCAGCAGCGGCCCGAGGTGGATCTCCTGCGGCGCGAGCACGTCGGCGATGGTGATCACGACGATCAGGACGATCGGGACCGCGACCAGTCCCCGGTTCGCCTGCCAGGACCAGCCGGTGCCGTCGCCCTCACGGGACCGGGACCAAGGGAACCGCATCGCTCCTCGCCGCACCCATTCCGCTCGCGCACCACGAGTCCGCGGACGCCCCGGCAGCCGTTGCGGGACCGCTGCCGCGTCCGCCGTCCTCCCTGCTCCCCCCATTGTGCTGCGGCGGCGCCCCGGCCACACGTCGGCGGCCGCCCGGGGCCGCGCCCGCACTCCTCCGGACGGGCCACCCGGCTCGTCCCCGGGCGGCCGGCGGCGCAGGCTGGACGGGGGCGCCGGACGTGTCCGGCCGCCCGGCGAGCGAGGGAGGGCTGGACGGCGTGGCGCACCCGGGCACCCTGGTCCTGATCATGGCCGCGGCCGTGCTCGCCCCGCTGCTGGCCGACCGGGCGCGGCGCAGGGTGCGCGTCCCGCAGGTGGTCTTCGAGATCGCGCTGGGCATCCTGCTGGGCCCGCAGGTGCTCGGCTGGGCGCACCGCGACCAGGTCATCGACACGCTGTCGGACCTGGGCCTGTCGATGCTGATCTTCCTGGCCGGGTACGAGATCGACTTCGCCGCCGTGCGCGGCCCGACCCTGCGCAGGGCCGGGGCCGCGTGGGTGCTGTCGCTGGCGGCGGCCGTCACGGTGGCGTTCGGGATCAGCGGCGGGAAGCCGTACGAGGCGTTCGTCATCGGTACGGCGCTGGTCAGCACCTCGCTGGGCACGGTGCTGCCGATCCTCAAGGACGGCGGGAAGCTGGGCACCCGCTTCGGCACGGTGGTGTCGGCCTTCGGGGCGGTGGGCGAGTTCGGGCCGATCGTCGCCGTCGCACTGCTGCTGAGCGGCCGCAAGCCGGGGCAGTCGGCCGCGCTGCTGGCCGTCTTCGGGGTGATCACCGCGCTCGCGGTGCTGTGGGCGCTGCGCCCGCGGCGGCCGTGGTTCTCCCGGCTCGTCGACCGGACGCTGCACACCAGCGGGCAGTTCGCGGTGCGCTTCGTGATGCTGCTGCTCGCCGGGATGCTGGCGCTCGCGTCGTCCTTCGGGCTCGACGTGCTGCTCGGCGCCTTCGCCGCGGGCGTGCTGACCCGGCTGGTGCTGTCGGGCGCCGCCGCGGAGAGCCGCGAGGAGGTGCTGGGCAAGGTCGAGGGGATGGGCTTCGGCTTCCTCGTCCCGCTGTTCTACGTCGACACCGGCGTCGGCTTCGACCTGGACGCGCTGCTGCACGGCGGCGGCGCGCTGCTGATGGTGCCGGGCTTCCTGCTGCTGTTCGTGGTGCTGCGCGGCGGCCCGGTCCATCTGCTGGCGCCCGCCGGGCTGGGCGCACCGGACCGGCGGGCCCTCGCGCTCTACACGGCCACCTGCCTGCCGCTGGTCGCGGCGATCACCACGATCGGGCTGGACCAGAAGGTGATCGGCTCGGGCACGGCGGCCTCGCTGGTGGGTGCGGCGATGGTGTCCGTCCTCGTGCTGCCGCTGCTGGCCGGGCGGCTGCGCGGCCGCGGCGGGGCGCGGGCGGTGCCGCGGGCGGCGGAGGAGAGCGAGGCGTGGTGACCGCCGGGCTCCCGGGCAGCGGTCCGGGAGCCCGGCGGCGTGTGCGGGCGCGGTCGGGTCAGGTCAGGTCAGCACCGGCCCGCCGGGCGGTCGCGTACGACCAGGTCGGTCCAGCCGGTGGTGCCGTCGAGCCAGAGCACGCGCTGTCCGGTGTCGGCGGCGGGGAAGATCTGGTCGCCCCGGTCGCAGGAGACGCGCTGGAGGCCGCCGGTGCTGTCGGGGGCGATCTGGTAGAGCTTCGGCAGGGTGTCGTTGGCCCAGGTGGTGGCCGGGGGGACGGACAGGACGGTGACCGCGTCGTCGGAGGCGGTCAGGCTGTAGCCGTACAGGGCCGTGCCGCGGGTCTCGGGGACGAGGACGGCGGGGTCCGAGCCGTCGAGGTCCGCGCGGTCCAGGGAGACCCGGCCGCCGTCGGACAGGTCGGTGTCGGCCATCCAGTAGACGCTGCCGGCGGTGACGGCGGTCTGGCCGACGGCGAGGGTGGCGTTCTTGTCGACGGGCATCAGCGTGGTCTTCCCGGTCGCCAGGTCGGTGGTCTCCACGCCGAGCTTGTAGCCGTCGGCCTCGGGCCACAGCTTGGCGTAGGCGACCGTGCCGCCGCTGACCGACGGCAGCGCGGTGGCCAGCTCGTACCGCCCGCCGTCCACCCAGGTGCCCGCGCCGGTCCTGATGTTCCGGTAGCCGACGTGCTGGTTGCCGAACGGGTCGGTCTCGGTGAAGACCACGTAGTCGCCGTCGACCGCGACCGAGGAGATGCCGGTGAAGGAGGAGTACACGGTCTTCTCGGGTCCGCCGGCCAGCGGGCGGACCTTGATCAGGATGGAGTCGGGGGCGAAGTCGGCCCAGGCGACGGTCTTGCCGTCGGTGTCGGCGTAGACGTTGTAGTCGCCGTTGTTCCCGCTGATCAGGGTGCGGCCGCCCTTCCCGCTGGTGTTGCCGGCCCACACCGCGTACGGCTCGCTGCCGTCGTCGTTGCTGAGCGAGACGGCGTACTTGCCGCCGCCCGCGCCGACGCCCGTGCCGGAGATGTTCACCTTGCTGATCAGGGTGCTCGCGTCGATCCCGAGCGCCGTCTCCCAGTTGGGCACAATGCCGTGCGCGGCGAACGCCTGCTTGACGCTCTTGAGCTGGGCCTTGGTGGCCCCCAGCTCCTGCGCGGCGGCGATGACCGCGGCGCGTCCCTGGGTGAAGCCGTCCAGCGGGGTCATGTACGCGGTGAGCGCGCGGTAGACGATCTGGTCGGCGAAGTCCCGGTCGAGGTCCTGGCGGATGTTCCACAGGGCGCCGGAGAAGATCGTCGAGTTCAGATGCACGCCGCCGTCGTCACCGCGGTAGGTGACGCCGACGAAGTCCTTGGACGTGGTCGCGCCGTTGTCGAGGTCGCGCAGTGCGCAGTCGCGCGGGGAGGCGTCGACGCACAGGTTCTCGCCGAGCAGCGAGGCGTCCGGGTCGGTCATGGGGATGTGGTTGGCCTCGTCGTCGATGGCGTTGCCGAAGTAGTCGGCGAGCGCCTCGTTCATCGCGCCGGACTGCCCGGCGTAGACGAGGTTCGCGGTGTTCTGGATGACGCCGTGGGTCATCTCGTGGCCGACGACGTCGGTGTCCGCGGAGAACGTGCGGTAGTCGCCGCCGCCCTGGCCGTAGACCATCTTGGAGCCGTCCCAGAAGGCGTTGTCGTACGGCTGCCCGTTCTGGACGACGCCGACGAGGGAGTAGATGAAGCCGCCCTTGCCGTCCAGGCCGTCCCGCCCGAAGTGCGTGCGGTAGTAGTCGTAGACCTGGGCGGCGCCCCAGTGGGCGTCCACCGCGCCGGAGTCGGTGTACTCCGGGCCGAGATCGGTGGTGGACGAACTGAAGGTCTTGATGCCGCTGGGCCAGGCGCCCGAGGCGGTGGAGACCTCGCGGCCGCGGGCGTCGTAGGTGGCGAGCAGGGTGCTGCTGAGCCCGGCGGCGCGGGGGCCGTAGTCGATCATCTGGTAGGCGCCGTCGGTGCCCTGGTAGAGGTTCAGCTCGGTCGTCTCGCCGTTGTAGCGCACGCCGGTGCCCTTGACGACGAGCTGCTGGGCGGCCGCGGGGAGGGCCGGGGCGGCGCCGCCGCTCCCTGCCGCGGATGCCGCCGTGGTGGTGCCCGCCGGGGCGAAGGACTGGATGCCGCTGTACTGGAGGACGGGGTAGCCCGAGTGGCCCTCGACGTAGACCTCCTGCTTCACCGGCTCGCCGGTGCGCGGGTCGGTGCCGGAGACGGTGATGTGCCGGGTGAGCAGGCCCTTGCCCTGCGGCAGCACGGTCAGGCCCTCGTCGCTGCCGGTGAGGGGGGCCGCGGTCCGCGCCGCGTCCGCCCGGGTCAGCGGGCCCTGCCCCAGTTGCGCCGCGACCGCGCCGACCGCGCGGCCGACGGCGACCGCGGAGGAGACATCGGGGGTGGTGGAGGGCAGGTCGAGCTGGGTGTAGAAGCTGCCGGAGGTGCCGGTGACGGTCCGCTTGCCGCCCGCGGCGCGCATCCGTACGACGTACTGCCCGCCGAGGACGGGCACACCGCGGTACCTCTGCTGGAGGCGGACCGTCTCGTCCTTGCCCTGGTGGTCGTCGGCGACCGCGGTGAGGTCCCGCTCCGGGTTGTCGATGTGGTAGCGGCTCTTCTTCGTCGCGAGGTGCCGCACCGCGGCGTCGGCCCCGCTGCCGCTCGCCGTGGCGGCCTCGTCCAGGCCGGTGACCAGGGACGGGGTGCGGGTCCCGGCCGCGGGGGCGGGCTGCGCGGCGGCGTCGGCGTGCGCGGCGGGTCCGGTGACCGCGACCAGGCCCGCGGTGGCGAGCAGCGCGGCCGCCAGGCCCTGGGCCGTGACCCGGGCACCGCGGCGGCGGGCGGTGCCGGCTCTGGTGTCCGCCGTCGTTCTGCTGCGTGCGGGGATCCCCATGGTGTTCCCTTCGGAGCGCGGGACAGATACGAACGCCGACATCGAAAGGCCGGGCGGGGGCCGCGAACAACGCTTCCGGGGTGCGTACTTGTGGCCATGGACACTTGTGTGTGCCGGATGCACGCAGCAAGATCGCAGGTGTGATGCGGGAGAAGGAACGGGCGCGCTGGCGGGCGCTCGGCCTGGGCGAGGACGAGCTGCGCGTGTACGCGGCGCTGCTGAGCGGGCCCGCGGCCTCGCGTGCGGCGCTCGCCCGGCAGCTGGGCCTGCCGCCGCGGCGGGTCGGCGCGGCCCTCGGATGGCTGGCCGAGCGGGGCTTCACCGTCCCCGGCGCCGGAAAGGGCGCGCTGCCCCGGGCCGCCGCCCCGGCGACCGCGCTGCGCGGTCTGCTGCACCACCACCAGGCCCAACTGCTGCTGCGCTCGGCGGCGCTGGAGGAGCTGACCGGCTCGGTCGACCAGGCGAGCGAGCAACTGCTCGGCGACACCCACCACGCGCACGCCACCGGCATCGAGGCCGTCGGCGGCCGGGAGGCGATCGCGCAGCGCGCGGCCGGGCTGCTGGCCTCCGCACAGATCGAGGTGGCCCTCCTCGACCGCCCGCCGTACGCGGGGAGCGCGCCCGACGGCATGCCCGCCCCGCTGGACGTCGCGGGCCCGGCCCGGCGCGGGGTCCAGGTGCGGGTGGTCGTCGACCGCGAGGGCCTGCGCTTTCCCGGCCGGGCCGAGGGGCTCGCCGAACTGGCCGCGCAGGGCGTGCAGATCAGGGTGGGCGCCGACCTGCCGACGAAGCTCATCACCGTCGACCGGCGGGTGACGCTGCTGCCGCCGACGGAGGCCGCGGACCCGACGGCGCGCGCGCTGGTGGTGAGCGACTCGCTGCTGGGCCACACGCTGACGCCGCTGTTCGAGGCGGTGTGGGAGCGCGCGCTGCCGATCGGGGCGGCGACGCACGGCGAGGCCACGGCCGAGGACCGCGAGCTGCTGACGATGCTGGCGGCCGGGCTCAAGGACGAGGCGATAGCGCGGCGGCTCGGGGTGCACGTCCACACCGTCCGGCGCCGCATCACCCGGCTGATGCAGATGCTGAACGTCGAGACCCGTTTCCAGGCCGGCGTCCAGGCGACGCTGAGGGGCTGGCTCACCGCCTGAGCGGCGGCGCCGGCCCCTCAGGCCGTGGGGCGCTCCCCTCCGCGGGCGCCCCGTCCGGGGGTGGCCGGACCGTGGCCCGGCCACCCCCGGAGGACCGTCACTTCATCGCGGCCAGGGCCGTGTCGACGCCCGCGAGCGGGGAGCCGAGGCCGGTCACGGTGTCGTAGCCGGGCCCCGCGGTGCACTCCGCGCCGCACGCCCCGTTGGAGCCGGCGGTGATGTCGCTGAGCCTGCTCCCCAGCCCGTAGACGTCACCGTGGGCGGTGTCGCCGTCCGGTCCTGCCACGGCCAGCGGGTGCTTGCCCGCGGTGGCGCGCAGCTGGTCGGCGTCGGTCAGCAGGGCGCCCCACACCGGGGCCGACAGGCTGGTGCCGCCGACCTCCAGCCACAGCGGGTCGCCGGTGGCGGTGGTGTAGACGGCCACGCCGGTCTGCGGGTCGGCGACGAAGCTGACGTCCGGGGTGGCCCGGTACGCCGAGCCCTGCACGCCGTCCTGGTAGGCGGGGCGCTTCTCGAAGTAGCTCAGGCCGCCGCCGGTGGAGCGCCACGCCGTCTCGCCGAGGGTGGCGCCGTCGGCGTCCAGCTGGAGGCTGGTGCCGCCGATGGCCAGGGCGTTCGGGTTGGTGCTGGAGTATCCGGCCGGGTAGCCCGCGTCGCCCGTGGACTGGGTGCAGACGGAGTCGGCGAGTGCGCAGTGGCCGTCGTAGAAGGACTCCTCGGAGAATTCCGCCATGCCCCAGCTGTTGCTCACCACGGCCGGGTGCAGGGCCGCGGCCTTGTCGACCGCCCGGTAGAGACCGGCCGCGGAGGCGTCGGCGGCCTCGACCAGCACGATCGTCGCGTGCGGTGCGACGGCGTGGGCCCACTCGATGTCGAGGGCTTCCTCCTCCTCCCAGCCGGGGTTCGCCTCGGGCCGGGTGCCGTCGGCGTAGACCTGCCGGAAGTCGAAGCAGTCCGTACCGGCCGGGACGCTGCCGCAGGTCTGCGGCAGGCCGAAGTGCTCGGCGAAGTGGTCGAGGTCGGAGGTGGCGTTCGGGTAGTCGTAGGCGTCCACGACGGCGACGGTCTGGCCGGTGCCGTCGCCGGTCAGGCCGAGCCGGGCCCGGATCTGCTGCGGGGTGTAGCCGCGGGTCGTCTCCGTCGTGTCGTGCGGGCCCACCTGGACCGACGCCTGGACCTTGAGTGCCGGGGCGGCCGTGCCGCTCGGCAGGGCCGGGTCCTTGACGGGGGCGGCCGCGGCGCTGCCGGTGGCGGGCGCCTTCAGCAGCGACCTGGGCGCGGGCTCGGCCGCCTTCGCCGTGTCGTCGATCTGCTGGACCGTCACGCCGTGCGGGAAGGCGTCGGGCGCCGCCATGTCGGCGCCGTAGGAGCCGACTTCCTGGTTGAGCGCGTACGCGGCGTAGTCGTAGGGCAGGCCGACCAGTTCGGTGCCGGGTCCGGCGCCGGTCAGGGACACCGGGGTGACCGACCCGGCGAACTGCGAGAACGCAGCGCTGGTGGCGGCCAGCGTGTCCTCGGGCCGGGGGAAGGGCTGGTCGAACTGCTCGATCCCGCCGACGCCCATGACGAAGGTCTCCGTGCCGCCGGTCGTCGTGACGAACGCGCCCTGCTGCGGGTTGACGTTCAGGCGGACGTCGTAGGCGGCGCCGCCGTCGGCCGGGTAGACCGTCACCTCGAAGGCGTGCAGTTCGACCAGGCCGTACCTGCGCGAGGCGGCGAAGCCCTGGAAGGTGTTCGACCCGATCGTGTCGCGGGCCGAGATCACCGTGCCCGTCCGGCCGTCCACGATCTGGACCTGGTGCGGGGCGCCGGGCTTGTCGCCGCCGAAGGCGAAGGCGACGCCGTGGCCCCCGGCGGACGGGATGGCCGGACTGGCGAAGGCACCGGCCTGCTGCTCGATCCAGGTGGCCGACAGACCGGTGGGCCGCTCGCTCCACAGCTGGGTGCCGGCGGCGGCGTCCAGCGCGACGGCGGTCGGGGCGGGGTCGCTGGCGCCGGTGCCGAAGCCGGACAGGGCGCCGCCGTACTCCAGGAACAGGCGGCCCTGGCCGTCGGTGGCAGGCGTGGAGTAGAGGACCTTCTTGCCGTCGGCGCCCGCGGGGCGGTAGGTCCAGCGGACGGCGCCGTCGGCGGTGTAGGCGCTGACGCCCTTGGTACCGGTGGCGACGATCGCGCCGCCGGTCACGGTCACGCCGTACTGGAAGGCGCCCGTGGTCACGTCGGCCGTGACACGGCCGCTGCGCGGGTCGAGCACCGCGAAGCCGCCGGAGGTGGCCGCGACCAGGCGCGTCGCCCTGCCGCCCCGGCGGTCGGCGACCTGGGCCAGCTGGACCTGGTGGACGGCGCCGCTGACGGCCGTGTGCCACAGGATGCGCGGTGTGCTGCTCTTCAGCGAGCGGCCGTCGAGGGCAAAGAGGCCGTGGCTCTGGCCGCCCGCGACGAGGTCCTTGACGCCGTCGCCGTTCACGTCGGTGGAGACCGCCGAGTAGAGGTCGCCCAGCAGCGGCAGGGCGGTGGCGTCACCGCGCCGCGGGTCGATCGACCAGGCGGTGGCGTCGTAGCCGACGGTGAGCAGGCGGCCCTGGTAGGGCGTCACCTGGTCGCCGGTGACGTCGCCCTCGCGCCGCCACATGACCCCGCCGTCGCGGGCGTCGAACGCGAGCAGCTGCATGTGGGAGAGGCCCTCGGGCGTCGCGGCCGTGACCGCGGTGGCGTCGGCGACGGTGGCGAGGACCTCGCCCTGCCCGTGCGGGTCGAACGCCAGGGACAGCGTCGGGGCGTTGGCGCCGCCGACGGTGCTCGCGGTCCGGTGGTGCCACACCGTCCGCCCGTGCCCGTCCCAGCCGGACACGGTGCTCTGGCCGTCGGCCAGCGTCACCGGGTCGATGCCCAGCTCGGCGACGGCGTAGCGCGCCTGCCCGCCGTGGGCCTGCCCGTTGACGACGAAGGCCTCGGGGATGGTGCCCTCGCGCGAGGCGAGCACCGAGCGGGATCCGGTACGGGCGTCGTACGCGGTCAGGTCCCAGCGCACGGCGTCGTAGGGGTCGTTCTGCTCGGCCACCAGCACCCGGTCCGTGCCGGGGTCCTGGTGCACGATGCGCGGGTAGCCGGGGGTCCTGGTGTCCACGCCGACGTGGCCGGTGGCCGCGTCGAGGACCACCACGTGGCCGGCCGGCGGGCGCGGGCTGCCCAGGCCGAACGGGGTGTCGGTCCAGCCGGCGGTGATCCGCCCGCCGCTCATCGGCTCGACGTCCGACCAGGACGCCCAGGGCGCCCGGGTGCTGTACGTCCACGCGGTGCGCCCGGTGAGGCTTCCCGCCTTCCCGGCGGTGAAGGACCAGGCGGTGAGCGAGCTGCGGCTGTCGCCCTGCTCGGCGACCGGGTCCAGGCCCCAGTTGGGACCGGTGCGCTCGGCGACGACCAGTTTGCCGTCCTGCACCAGCATCGACCCGACGTAGCCGGGCACGAGTCGGTGCCACAGCATCCGGCCCGTGCGGCCGTCCAGGACGCTGACGAAGGTGCCGGTCGACAGGGTCGAGCCGGGGCTGGTGAAGCTGCGCACCGGGTTGTCGCCGACGGAGTAGGCCACGGCGACGTCGGCGACGCCGTCGTGGTTGAAGTCGGCCTGGGCGTAGGGGTGTTTTCCGGTGGACGAGGGGTTGTACGGGTTGTAGCCCTCGTACATGGACGCCGTGTACTCCTCCGGCTGGAGGCTGCTCTGCGGTGTCACGTGCCAGTCGGTGTACAGGGAGTGCGTGGTGCGCTGCCACACCGGGTCGCCGTGGGCGTCGTACCGGGTGACCGAACCGCTGCCGAACAGCGCGACCCAGTCGCCGGTGCCGTTCAGCGCCAGCGTGGACGCGGCGCCGCGCGCGGTCTGCCAGTTCGTCTGCTCGTCGACGGACGGCGACGCGGCGTTCTGCGGCGCCGCCGGATCGGCCGTCCCGGCCGCGTCGCCGCGCGAGGCGCCGGACCTCGCGGCCGCCGCCACCAGGCCGGGCGTACCGTCGCTCATCGGGGTGTACTCGGCGCTCAGCTTCGCCAACTGGGCGGCGTTCAGGCGTATCACGTGGCCGGACGGTTCGGCGTGCGCCGCGGGGGCCGCCAGCACGGCGGCAGCCGTGGCCAGGACCGCGGCCAGCGCACCGCCGCGCAGGGCTTTCGCTCTGATGTTCATCGAGGGCTCGTAACTCCTTGTCACCTCGGACGGGGGAGGTCGTAGAGTCGCAGCTCACAGGGGTGACAAGGGAGTGATTCGGCTGGCCACTTATGGCCACTGGCCACACGTGACCACACCGGGGCCGGGCCCAATCCGACCAAACCCGACGGAAGAACGGGGGGGGCGGCGGGGCGCTGGAGGCGATTCGTCTCGACCGGTACGCCGAGCGGGCCGTCCCGCGCAGTACGCGGGCGGACCCGCGGCTGACGGTGGAGGTGATCGAGGGCCCGGCCCCGATCACCCGGCGGGTGGATGAGCTGCCGGCGGGCGCCGAACGCGAGGTGCCGGCCGTGCCGGAGTACGCCGAGCGGCTGCGCGGCCTGGTGGCGCTGGGCGAGCAGGCCCGGGTGCTGCCCCGGGTGCCGACGAAGCTGATCGTGGTGGACGGGCGGGAGGCGCTGGTGCCGCTGACCGGCAGCGACGAGGGAACGCGCACGGCGGCGGTGCTGGTGCGGCGCTCCGGGCTCAGTGACACCCTGACCGAGCTGTTCGAGGTCCACTGGGCCCGGGGCACGCCGATCTCCGCCCCGCCGGGCGCCGCGGCGGGCTCAGTCGCTGGGCCAGCTGTAGGGCAGGAACTTCCCGTCGAAGGTGATGACGACGTGCTCGGCGCCGTCGTGCGTCGCGGTGCCGATGTCCACCTTGAAGTTGATCGCGCTCATGATCCCGTCGCCGAACTGCTCGTGGATCAGCTCCTTCAGGGCGGGCCCGTAGACCTGCACCGCCTCGTGCAGGCGGTAGATCGTCGGATCGGTGGGCACCGCGCCGATCTGCCCGCCGCGGTGCGGCACGGCGGCGAGCACGGGTACGGCCTCCTCGGGCAGGTCGAGCAGCTCGGCGATCCGGCGGGCGCCCTCGGGCGGGAGCGGGTGCTGCCCGAGCAACGCCGCGGTGCTCCAGACGACCGGCCGCCCGATCTCGTCGGCCAGCTTCTGCCAGCTCAGGCCCTTGGCCAGCCTGGCGGCGACGATCGCGGCCGTGACGTCGTCGCGGTCCATGCGGGGCGGAGGACCGCCCGGCACGCCGCTCCTGCCTGCGTCGTTCATCGTTCGGTACCTCCCCGCCGGGGACCCGGTGGGTGTCCGGGCCGCTGGTAGGCCGGTGATGGTACGTCAGACGTGTTTCCGGCGTGTTCCGCCGCCCCGGCCCGTACGGGCCTCCGCCGCGCAGCGGGTCAGCGGGTCAGCGGGTGCGCAGCCGGGCCAGCGTGGCGTCGAGGTCGGCGGCGCGCGGGCGGTTGTGCGGGAGCTTGCCGAGGACGACGGCCATGCCGCAGGTGTCGGTCAGGGCGGAGAAGATCAGCCCGCCGCAGATGCCGACGGACAGCAGCAGGAAGGCCGGGTGGACGAAGAAGCCCAGTGCGAGGCCGAGCAGGATGATCACGCTCGCGGTGAAGCGGACCTGCCGCTCCATCGCCCACACCGCGCGCGGCCTGCCCTCCGGGCGGGCCAGGTCGTGGCCCTCGGCCGCCCAGGCGCTGGTGCCGCCGGTGAGGGTGGCGGCCTCGACGCCGTGCCGGGCGAGGGTGCGGCAGGCGTTCTCGGAGCGCGTGCCGGAGGCGCACACGACCAGGACGGGGCCGCGCCCGGCGGCCTCCCGGATGTCGGGGAGCGCCTCGTCCAGCCGGTCCAGCGGAACGTTGAGCGCGCCGGGTATGTGGCCGCCGGCGTATTCACCGGCGGTCCGCACGTCGATGACCGTGAGGTCGTCCAGCCGGGTACGGGCCTGGCGGGCGTCGAGGGAGGTGGTCGTAGCCATAGTGCATGCATCCTAAAGGGTCAAGAGTGCCCCGAAAACGGGTTCTGTTGCGGGAGTCATACGGGAATGTGAAGCCTTCTACCGGTCGGTAGCTTTCTGTCGCCGGGCCGGGACACCGTGGTGGTCGCGCCGCGGGTCACACGAGGGCATCGACGAGCATCAGCGCGGCGACCGCGAGCAGCGCCCAGGCGAAGAGCCGCTGGAGCGTGCCGCCGGTCGCCCGGCGCGCGAGCCGCCTGCCGTCCCACGCGCCCAGCACCGCGGCGGCGGTGAAGGGGGCGACGGCCGTCCAGTCCAGGGACGAGCCGCTGCCGGAGCGGGCGGCGAGCGCGGCGACCGAGTTGACGGTGATCACCAGCAGGCTGGTGCCGACCGCCCGCCGCATCGGCACCTTCAGCACGCCGACCAGCACCGGCACGGCGAGGAAGCCCCCGCCGACACCGAGGAAGCCGGTCACCGCGCCGAGCCCGGCGCCCGCGGCGCCCGCCCGCGCGGGATGCACGGGCCCGGGGCGCGCGGGCGGCGCGGGGCGCAGCATGCGCAGTGCCGCGACCACCGCGACGGCGGCGAAGGCCGCCGTCAGCACCGCCTGCGGCAGGTGGCCCGCGGCCGCCCCGGCAAGCGCCGCGGGCACGATGCCCGCGGCAGCGAAGAGCAGCCCGGTCCGCCAGGCGACGTCGCCCTCCCGGGCGTGCCCGGCGAGCGACGTGACGGACGTGAGCGCGACGATGACGAGCGCCGCCGTCGTCGCGTCGGCGGGACTGAAGCCGAGCAGGTAGATGAGGGCGGGCACCGCCAGCACACTGCCGCCGCCGCCCAGCCCGCCGAGGGCCAGGCCGACGACCGCGCCGGAGGTGAGCGCGAGCACCAGGTCCGTCATGCGACGGTGCCGATCGTCCCGTGCGGACCCGCGATCTCGTACCCGGCGGCGGCCCACGCCTTCATGCCGCCTCTGACGTCCACCGCGTCCACCCCGCGGTCGGCGAGCAGCCGGGCGGCCTGCTGCGAGCGGTGGCCGCTGCGGCAGATCACGACCACCGGCCGCCCGTGCGCGGCGCCCGGCAGGGCCGCCCCGGCCGTCAGCCGGGACAGCGCCGCGTGGACGGCACCGGGCGCGTGCCCGGCCTCCCACTCCTCCTGCTCCCGCACGTCCAGCAGGACGGCGTTCGCGGCGGGGCCGAGGGTGAGGCGGCGGGCCTCGTCGGCGGTGACACGGCGCGGGGCGCCGCGGAAGGAAAACATCACAAGCCTCGCGGATCGGGGGTGGGGGGAGGAGAGCAGCGGGGGACGGGCGCACCGGCCCGGACGCCCCGCGTGTGCGGCGCGGCGGCGGGGTCGGCCCCGGGGCCCGGCCGGAGTCGCGACGCGCAGGTCCCGCGGAACGACCGACCGGACTCCCCCGCGTGCGGGGACCCGGCCGCGGTCGGGCGGCGTCCCGCGGTCAGCCCGCGGTGAGGGTCAGGCCCGTGCCGACCGCGGCGTCGAAGGTGTCGTCCACGGCCACCACGGCGCGGCCCGCGGCGTCCAGCAGGGAGGCGGCGATGGCGGCGCGCATGCCGCCCGCGCAGTGGACCCACACCGGGCCCGCGGGGATCTCGGCGAGCCGTCCGTGCAGCTCGTGCAGCGGGATGTGGACGGAGTCCGCGATGTGGCCGGCCGCCCGCTCGGCGGCGCGCCGCACGTCGAGGACGACGACTGCGTCGGTGCCGCGTGCGGCCAGGTCGGCGAAGGTGGCGCGGGGGAAGGAGGCGAGGGGGGCGCCCTCGGTCCAGTCCTGCGGGGTGCCGGTCGCGGCGGCCGCGGGACGGTCGATGCCGACCCGGACCAGTTCGCGCTGGGCGTCCGCGAGCTGCCCGGGGGATTCGGCGAGCAGCGTGACCGGGCGGCCCCACGGGATCAGCCACGCGAGATACGTGGCGAGCTTGCCGTCGGCCTCGACGTTGAACGTTCCGGCGACGTGGCCCGCGGCGAAGGCGACGCGGTTGCGCAGGTCGACGACCCACTCCCCCGCCGCGAGCCGGGCGGCGATCTCGCCCGCGTCGGCCACGCCGGGCGGGGTCAGGTCCACGGGGGCGGGCCCGGCGGCGTTCACCGGGGCCATGTGGACGTAGTAGGCGGGGGTGTCGTCCAGTCCGGCGAGCAGCCCGGCGACGAAGGACTCCACGTCGGTCGTCAGCGCCGGGTTGACGCTCTTCTCGCGGCCGATGGTGGTCGCGTCGCCGCCCGCCTGGGCGGAGGAGCAGAAGCTGCCGAAGCCGTGGGTGGGCAGTACGGACGCCTCGTCGGGCAGTTCGTCGGCGAGCCGCCGTACGGACGCGTGCTGGGCGCGGGCCAGGCCCTCGGTGAGCCGCGGCTCCACCAGGTCGGGGCGGCCGACCGTGCCGATGAGCAGCGAGCCGCCGGTGAAGGCGGCCACCGGGGCGCCGTCCTCGTGCAGGACGTACGCGGTGTGGTGCGGGGTGTGCCCGGGGGTGGCGACGGCCCGCAGGTCGAGCCCGGCGTCGACGGGTATCGCGTCGCCGTCGGCCACCGGGACCCGGTGGAAGGCGACCCGCGCGCCCTCGGGCACGTGGTAGGTGGCGCCCGTCACACGTGCCAGTTCCAGGCCCCCGGTGACGTAGTCGTTGTGCAGGTGGGTCTCGACCACGTGCGTGATGCGCACGCCGCGCCGGGCGGCGGCCGCGAGCACCTGGTCGATGTCGCGCGGCGGGTCCACCGCGACGGCGGCCGTGCGGCCGCCGGCCAGGTAGTGCCGGTTGCCGAGGCCCTTGAGTTCGATGGTCTCGATGAAGAACAAGAGAGGCTTCCTTCCGCGCATGTACCCCCCGGGGTATATCCCACGGTACACGGATACCCCTCGGGGTATCGCATGAGGGTCGCCACAGCTGCGGCAGCCGGGCCGCGCGAGGATGAGAACCGCCAGGTCAGCGCCCTGGCGCCGGGTCCAGGACGCTCCCGGCTACGAGCCGGCGGGCGACGGTTCCACGTGGGATCCGTCCGCCCGGCGGCCTCGCCCGCGCCGGTCGTTCACTCGGCGACGTACGTGCGGCGGCTCCATTCGAAGACCCGCAGATTGTTGCCGTCGTGCTCCATGAACTCCTCGGTGGGCTCGTAGTGCTCCCAGGCGTTGCCGACGAAGAGCTTCAGCTTCGTGTCCGTGTCGTCCACGTAGCGGGTGTGCGAGGGCGGGGCGAACTGCTCGGGGCCGCCGCGGAGGATGACGTTGGGCGGGGGTGCTGACGTCATGACAGTGGTGCTCCCTTCACGTTCGTGCTGACCTGCGGTGTCGTCCGGGCCCGGACCGCCCGGCGGTGTCGCTCCCTGACAGTCTCCGGTGCGGCCGGGCACCGGGGCATCGTGCGGATCTCACAACTCGTCGAGCGAGATCAGGCCGTCCTGCACGGCCCGTGCCATGAGTTTCGCCTTGGTGCTCGCGGGGCGGCCCGCGTTGGCGTACTTGATCCGCACCCGGTCCAGATAGGTGTTGACGGTGCGTTCGGAGATGCCCAGGCCCTTGGCCACCACGCCCTTGGACTCCGCGCGGAACCACGACACGAGCACCTCCAGTTCCCGCGCCGACAGCAGGGGACGCGCGGTCGGGCGGTCGTGGGAGGGGACGGGCCGCGGCGGGGCGTAGCGGACCCCGGCGGCGGCCGCCCGGATCGCGGTCACCAGGTGCCGCTGCTCGGCCGCCCTCGTGATCACGGCGGTGGAGCCCAGATCCATCCGGGCGAGCGCGTCCTCCGGGCCGCTGCGCATGGTGTAACCGACGATCCGGCGCTGCTGTGCGACGAGTTCGTGCAGCTCGGCGCAGGTGAGACGGCCGTCGCGCGGGAGGAGTTCGAGGACGACGACGTCCGCCGTACGGCCCGGACCGTACAGCGCGACGGACACGTCCGGGCCCTCGGCGACGACCTCGATGGGCCCCTCGGCGGCCGCGCACCAGGTCGAGAGGCCCGCGCGGACGACGGGATGGTGGTCGACGAGTACGACACTGACCGGAACCGCTGGCACCACGTTCACCTACCCAATCGACGGGACGACGCGGAAGCGGCCGGCATCAGAGCGAGGCCAGCACGGCGTGCCGGAGCTGCCGCAGGTCCCGGCCCGGTTCCAGTCCCGTCTCCCGGTCCAGGACGCGGCACGCCGAGTCGTAGATGCCCAGCGCCTCGGACTTCCGGTCGGACCGGTAGAGCGCGAGCATCAGCTGCCGGTAGAAGGTCTCCCGCAGCGGGAATTCGGTGACGAGCGACCGCAGCGGGGCGATGACCTCCTCGTGGCGCCCGAGGTCGAGCCGGGCCTGCGCGAACATCTCGGAGCACTCGATCCGCATCTCGTCCAGCCGCCGGCGGAAACCCGTGACGAGCGGCCCGGACCGTACGTTGGCGAGCGGGGCGCCGCGCCACAGCTCCATGGCGCTGTCGAAACTCGTCGCCGCGGCTTCCGGTTGCCCGGACCTGGCGTCCTTGCGGCCCACCGCCATCAGCCGTTCGAAGACGTCGGCGTCGCATTCGCTCGCGGCCCGGCACAGCATGTATCCGCCCGGCCGGGTGAGGATGGGATTGCGCCGGCCCGGCCGGTCCAGGAACTTGCGGAGCCGGGAAATGCAGACGTAGAGCGTGGCCGTGGTGCGGTGCGGCGGTGTTTCGCCCCACAGTTCGCGGGAAATCTGTTCCGCCGAGACGACCTGATCGGATCGGATGAGCAGGACGGCCAGCAGGGTCGCGAGTCGCTGAGCGCCGAGCGGGGAACTCCCCCGCTCGTCGTCCACCCGGAGCGGACCCAGTATCTCGTACCGCATGTTACCCCCGTAAAGTCCGGACCGTTTTACCTGACGGACGTTCAGTACGTGCGGGCACTCACCGGGGCGCCGCGAGTTCCGGGGCGTCGACGAGCACGGCGTGGTGCAATTGCTGGAGTGCGGCGGACGGTTCGAGTCCGAGTTCCTCGACGAGTACCGTCCGTGCCGAACGGTAGACGTCCAGGGCGTCGGCTCTGCACCCGGAACGGTACAGCGCGAGCATGAGCCGACGGTAGAAGGACTCGTGCAGCGGAAGTTCCTCTATCCGCGCGTAGAGGTAGCCGATGAATTCCCGGTGCCGGCCCAGCTCCAGGCCGGTCTCGACGTAGCGCTCCATGCACTCCAGCCGGGCCTGCTCGGCCCAGCACGCGAATCCGTTGACGATGGCGCCGTCCCGCAGCTCCTCCAGGGCCGGTCCGCGCCACAGGCCGAGGCCCTCCTCGTACGCCTCGCACGCCTCGTGCAGCCGGCCGTCCTGCTGGGCGGCGCGGCCGGTGCGCACCAGGTCCTGGAAGAGGACGAAGTCCAGTTCGTCGCCGCCCAGCCGCAGCGTGTAGCCGCCACGGGCGGTCACGACGGGGCTCTCGCCGCCGCCGGGCGGCCGCAGCGCCTTGCGCAGCTGGGACACGTAGACGTGCAGGGCGGCCTGGGTCTGGCGGGGCGCGCGGGCGCCCCAGATCTCCTTCGCCAGGTCGTCGCCGCCCACCGGCTCACCGGCCCGCACCAGCAGCGCCGCCAGCAGGACCTCGACCTTGCGGGCGCCGACCAGCCGGGTCGACGTCCCTTCGGCCAGACGGAGCGGGCCGAGAATCTCGTACCTCATCGCACCGCGCTTTCCGCCGGCGGACATACACCGGCCGGGCAAGGACACATACTGTTTTCCATATGTTTTTTTAACACCCGAGAATCACCCTGTTGTCGAGCGTAGGGGAATCCGCCAGCCGGTGACACAAGTCCGGCCAGTCGGCCGGGACTTCGCCTGGCGGTAGCTCTCACGCGCCGGTCGGGGCGGGAGAAGGGCCATTCATTCGCTTGTGGCAAGGAGCATCACCGCATCATAGCTACACTTTGCGGGGCGGTGTGAGGGTCGGTCAACCGACAGCCAATAGGCCGCACCCCGGCCTATCCGGCATCCGGCACCCCCGCCACGAGCGCAGTTCCGTGCCCGCGCCATGGACCGGCGGTGCACGGGCGGACCTGCGCGAGTGCGTACCGGCAGCTTTCCGCCACTCCCCGGCGGCCGGCGGGATCGGCACATCTCATGCCCGGTTGCCCGGCTTGCACGAGTGATGTCCATTTTGCCTGACCGGGGGCGGGTAAACGTCCGAATCGCGGACGCCCGGCGACGGTTAGATCATCTTTAGGGACCGCTCCGAGAATGAATGGCGTTCCGGGCATGTCCTGCGTGCATGACAGGTGAATCCGCGATTCGCGTATGGGGGTTTCATGGCCGGTCCACGCCCAGCCCTCGCACCGCCGACGCCTTCCGCTTCCACCGCATCCACCGCTTCCACCACATCCACCGCCTTCCCCGCCGCCGCGCCTCCCACGGCGTCCCCCGTGATGCCCGTCGCGATCGTGGGGATGTCCTGCCGGCTGCCCGGCGCGTCCGGTCCCGAGGCCTTCTGGGCGCTGCTGCGCGACGGCCGGGACGCCGTCGGGCCCGTGCCGGAGCACCGGCTGCCGGTACCGCCGGGGGCGGCGCCCTGGACCGCGGGGCTGCTGGACCGCGTCGACACCTTCGACGCCGCCTTCTTCGGCATAGCGCCGCGCGAGGCCGTCGCGATGGACCCGCAGCAGCGGCTGATGCTCGAACTCGCCTGGGAGGCCGCGGAGGACGCGGGCCTCGACCCCGCCGCGCTCGCGGGCAGCCGCACCGCCGTCTACACCGGCGCGATCTGGGACGACTACGCGGCGCTGCTGCGCGGCCGGGACGCGGACGGGCCCGGTGGCACGCGCGGTCCCGGCGGCAGCGGCCGGCACACCATGGCGGGCCTCCAGCGCGGCATCATCGCCAACCGCGTCTCGCACCGGCTGGGGCTGCGCGGCCCGAGCATGACGGTGGACACCGCGCAGTCCTCGGGGCTGGTCGCGGTGCACCTGGCGTGCGAGAGCCTGCGCGGCGGGGAGGCCGACCTCGCCCTCGCGGGCGGCGTCAACCTCATCCTCGCGCCGGAGAGCATGCGGGCGGCCGAGGGGCAGTTCCGCGGCTTCGCGCCCGGCGGACGCTGCCGGACGTTCGACGCCCGCGCGGACGGTTTCGTCCGCGGCGAGGGCGGCGGCATGGTGCTGCTCAAACCGCTGGCCGCCGCGCTCGCCGACGGCGACCCGGTGATCTGCGTCATCGCGGGCAGCGCCGTCAACAACGACGGCGCGACCGTCGGTCTCACCCGGCCCGACCCCGGCGCGCAGCAGGAGGTGCTGCGGGAGGCGTGGCGGCGGGCCGCCGTCCGGCCCGCCGACCTGCAGTACGTCGAACTGCACGGCACCGGCACACCCGTCGGCGACCCCGTCGAGGCCGCCGCGCTCGGCGCCGCGCTCGGCGGGCGCCCGGCCGACGCGCCGCTGCGGGTCGGCTCGGCGAAGACCAACCTGGGCCATCTGGAGGCCGCCGCGGGGATCGCGGGCCTGCTCAAGACCGCACTGAGCATCCGTCACCGCCACCTGGCGCCGAGCCTGCACTTCACCGCGCCCAACCCCGCGATCCCGCTGGACGCGCTGGGCCTGCGGGTGCAGACCGGGTACGAGCCCTGGCCCGACGAGGCGCGCCCCCTCACGGCGGGGGTCAGCTCCTTCGGGATGGGCGGCACGAACTGCCATGTCGTCCTCACCGAGCCCCCCGCCCGCCCGGAGCCTCCCGCGAAGGAGGTCCGCGGCATGCCGCCGGTCACCGCGTGGGCCGTGTCGGCGGCCACCCCGCAGGCGCTGCCCGGCCAGGCCGCCGCCCTGCGCCGGCACCTCGCGGCCCACCCCGGCACGCACCCGGTGGACGTCGGCCACGCGCTCGCCACCATCCGGACGGCCTTCCCGCACCGGGCCGTCCTGCTCGGCCCGGACGAGGCCGCGCTCCTCGGCAGGCTGGACGCGCTGGCCGCCGGGCAGGAGACGACGGGCCTCGTGACGGGCCGTACGCACCCGGGCGGCGTCGCCTTCCTCTTCAGCGGCCAGGGCAGCCAGCGCGCCGGCATGGGCACCGAACTGTCCGCCGCCCACCCCGTCTTCGGCGACGCGCTGCGCGAGGTGTGCGCCGCCCTGGACCCGCTGCTCGGGGTCCGGCTGCTGGACGTCATGGCCTCGTCCGCCGCGGCGGACCCCGCGGGCGGCACCCTGCTGGACCGGACGGAATTCACGCAGCCCGCGCTCTTCGCCTTCGAGACCGCGCTCTTCCGCCTCGTCGAGTCCTGGGGCCTGCGGCCCGGCCACCTGCTGGGCCACTCGGTCGGCGAGATCACCGCGGCGCACGTCGCCGGGGTGCTGTCGCTGCCGGACGCGTGCGCGCTGGTCGCCGCGCGCGGACGGCTCATGCAGTCCGTCACCGCGGACGGTGCGATGGCCGCGTGGCAGGCCACCCCCGAGGAGGCCCTCGACGCCCTCACCGGCCACGGCGGGCGCGTGGGCCTCGCGGCCGTCAACGCGCCCTCGTCGGTGGTCGTCTCCGGCGACCGCGACGCGGTGGCCGAGGCCACCGCCGCCTGGCGGGGTCGCGGCCGCAAGGCCACGCTGCTCAAGGTCAGCCACGCCTTCCACTCCGCCCATCTGGACGGTGTGCTCGACGAGTTGCGCGAGGTCGCCGCCGGGCTGGACTTCGCGCCGCCCGCGATCCCCGTCGTCTCCAACGTGACGGGCACGCTCGCCACCGCCGAGCAGCTGCGCTCCCCCGACTACTGGGCCGACCACGCCCGCCGGACCGTCCTCTTCGCGGACGGCGTCCGGCACCTGTGCGACGCGGGCGTGAGCACCTTCCTCGAACTCGGCCCCGACGCCTCCCTCACCGGCATGGCGCGCGAGGTCGCCGCCGCGCACGCGGGCGACGGTCCCGCCCCCGCGGCCCTCGCGGTCCAGCGCCGCGGCCGCCCCGAGACGGAGACGTTCGCCACGGCGATGGCCCAGGCCCACGTGCGCGGCGCCGACATCGACTGGCAGGCCTGCTTCGCCGCCCACACCCCCCGCCGGGCGAGCCTGCCGACGTACGCGTTCCACCGCGAACGCCACTGGCCCGACGGCCTGCCGGGGCCAGCACCGACCACATCCCCACCCGGTGAACCGGTTGAGGGCACGGGCCGTACGGCGGGCGGCCGTTCGGCGCCCGGGGACGCCCCCCGGGCGGGCACGGACGCTGACGCCCACGGCACGGCACCGGACGCAGGCGCCGCCGAAGCCCACGCGAACGGCGGCGCGCCGGGCGGCCCGCGGACCTGGGGCACGTCCGAAGAGCGCGCGCACGACGCGGGCGCGAGTCGCACGCAGGGCGCCCCGCGGACCGGAGGCACGTCCGAAGAACGCGCGGACGCCACGGGCACAAGCCGCACACCGGACAACCCGCGGACCGGGGACACGCCCGAAGAACGCGCGCACGACGCGGGCACGAGCCACGCGGACGACCACGTCCCGGCCCGAAAGCCGCCGGACGGAACGCCGGCTGGAGACGCGTCCCGAGAGCGCGCGCACGACGCGGCCGCGAGTCGCACGCAGGGCGCCCCGCGGACCGGGAGCGCGTCCGAAGAGCGCGGGGCGAGCCGTCCGGACGGGACGGCCCCTTCGGCGGACGCCGGACTGCCGGGCCGCAGCGCCTCCGCGCCCGGCGGCGGCGCCGGCGAGGGCTCGACCGGCCGGACGCTCCCCGCGCCGACGGAGCAGGGCGGCGGGGACGACAGGAATGCCGGTGACGTGCTGGAGCTCGTGCGGGCGCAGGCCGCGCTCGTGCTGGGGTACGACGGGGCCGGGCGGGTGGACCCCGAACTGACCTTCCGCGAGCTGGGTTTCGACTCGCTCGCGGCGACCGAGCTCGCCGAGCGGCTCACCGCCGCCACGGGCGGCACGGTCGCCGCCACCGCGACCTTCGACCACCCCACGCCCCGCGCCCTGGCGGCCTGGCTGCACTCCGGACGTGCCGGTCTGCGGGACGCGGAGCCCGCGGGGCGCCGCCCGGCGGCCGGGGAGGCCGTCGCCATCGTTGCCGTGCACTGCCGCTATCCGGGCGGCGCGGACTCCGGTGAGGCGCTGTGGCGGCTGGTGGACGGGGCCGGCGACGCGGTGGGCGACTTCCCCGCCGACCGGGGCTGGGACGTCGCGGACGGCGACAGCGCCACAAACCGGGGCGGCTTCCTCGCGGACGCGGGCGACTTCGACGCGGACTTCTTCGGCATCAGCCCGCGCGAGGCGCTGGCCATGGACCCGCAGCAGCGCGTCCTGCTGGAGGTGTCGTGGGGCCTGCTGGAGCGGGCCGGTATCGCGCCGGGCTCGCTCAAGGGCAGCGCGACGGGTGTCTTCGTCGGCGCCACCACCGCCGACTACGGCCCGCGGCTGTACGAGGCCGCGTCCGACCTCGGCGGGCACCTGCTCACGGGCAGCACGCCGAGCGTCGTGTCGGGCCGGGTGGCGTACGCGCTGGGTCTCCAGGGCCCCGCCCTCACCGTCGACACCGCGTGCTCGTCGTCGCTGGTGGCCATCCATCTGGCCGCGCGGGCGCTGCGTGAGGGCGAGTGCGACCTCGCGCTCGCGGGCGGCGCGACGGTGATGGCCACGCCGGGGATGTTCCTGGAGTTCTCCCGGCAGGGCGGCCTCGCCCCGGACGGCCGCTGCAAGCCCTTCGCCGCCGCGGCCGACGGAACGGGGTGGAGCGAGGGTGTCGGCCTCGTCCTGCTGGAGCGGCTGTCGGACGCGCGGCGCAACGGCCACCGCGTCCTCGCCCTCGTCCGCGGCTCCGCGGTCAACCAGGACGGCGCCAGCAACGGCATCGCCGCCCCCAACGGCCCTTCCCAGCAGCGGGTCATCCGCCAGGCGCTGGCGAACGCGGGGCTCGGTCCGGAGGACGTGGACGCCGTCGAGGCGCACGGCACGGGCACGACGCTCGGCGACCCGATCGAGGCGGAGGCCCTGCACGCCGCCTACGGGCGGGAACGGGAACGGCCCCTGCTGCTGGGCTCGATCAAGTCCAACATCGGCCACACGCAGGCCGCCGCGGGCGTAGCAGGTGTCATCAAGATGGTCATGGCCATGGAGCACGGACGGCTGCCCGCCAGTCTCCATGTCGATGAACCGACTCCGCACGTCGAGTGGTCCGGGGGCGTCGAGCTGCTCACCGAGGCCGTCGAGTGGCCCGACACCGGCCGCCCGCGCCGTGCCGCCGTCTCCTCGTTCGGCATCTCCGGCACCAACGCCCACCTCGTCCTCGAACAGGGCGACGCGGAACCGGAGTCCGCACCCGAAGCCGACGCGGGCGAGGTCGTCCCCTGGGTGCTGTCCGCCCGCACCCCGGAGGCCCTGCGCGCGCAGGCCGCGAACCTCGCCGCGCACCTGACCGCACCCGGGTACAGGGCCCCCTCCCCCGCCGACATCGGCTGGTCGCTCGTCGCGACCCGTTCGGCGGACCGCTGCCGGGCGGTGGTCTGCGGCACCGACCACGCGGAACTGCTCGCGGGGCTGCGGGCGGTGGCGGAAGGCCTCCACGCCGAGCCGGTGTCCGCGGCGGAGGGCGCGGTCATGGTCTTCCCCGGCCAGGGCTCGCAGTGGCTCGGCATGGCCGTCGAACTCCTCGACACCTCGCCCGTGTTCGCCGCCCGCGTCGCCGAATGCGCGCGGGCGCTCGGCGACTTCACCGACTGGTCGCTCGCGGATGTGCTGCGCGGGGCGCCGGGCGCGGCCGACATCTCCCGGGTGGACGTGATCCAGCCCGTGCTGTGGGCGGTGATGGTGTCGCTCGCCGCCGTGTGGGCCCACCACGGGGTACGGCCCGCGGCCGTCGTCGGCCATTCGCAGGGCGAGATCGCCGCTGCCTGCGTCGCCGGGGGCCTGTCGCTGCGGGACGGCGCCCGGGTCGTGGCGCTGCGGTCGCGGGCGCTGCGCGCGCTCGCCGGGCAGGGCGCGATGGCCTCGCTGGCCCTGAGCGGTACGGAGGCCGAGCGCTTCCTCACCGGCCTGGGGCCCACCGCCGACCGGGTGACCGTGGCCGCCTACAACGGGCCCGCGTCCACGGTCGTCTCCGGGCCGCCGGAGCAGGTCGCGGCCGTCGTGGCGGCGTGCGAGGCGGCGGACGGCCGGGCGCGCGCCATCGACGTCGACTACGCCTCGCACGGCCCCCAGGTCGAGGCGCTCGCGGACACGATCCGCGCCGACCTCGCCGGGCTCCGCCCCGGCGCGTCGGGGCCGGCCTTCTACTCGTCCGTCACCGGCGCGGCGCAGCCGACGGACGCGCTGGACGCGGACTACTGGTTCACCAACCTCCGCCGCCCGGTGCGCTTCACCGCGGCCGTCGCATCCCTGCTGGCCGCGGGGCACCGGGTGTTCATCGAGGTCAGCCCGCACCCGGTGCTGCTGCCTGCGCTGCGCGACTGCGTCGAGGAGGCGGACGTGGCGGCCGCCACCGTCCCGACGCTGCGCCGCGAGCAGGGCGGCCCGCGGCAGGTGGCGCGCGCCCTCGGCGACGCCTACGCGGCGGGGCTCGCGGTCGACTGGACCCGCTGGTTCGGGGGCGGCGACGGCGAGGGCCGCCCCGCGCGGACGGTCGGGCTGCCGACGTACCCCTTCCAGCGGCAGCGGTACTGGCTCGCGCCGGACGAGGGGCGCCGCACCCCGCCCGGGTCCGGAGCCGGCAGCCGGCCCGCCGGGCACCCCCTGCTGACCTCCGCGGTCGAACTCGCCGACGGCGGGCTCGTCCTGAGCGGCCTGCTGCCCGCCGCTCCCGGCGGCGCCGGGTGGCTGGAGGGTCACACGGTCGCGGGCGTCGCCCTCGTACCGGGCGCGGCCCTGGTGGAGTGGGCGCTGCTGGCCGCCGACCGGTGCGGCGCCGCCACCCTGGACGAGCTGCTGCTGCGCGCGCCCCTCGCGCCCGCGGGACCGGAGGGCGAGGTTCTCGCGCAGGTCGCCGTGACGGCCCCCGATCCGGGGGGCCGCCGCACACTGCGCGTCTCCTCCCGCCCCGCCGCCCGGACCGGCGGTGGCGGCTGGACCCTCCACGCCGAGGGCACTCTGACGCCCCCGGCGGAGGAGCCGTCCGCCGGGTTGGGGACGCAGACCGGCGCGGGCACCGCCGACGACCCGCGGACCGCCCCCACGGAGCACCCCGTGCCCTGGCCGCCCCGCGGTGCGCGGGCCGTGGACGTCGGGGCCGGGTACGAGCGGGCCGAGGAGCGCGGGTACGGGTACGGGTCCGCGCTGCGCGCGGTCCGGTCACTGTGGCGGGACGGCGACGGGCTCGCGGCGGACGTCGTGCTGCCCGAACCGGTCGCCGCCGCCGAGGGCGACGACTTCGCCTTCCACCCGGTGCTGCTGGACGCCGCGTTGCAGTGCCTGTTCCTCGCGGACGGGCCGGAGGCCGCCGACCGGCTGTGGCTGCCCTTCGCGTGGGGGCCGGTCCGGCTGCACGCGACGGGCGCCCGCGCCGCCCGGGTCCGGCTCACACCGCTCGGCGGCGCCGAAAGCGGCCCCGAAGAGCGCGAGTTCCGGCTCACCCTGACCGATCCGGCGGGCGCCCCGCTGCTCGACGCCGCCTCGGTGCTGCTCCGCCCGCGTACGGCGCGGAGCCTGCGGGAGGCGGTGGCCGAACTGCGGGCACCGGCCGCGGGGACGCCGGGGGCGGTACCGGTGCGGCGGGTCGCCGCGGCGCCGGAGCCGGACGGCGGCAGCGGCTGGGCGGGGCGGCTCGCGGGGCTGGCGCCCGCGGAGCGGCACCACACCGTGCTGGGGCTGGTGCGCGGGCATGCCGCGGCCGTCCTCGGGCGGGCCGACGCCGGGGCGATCCGTGCCGACGTGTCCTTCAAGGAGCTGGGGTTCGACTCGATGACCTCCGTCGAACTGCGCGACCGCCTGGTGGCGGACAGCGGGCTGCGGCTGCCGGCCGCGGTCGTCTTCCGGCACCCGACGCCGGAGCGGCTGGCGCGGCTGCTGGAGGACCGGCTGGCCCCGCGGCCACCCGCGCCGGAGAAGGCCACGCAGGCGCAGTCCCCCCAGGAGAAATCCCCGCAGGACAAGCCCGCGCCGCCCGACGCGGCGGACCGGCTGGCGTCGGCGACCGCCGACGAGCTGCTGGCCTTCATCGACAACGAGCTCGGCGCCGTCGCCGACCCGCACTCCCGTCCGCACTCCTCCCGCTGAAGGCAGGTGACGCGTGGTCAGCGAAGCGCAACTGGTCGAGTACCTGCGCCGGGTGACGACCGAGCTGCACGACGCCCGGACCCGGCTCCAGGAGCTGGAGCGGGGCCGGCACGAGCCGGTGGCCGTCGTCGGCATGGCGTGCCGCTTCCCCGGCGGGGTGCGCTCGCCGGAGGAGCTGCGGCGCTTCGTGCGCTCCGGCGGCGACGCGATCGGCGACTTCCCCACCGACCGGGGCTGGCAGCTGGAGGGCCTCTATCACCCGGACCCGGCCCACTTCGCGACGAGTTACGTCTCGCAGGGCGGCTTCCTGGACGACGTCGACCGCTTCGACGCGGGCTTCTTCGGCATCAGCCCGCGCGAGGCGCTGGCGATGGACCCGCAGCAGCGGGTCGTCCTGGAGCTGGCGTGGGAGGCGCTGGAGCACGCCGGGATCGTGCCGGCGACGCTGCGCGGCGGCCGTACCGGGGTGTACGTGGGGGTGTCGAGCGAGGACTACGTCTCGGGGCTGCCGCGGATCCCGGAGGGCTTCGAGGGCTTCGCCACGACGGGCAGCCTGACGAGCGTGATCTCCGGGCGCGTCGCCTACACCTTCGGTTTCGAGGGCCCGGCGGTGACCGTGGACACCGCGTGCTCGTCGTCGATGGTGGCGATCCACCTGGCCGGGCAGGCGCTGCGGCAGGGCGAGTGCTCGCTCGCGCTGGCGGGCGGGGTGACGGTGCTGTCGACGCCGCTGATGTTCACCGAGTTCTGCCGCCAGCGCGCGCTGTCGCCGGACGCCCGCTGCAAGCCCTTCGCCGCCTCGGCGGACGGCACGGGCTTCTCCGAGGGCTCGGGTCTGCTCGTGCTGGAGCAGCTGTCGGACGCGCGGCGCAACGGGCACGAGGTGCTGGCGCTGCTGCGCGGCTCCGCGGTCAACCAGGACGGCGCGAGCAACGGCCTCACCGCCCCCAACGGCCTGGCGCAGGAGGACGTGATCCGGCGGGCGCTGGAGAGCGCGGGCCTGTCGGGCGCGGACGTGGACATGGTCGAGGCGCACGGCACGGGCACCCGGCTGGGCGACCCGATCGAGGCCGAGGCGCTCATCGCCACCTACGGTGCGGACCGGCCCGCGCGGCATCCGCTGTGGCTCGGCTCGATCAAGTCCAACATCGGCCACACGCACGCCTCCGCGGGTGTCGCGGGCACCATCAACACCGTCATGGCGCTGCGTGACGGCGCCCTGGCGCCCACGCTGCATCTCGACGAGCCCACCGACCACGTCGACTGGAGCGGCGGCACGGTCCGGCTGCTGACCGGCCCGCGCGCGTGGCCCGACACGGGGCGGCCGCGCAGGGCGGCGGTGTCGGCGTTCGGCGTGTCCGGCACCAACGCGCACCTCATCCTCGAACAGGGCCCGGACGACGCTTCGGAGCCCGAGGCGGGGACGCCCGAGGCGGGGACGGAGCCCGGTGTGGTCCCCTGGCCGGTCTCCGGCCGGACGGAGGCGGCGCTGCGGGCGCAGGCCGCACGGCTGCGGGCGTTCCTGGACGGCGAGGGCGCGGCGAACGGCGCCGCCGACACCGGGTGGTCGCTCGCGACGCGCCGCACGGCGTTCGAGCACCGGGCGGTCGTCGTGGGCGGCGACCGCGCGGCGCTGCTCGCGGGCCTGGACGCGCTCGCGGCGGGCGCCCCGGACCCGGCGGTCGTCCGCGGCACGGCCGGGAGCACGGGCCCCGGCCCGGTGCTGGTCTTCCCCGGCCAGGGATCGCAGTGGCTCGGCATGGGCGTCGAACTCCTCGCCGCCTCACCGGTGTTCGCCGCCCGCGTGGCCGCGTGCGAGCGGGCCCTCGCCCCGTACGTCGACTGGTCGCTGACCGGGGTGCTGCGCGGGGAGGACGACGCGGCGGACCTGTCGCGGGTGGACGTGGTCCAGCCCGTGCTGTGGGCGGTGATGGTGTCGCTCGCGGCGGTCTGGGCGGAGCACGGCGTGGTGCCCGCCGCCGTGGTGGGCCATTCGCAGGGCGAGATCGCCGCGGCCTGCGTCGCGGGCGCGCTGACGCTGGAGGACGGCGCGCGGGTGGTGGCGCTGCGCGCGCGGGCGCTGCGGTCCCTCGCCGGACAGGGCGCCATGGCCGCGCTGGGCTGCGGGGCGCTCGAAGCCGCGAAGCTGGCCGCCGAGCACGCGCCGCAGGTGGCCGTGGCGGCGGAGAACGGCCCCTCGTCCACGGTGGTGTCGGGCCCGCCCCAGCAGGTCGCCGACCTGGTCGCGGCGGCCACCGCGGCAGGCCTGCGGGCGCGGGCGATCGACGTCGACTACGCCTCGCACGGCCCGCAGGTGGACGGCATCGCGGAGGAGCTGGCGGACGCCCTCGCCGGGGTCGCCGGGGTCGGCTGCGACGTCGCCTTCTACTCGACGGTCACCGCGTCGCGCACCGACGGCTCCCGCCTCGACGCGGACTACTGGTTCACCAACCTGCGCCGGCCGGTACGCCTCGCGGACACCCTGCAAGCGCTGCTCGCGGACGGCTACCGGGTGTTCGTCGAGGCCAGCCCGCACCCCGTACTGCTGCCGGGCCTCCAGGAGTGCTTCGAGGCGGCGGGCGTCCCCGCCGTCGCGACCGGCACGCTGCGCCGCGACGAGGGCGGACCCGAGCGGCTGTGCCGGGCGCTGGCCGAGGCGCACACCGCGGGCGCCGCCGTCGACTGGGCACCCTGGTACGCCTCCGCCGGACGCGCCCCGCGCCCGGTGCCGCTGCCCGCGTACGCCTTCCAGCGGGAGCGCTACTGGCTGCCGTCGGCCGCACCCGCCACCACGGCAGCGGGCCCGGCCGGGGGCGGCGGCGGGCACGCGCTGCTGCCGGTGTCCGTGCCCACCGCGGACGGCGGGCTGCTGCTCGCCGGGCGCCTCGCACCCGCCGCGCACGCCGGGTGGCTCGCCGGACACGTGGTCGCGGGCCTGCCCCTGGTGCCGGGCGCGGTGCTCGTCGAGTGGCTGCTGCGGGCCGCCGACGAGGCGGGCTGCGGCGGCGTCGAGGAGCTGGCGCTCCAGGTGCCGGTCGCGCTCCCCGAATCGGGCGGGCTGCTGGTGCAGGTCCTCGTCGACGGCCCGGACGACGACGGACGCCGGTCCGTACGCGTCTGCTCGCGGCCGGACGGCGCCGGACCTGGCACCGCCGCGGACTGGACGTGCCATGTGACAGGCACGCTCGCGGCGCGTGCGGACACACCCGCGCCGCCGGGCCTGGACGGAGCCTGGCCGCCGCCGGGCGCGGAAACGGTCGCGACCGAGGATTTCTACGAGCGGGCGGCCGCCGCCGGTTACGGCTACGGCGAGGCCTTCCGCGGGCTGCGGGCGGCATGGCGCGACGGGGCGGACACCCTCGCGGAAGTGACGCTGCCGGAGAGCGCGGCCGAGCAGGCGGGCGGCTTCGGCGTCCACCCCGCCCTGCTGGACGCGGCGATGCAGCCGGTACTGCTCGGCTCCACCGTGGACGACGGCACGGTGCTGCTGCCCTTCGCCTGGAGCGGGGTACGGCTGTGGGCGGACGGCGCGACGCGCGTACGAGTGCGGTTGTCCCCGCGACCGGAGGGGCTGCGGGTGCTGATCGCCGACGCCGCCGGTGCGCCCGTCCTGAGCGCGGACGCGGTCGCCCTGCGCGAGACCGCCGCCGGGCACCTGCGCGCCGCGAGCCGCACACCGGGCACGGACGGCCTGCTCGCCCTACGGTGGGCGCCGCTGCCCACCACCACGCCCCCCGCCCCCCTGCGACTCGCGGTACTGGGCGACGCCCTCCCCACCCTGCCCGGAGCCGACCGCCACACCGACCTCGCCGCCCTGGCCCGCGCGATCAGCTCAGGAGCGGCGACCCCGGACGTCGTCCTTGCGGGGGTGGACACGGGGGCCGAACGGCCCCCCGGTTCCGCCGCCCAGGCCGAGGCGACGGGCCCGGCAGGAGCCATCGGGCGCCACGCCGAACCCGCCGCCCGCACCCAGGCGACGGGCTCGGGAGAGGCCGCGCCCGAGGCGTCCTCGGAAGCCGAACGCGCCGCCGAGCCCGGCGCCTTGCTCCGGACGACGGACTCGGGAGAGGCCGACCCTCATGCCCATGTGGCCGAGGTACCCGGGGAAGCAGGGCCACACGCCGGGACCGCCGCGACCGAGGCGTCCTCGGGAGCCGAACGCGTCGCCGGGCGCGGCGCCCTGCTCCGGACGACGGACTCGGGAGAGGCCGACCCTCACGTCGGTGCCGAGGTACCCGCGGAAGCCGGGCCCGGCGCTTTGGCGGTGGGCCGGGGGGCGACCGTCCCCGAGGTCGTCCGTGCCGGGGTGGAAGGGGATGGCGCCTTCGACGCCGGGCGGGGGCTGGGGGCCGCCGGTGACGCGTTGGCGCTCGCTCAGGAGTGGCTCGCGGGTGAGGCGTTCGAGGGGATCCGGCTGGGGTGGGTGACGCGGTGCGCCGTCGCGGCGGAGGGCGGGGGCGAGCCGGTGGACCCGGCGGCAGCCGCCGTGTGGGGGCTCGTGCGCAGTGCGCAGACGGAGCACCCGGGCCGCTTCCTGCTCGTCGACCTGCCGGGGGCGGATTCCGGTGCCCCGCTGCCGGACGCGCTGGCCGCCGCGGTGCGGGAGGGTGAGCCGCAGATCGCCGTACGGGCCGGGCGCGTCCTCGTACCGCGGCTCGAACCGGCGGCTGCGGACGCCGAGTTGGCGGCTCCCGCCGGGGTGCCCGGGTGGCGGGTGGTGGCGGGCCGGACCGGGCCCGACGATGTGACGACCGCGCCGAGCCCGCGCGCGTCCGCGCCGCTCGCGGCGGGGCAGGTGCGGGTCGCGGTACGGGCCGCGGGCCTCAACTTCCGTGACGCGCTGATCGCCCTCGGGATGTACCCCGACCCCGCGGCGACGCTGGGCATCGAGGGCGCGGGCGTGGTGCTGGAGACCGCGCCGGACGTGACGACGGCGGCACCGGGCGACCGGGTGATGGGGCTGTTCGACGACGCTTTCGGCCCGGTCGCCGTCGCGGACGCCCGGATGCTCGCGCCCGTGCCCGCCACATGGGACTTCCGTGCCGCGGCCGCGAGCCCGGTGGCGTACCTCACGGCGTGGTACGGCCTGGTGGAGCTGGGCGGGCTCGGTGCGGGCGAGCGGGTGCTGATCCACAGCGCGACCGGCGGCGTCGGCACGGCCGCCGTCCGTATCGCCCGGCACCTGGGCGCGGAGGTCTTCGCGACGGCGAGCCCCGCCAAGCACGGGGTGCTCGACGCGATGGGCATCGACGCCGCGCACCGGGCGTCGTCGCGGGACGCGGGCTTCGAGGAGGCGTTCGGCTCCGCGACCGGCGGGCGGGGCGTCGATCTCGTGCTCAACAGCCTCGCGGGCGAGCTGACCGACGCGTCGCTGCGGCTGCTCTCGCCCGGCGGGCGGCTCGTCGAGATGGGCAAGACGGACCTGCGCGACCCGGAACTGGTCGCGCTCCAGCACAGCGTGGAATACCGCGCCTTCGACCTCGTCGCGGACGCCGGTCCGGAGTGCGTCGCGGCCATGCTCGCCGACCTGGGCGAGCTGTTCGCGGCCGGCACGCTCGCGCCGCCGCCCGTCACCGCGCACCGGCTCGGCCGGATCCGGCAGGCGCTGCGCGAGCTGACCGAGGCCCGGCACACCGGCAAGCTCGTCCTGGACGTGCCGCCCCCGCTCGACCCGGACGGCACCGTGCTGGTCACCGGCGGCACCGGCACGCTGGGCGGCCTGGTGGCCGAGCACCTGGTGCGGGCCCACGGCGTACGGCACTTGCTGCTGCTCGGCAGGTCCGGGCCCGCGGCCCCCGGCGCCGCCGGGCTGACGGAGCGGCTGACCGCGCTCGGCGCCCGGGTCCGGGTGGCCGCGGCGGACGCGGGCGACCCGGCGGCGCTGCGGGAGGCCGTCGCGGGCATCGGCCCGGCGCACCCGCTCACCGGGGTCGTGCACGCGGCGGGCGTGGTGTCCGACGCGATGCTGGCCTCGCAGGACCCGGCGCGGCTCGCCGAGGTGTGGGCCGCGAAGGCCGCGGGCGCGGCGCATCTGCACGCGCTCACCGAGGGGCTGCCGCTGGGCATGTTCGTCCTCTTCTCCTCCTTCGCCTCGGTGCTCGGCACCCCGGGACAGGCCAACTACGCGGCCGCCAACGCCTTCTGCGACGCGCTCGCCGAACGGCGGCAGGCCGCGGGCCTGCCCGCGGTGTCGGTCGGGTGGGGCCTGTGGGCCACCGCGAGCGGGCTCACCGGGCGGCTCACCGACTCCGACGTGGCGCGCATCGCCCGGCAGGGCATCGCGCCCAACAGCACCGAGCAGGGCCACGCCCTCTTCGACGCCGCGCTCGCGCACGGCGGCCCGGCCCTGCTGGCCCTCGGCCTCGACACCGCCGCGCTCGCCGCCCAGCCCGCCGCCGCGCTGTCCCCGCCGCTGCGGGCGCTGGCCGCGACCGCGCGGGCGGGTGCCGGTACCGGTGCCGCCGCCGCCCGGCCCGCCGCCTCGGCCGGGCAGGCGACGGTGGACTGGCCCGCCCGGCTGGCCGGACTCGCCGCGGGCGAGCAGCGGCGGCTGCTCACCGACCTCGTGCGGCAGCACGCGGCCACGGTGCTGGGGCACTCCGACCCGGCGGCGGTGCCCGCGGAAGCGGCGTTCAAGGAACTGGGCTTCGACTCGCTCACCGCCGTCGAACTGCGCAACCGCGTCACCGCCGCGACCGGGGCGCGCCTGCCCGCGACCGTCGTCTTCGACCACCCGGCCGCCGAGGCGCTCGCCGAGCACCTGCGCACCCTCCTCGCCCCGGACGACACCCCCGCCGGCGGGCCGCGGGACGCGTACGCGCCCGTACTCGGCAGCCTCACCGACCTCGAAAGGGCACTGGAGGCGGTCGCTGACGGCGATCCGGCGAGCGGTACGGGAACGGGTACGGAGGGCGGCGGCCCGGACAAGGTCACCCGGCGGCTGGAGGCCCTGCTCGCGCGGTGGAAGGCCGCGCACGCGGCGGCCCCGAACGGCGCGGGCGCGAACGGCGCACGGGCCGCGGAACGGCTGCACGACGCGACGACCGACCAGGTCTTCGACTTCATCGACAAGGAACTCGGCCTGTCATGAGCCCGGATTCACCGCGCCCCGATTCCCCGCTGCCCGAAGCCCCGCACCGGACGCCGCCCCGGTACGGCCGCCGCGCGGTGCCCGTACCCGAGGTCACCCGGGGTCCGGCGCGGCGACGGGCCGCAGCCCGCGACGTACCCCCGCACCACGGCCCCCGGCTCGACCTCGGCCATTCCCGGCAACCACAGCAACTCCGGCAACTCCCGGCATCGGAAGGTGCGGTGACACGACGTGACCACTGAGGCCACGCACGAGCGACTGGTCGACTACCTCAAGCGGGTCGCCGCCGATCTGCACGACACCCGGGCACGGCTGCGCGAGGTGGAGGACGCCCGGCACGAGCCGGTCGCCGTCGTCGCCATGGCCTGCCGCTACCCCGGCGGCGTCGAGTCGCCCGAGGACCTGTGGGAGTTGGTCGCCTCCGGGCGGCACGCGATGACGTCCTTCCCCGCCGACCGCGGCTGGGACCTCGACCGGCTCTTCCACCCCGACCCCGCCCACCCCGGCACCAGTTACGCCCGCGAGGGCGGCTTCCTGCACGACGCGGCCCTCTTCGACCCGGAGTTCTTCGGCATCAGCCCGCGCGAGGCCGCGGCGATCGACCCGCAGCAGCGGCTGCTGCTGGAGGTCGCCTGGGAGGCGCTGGAGCGGGCGGGCATCCCCGCGGTGTCGCTGCGCGGCGCGCCCGTCGGTGTGTACGCGGGCACGGCCCTGCCGGGCTTCGGCACCCCGCACGTGGACCCCGCCGCCGAGGGCCACCTCGTGACCGGCAACGCGCCCAGCGTGCTGTCCGGCCGGATCGCGTACACCCTCGGCCTGGAGGGGCCCGCCGTCACGATCGACACGGCGTGCTCGTCGTCGCTGGTGGCGCTGCACCTGGCCGCGCAGGCGCTGCGCGGCGGGGAGTGCGACCTCGCCCTCGCGGGCGGCGTGACGGTGATGACGACGCCGTACGTCTTCACCGAGTTCGCGCGGCAGCGCGGCCTGGCCGCCGACAGCCGCTGCAAGGCCTTCGCGGAGGGCGCCGACGGCACGGCCTTCGCCGAGGGCGCGGGCCTGCTGGTCCTGGAGCGGCTGGCGGACGCGCGGCGCAACGGCCACCGGGTGCTCGCGGTGCTGCGCGGCTCGGCCGTCAACCAGGACGGCGCCAGCAACGGCCTGACCGCCCCCAACGGTCTCGCGCAGCAGCGCGTCATCCGGCAGGCGCTGGACAACGCCCGGCTGACGCCCGCCGACGTCGACGTGGTCGAGGCGCACGGTACCGGCACCGCCCTCGGCGACCCCATCGAGGCGCAGGCGCTGCTCGCGGCGTACGGGCAGGACCGGCCCGCCGACCGGCCGCTGCGGCTGGGCGCGATCAAGCCCAACATCGGCCACACGCAGGGCGCGGCGGGTGTCGCGGGCGTCATCAAGATGGTCATGGCGATGCGGCACGCGACCCTGCCCGCGCTGCTCCACGCCGACCGCCCCACCCCGGTCGTCGACTGGACCACGGGCGCGGTACGGCTGCTGGCCGAGCCCCTCCCCTGGCCCGCGGGCGACCGCCGCCGCAGGGCCGGGGTGTCGTCCTTCGGCATCAGCGGCACGAACGCCCACCTGATCCTGGAGGACATGCCCGCGGAGCCGACCGTCCCGGCGGACGGGCCGGGGGCGGCCCCCGGCCCGTCCGCCGGGACGCCCGTCGGGGTCACGACCGCAGCCGTCACGGGCACGACCGGTTCCGCCCCCACGACGCCGCCGACCGAGACGGACGGCGGGAACACCGGCTCCGCCGTCGGCGCCGCCACGAGCGACGCGGGGCAACCGGGCGGCGCCGCCGCGCAGGCAGCTGCCAGGTCCGGGCCCGCCGACTCCCTTACGGACGCGGCCGGTTCGACCGCCGCCGACGCGGACGCCGCCGGAACGGCCGCGGGTGCCGGTCACCGCACCTCAGCCGCCTCCACCGGCGCGGAGCACGCGGCGAACCCTGGTACGGGCCCCGCCGTGCCGTGGGTGGTCTCCGCGCGCAGTGCGGGCAGCCTGCGGGCGCAGGCGGCGGCGCTCGGCGCGTACACCGCGGCGCGTCCGCAGGCGCCGGTGGACGCGATCGGGCGGGCGCTGGCCGTCAGCAGGTCGCTGCTGGAGCACCGCGCGGTCGTCCTGGGCGCGGACCGCGGCGAGTTGGCGGCGCGGCTCGCGGATCTCGCCGAGGGCCGGGCGCATCCGGCGGTGTGCGTGCCGGGGAGCGCGGTCCGCCGGGCGGGCAGCGCGTTCCTCTTCACCGGGCAGGGCAGCCAGCGTCCGGGCATGGGGCGTGAACTGCACGCCGCCTACCCGGTGTTCGCCACGGCCTTCGACGAGGCCTGCGCCGTGCTGGACCCGGTGCTCGGGCGGTCGCTGCGCGAGGTGGTCTTCGCGCCGCCCGGCGGTGCGCAGGCCGCCACCCTGGACCGTACGGAGTTCACGCAGGCCGCACTGTTCGCGGTCGAGGTCGCGCTGCACCGGCTGGTGGAGTCCTTCGGGGTGGTGCCCGGATACGTCGTGGGGCATTCGGTGGGCGGGCTGGTGGCCGCGCACGTCGCGGGTGTGCTGTCGCTGCCGGACGCGGCGCGGCTGGTCGCGGCCCGCGGGCGGCTGATGCAGGCGCTGCCCCCGGGCGGGGCGATGGTCGCCGTCGAGGCCGCCGAGGAGGATGTCGCGGAACTGCTGGCCGGGCGCGAGGACGAGGTGTCGCTGGCGGCCGTCAACGGGCCCCGGGCGGTGGTGGTCTCCGGTGACGAGGAGGCCGTCACGGACATCGCGGAGACGATGCGCGGACGCGGGGCGCGCACCCGGCGGCTGCGGGTCGGGCACGCGTTCCACTCGCCCCGCGTCGAGCCCGTGCTCGCCGAATTCCGGGAGATCGCGGCCTCGTTGACGTACGCGCCGCCGCGCATCGCCGTCGTCTCCGACGTCACGGGCGCCCTCGCGGACGCCGCGCAGCTGTCCGACCCGGACTACTGGGTGCGGCACGCGCGGCAGCCGGTGCGCTTCCGGGACGCGGTCGGGGCGCTGCGCGCGGAGGGCGTGTCGCGCTTCCTGGAGCTGGGCCCCGACCCGGTGCTGGGCGCCATGGCCCGCGGCTGCCTGGCGGCGGAGGAGCCGCCGGGCGAGCCCGCGGTGCTGGCCTGCGCGCTCCGTGAGGGCCGCGACGAGCCGCGGACGCTGCTCACCGCGCTGGCCAGGCTGCACACGGACGGCGAGAGCGTGGACTTCTCCGCCGCCTTCCCCGCCGGGAGCGCGGTCGCCGACCTGCCGACGTACCGCTTCGACCGCCGCCGCTACTGGCCGTCCGCCACGGGCCGGGAGGCCGATGTGCGGTCGGCGGGACTGGAGCGCAGCGGACACCCGCTGCTCGGCGCCGTCGTCGAACCGGCGGGCGGCGGACTGCTGCTGACGGGCCGGCTGGCGCTGCGCGACCGGCCCTGGCTCGCCGACCACGCCATCGTCGGCCATGTGCCGCTGCCCGGCACGCTCTTCGTCGAACTCGCCCTGCACGCGGGCGCCCTGGCCGACTGCCCGCAGGTCGAGGACCTGACGCTGGAGGCACCGCTGCTGATGCCCGCGACGGGCGGGGTGGAGGTGCAGGTGGCGGTGGCCGCCGGGGACACGTCCGGGCGGCGCGCGCTCACCGTCCACTCCCGGCCCGCCGAGGACGACGCCCCCGAGGACGGCAGCCCGGAGGCGGCCCGCCCCTGGCAGCAGCACGCGACGGCGACCCTCGCCCCGGCGGGCGACGCGCCGCCCGCCGCCGAGTGGCCCGGACAGTGGCCGCCGCCGGACGCGCAGGCCCTCGACGTCGCCGCGCTGTACGAGCGGCTCGCCGGTGAGGGCTACCGCTACGGTCCCGCCTTCACCGGGCTGCGCGCGGCCTGGCGGGCGGGCGACGAGATCTTCGCCGAGCTGGCCCTCGGCGAAGGGCAGCACGCCGAGGCCGCGGGCTACGCGCTGCACCCCGCGCTGCTGGACGCCGCCCTGCACCCGATCGGCGACCTGTTCACCGCCGCACACCAGGCGGGCGGCGCGCCCGGCACCGTCCGGCTGCCCTTCGCCTTCGACGGCGTCCGGCTCACCGCCCGCGGCCGCTCCCGGCTCCTGGCCCGGATCACCCCGACGGGCCCGGACACCGTGGCGCTGCGGCTGCGCGACGACAGCGGCGCGGAGGTCGCCGCCGTCGGCACGCTGACGCTGCGCACCGTGGCCGCCGACCGCTGGCGCGCCGCGACGGGGGCCGCGGAACGCTCCCTGCACCGCGTGGAGTGGGAGCCCCTGCCGCTCCCCGCCGCCGGACCGCTCCCGGCCGCACGCTGGGCGGTGGTCACCACGGCGCCCGCCGAGGACGGTACGGGCCCCGACCGCACGCCAGCTGGTGCGGACCCGGCACAGGCCGACCCCACCGGCCTGGTGCACACGGGCCCGACCGGAACCGGGCGCGGGCCCGACACGAGCCCGGCGCAAGCCGGCCCCCCTTCCACCCGCACCCGCACCGGCGGCCCGGTCGACGGCCTGCCCGCCGCCGGCCCCCGCACGGACCCCGCCGACCGGCTCACGGGTGAGGCGCCCGCACGGCACCACGGTCTCGGTGCCCTGCGGGCCGCGCTCGCCGCCGGGGAGGCGGCCCCCGACATACTCGTGCTCTCCGTCGCGGGGGAGCCCGGCGGGGAGGCGCCCGCGCGGGCGCGGGCGGCCGTGCTCGGCGTGCTCGCGGTGCTCCAGGAGTGGCTGGAGCAGGACGTGTTCGCGGGGTCCCGGCTGGTGGTCCTCACCGCGGGTGCGGTCTGTACGGGGCCGCAGGACGCGCCGTCCGACCCGGCGGGGGCCGCGGTCTGGGGGCTGCTGCGGGCCGCGCAGGCCGAGCACCCCGGGCGCATCGTCCTCGCGGACGTGGACGGCGGCACCGAGGCGACCTGGGACGCGCTCAGGGCCGCGACCGCAGGGGACGAGAACCAACTCGCCGTGCGCGGCGACCGGTTGCTCGTCCCGCGGCTGGTCCTCGCACCGTCCGACGCGGACGCGCCGCCCGCGGCGCCCGATCCCGACGGCACCGTGCTGATCACCGGCGGCACGGGCGCGCTCGGGCGGCTGGTCGCCCGGCACCTGGTCGAGACCCACGGCGTCCGGCACCTGCTGCTGGCGGGCCGGAGCGGGCCGGACGCCGAGGGCATCGCCGACTTCGCGGCCGGGCTGGCCGCCGACGTCCGGGTGGAGCGGTGCGACGTCACCGACCCCGCCGCGCTGGCCGCCCTGCTCGCGCGCGTACCGGACGCGCACCCGCTCACCGCCGTGGTGCACGCCGCGGGCGTCCTCGACGACGGGGTGGCGGGCGCGCTGACGCCCGCGCGGCTGGACGCCGTCATGGCGCCCAAGGCGGAGGCGGCCTGGCACCTCCTCCGGCTCACCCGCGACGCGGGCCTCGCGGCCTTCGTCCTCTTCTCCTCCGCCGCGTCGGTCCTGGGCAGTCCGGGGCAGGGCAACTACGGGGCGGCGAACGCCTTCCTGAACGCGCTCGCCGAGAACGTCCGCGCCGAAGGCGGCACCGCGACCGCCCTGGCCTGGGGCCTGTGGGGGGACGGGACGGGCATGACCGGGCACCTGGGCACCGCCGACCTCGCCCGGATGTCCCGCTCGGGCACCGCCGCGATGTCGCGGGAGCAGGGCCTCGCCCTCTTCGACGCGGCGCTCGGGCAGCCGCACCCCGTGCTCGTCCCGGCCCGTTTCGACCTCGCGGTGCTGCGCGGACAGGCCGCCGCGGGGCCGCTGCCGCCGCTGCTGCGCCGCCTCGTCCGCACCCCCGGGCCCGCCGCCACCGCGGGTGCGGCGCCGACCGCTCCCGCGCAGCGGCTGACGGGGCTGCCCGCGGCGGAGCGCGAGCGGATCCTGACGGAGCTGGTCCGCGACCAGGTCGCCACCGTCCTGGCCCATCCCGACCCCGCCTCGGTCGAGTTGGGCCGGACCTTCCAGCACCTCGGCCTGGACTCGCTGACCGCGCTGGAGCTGCGCAACGCGGTGACCGCCGTGACCGGCGTGCGGCTGCCCGCGACGGCCGTCTTCGACTACCCGACCCCCGAGGCCCTGGTACGCCACCTGCTCGCCCAACTCCCGGACGCGGACGCGGAGTCGGCGGCGCCCGCTCCCGCCCCGCCCGCGACCCGCACGCACACCGACCCCGTCGTCATCGTCGGCATGGCCTGCCACTACCCCGGGGACGTCCACTCCCCCGACGCGCTGTGGCAGTTGGTCGCCGACGGGGTGGACGCGGCCGGCCCCTTCCCGACCGACCGCGGCTGGGACCTGGCGGGGCTGTACGACCCGGATCCCGAGCAGCCGGGCCGCAGTTACACCCGCGAGGGCGGGTTCCTGCGCGAAGCCGCGCTGTTCGACGCGGAGTTCTTCGGCATCAGCCCGCGCGAGGCGCTCGCCACTGACCCGCAGCAGCGACTGCTGCTGGAGACGGCGTGGCAGGCGTTCGAGCACGCCCGCATCGACCCCTCGACGCTGCGCGGCAGCCGTACCGCCGTCGTCACCGGGATCATGTACGACGACTACGGGGCGCGCTTCCTCGGCCGCATCCCGGCGGGCTACGAGGGCCAGATCATGACCGGCAGCACGCCGAGCGTGGCCTCGGGGCGGCTCGCCTACACCTTCGGCCTGGAAGGGCCGACCCTCACCGTCGACACGGCGTGCTCGTCGTCGCTGGTGGCGATGCACCTGGCCGCGCAGGCGCTGCGCGAGGGCGAGTGCGACCTCGCGCTCGCGGGCGGGGCGACGGTGATGGCGACACCGAACACCTTCGTGGAGTTCTCCCGGCAGCGCGGCCTCGCCCCCGACGGCCGCTGCAAGCCCTTCGCCGCCGCGGCCGACGGGACGGGCTGGGGCGAGGGCGCGGGTCTGCTGGTCCTGGAGCGGCTGTCGGACGCCCGCCGCAACGGCCACCGCGTGCTGGCGGTGCTGCGCGGCTCGGCGGTCAACCAGGACGGCGCCAGCAACGGCCTGACCGCCCCCAACGGCCCTTCCCAGCAGCGCGTCATCCGCCAGGCGCTGGCGAACGCGGGGCTCTCCCCGTCCGAGGTGGACGCGGTTGAGGCGCACGGCACGGGCACGAAGCTCGGCGACCCGATCGAGGCGGAGGCGCTGCACGCCACCTACGGGCAGGAGCGCGAACGGCCGCTGCTGCTCGGGTCGATCAAGTCCAACATCGGCCACACGCAGGCCGCCGCGGGTGTCGCCGGGGTCATCAAGATGGTCATGGCCATGCGACACGGGCGGCTCCCCGCGAGCCTGCACATCGACGCGCCGACCCCGCACGTCGAGTGGTCCGGCGGCGTCGAACTCCTCGCCGAGGCCGTCGACTGGCCCGACACCGGACGCCCCCGCCGCGCCGCCGTCTCCTCCTTCGGCATCTCCGGCACCAACGCGCACATCGTCCTCGAACAGGGCGACGGGGAACCGGAGTCCGCGCCCGCCGCGAGCGAGGGGACGATTCCCTGGGTGTTGTCCGCCCGCACCCCGGAGGCCCTGCGCGCCCAGGCCGCGAACCTCGCCGCCCGCTTCCCCGTGGACGACGTGGCGCGGGTGGGCCGGTCGCTGGCGACGACGCGTACGGCGTTCGACCACCGCGCGGTCGTCGTCGCCGAGGACCCCGCGGCGCTGCTGGCGGGCCTGGAGAAGCTGGCCGCGGACGAGCCTGACCCCGCGGTCGTCACCGGGAAGGTGGTGCCGCTCGGCGCGGGTCCGGTGTTCGTCTTCCCGGGCCAGGGCTCGCAGTGGCCCGGCATGGGCGTGGACCTCCTGGACGGCTCACCCGTCTTCGCCGCCCGCATCACCGAGTGCGAGCAGGCCCTCGCCCCTTACGTCGACTGGTCGCTCACCGAGGTCCTGCGGGGCACCTCACCCGCCGACCCCGACCGCGTCGACGTCATCCAACCCACTCTCTGGGCCGTCATGGTGGCGCTGGCCGCCGAATGGCAGGCCCACGGCATCCACCCCGCCGCCGTCATCGGCCACTCACAAGGCGAGATCGCCGCCGCCACCGTCGCCGGAGCCCTCACCCTCAACGACGCCGCCCGCGTCGTCGCCCTCCGCTCCCAAGCCCTACGCGCCCTGTCCGGACAAGGCGCCATGGCCTCGATCACCTTCAGCGCACAGGAAGTGCAGGACCTGCTCGACGAGTTGGGCACCGCCGTGGTGGACGTGGTGGTCGCCGCCCACAACGGCCCGCGCTCCACCGTAATCTCGGGCCCGCCCGACCAGGTCGCCACCGTGCTGACCGCAGCGGACGAACGCGGCGCGCGCACCCGCACGATCGACGTGGACTACGCCTCCCACGGCCCCCAGATCGACCAACTCCACGACCACATCCTCACCACCCTCGACGGCATCACCCCCCAACCCACCAC
>NZ_JBSGHL010000066.1:0-48721 GCF_053604375.1 Streptomyces sp. NPDC004031 | reverse complement strand
GCTGCTCAGCCCCCACCGGGGCGCGGGTCGTCACCGACCCGAAGGGTCTCTTCGGTCCGATCCGGACCGCCGGCCGGTGGGGGCTGAGCGCGCAGTTCCCCGCGCCCCTAAAAACGCTCACCGCCCTGCGCAGCAGGGGGCCCGTCAAGCGCTCACGCGCCGAGTGGATGCATCCAGGCGTGGGGGTCCGGGGCCTGGCCCGTCTGGATGTCGAGGAGCGCGGCCCGCAGCCGCATCGTCACCTCGCCCGGGGTGCCGTCGCCGACCAGCCAGTTCGCCCGGGTGGACTTCACCGAGCCGACCGGCGTGATGACCGCGGCCGTGCCGCACGCGAAGACCTCCGTGAGGGAGCCGTCCTCCGTGGCGGCGCGCCAGTCGTCGACGCTGATGCGGCCCTCGGCCACCTCGTAGCCGAGGTCCGCGGCGATGCGCAGCAGTGAGTCACGGGTGATGCCGGGCAGCAGGGAGCCGCTCAGCTCGGGGGTGACGATGCGGTTGCCGTACACGAAGTACAGGTTCATCCCGCCCATCTCCTCGATCCAGCGGCGCTCGATCGCGTCGAGCCACACGACCTGGTCGCAGCCGTGTTCGGTGGCCTGGGCCTGGGCGACGAGGGAGGCCGCGTAGTTGCCGCCGGTCTTGGCGGCGCCGGTGCCGCCGGGGGCCGCGCGGACGTACTCCTCGGAGAGCCAGACGGACACGGGCTGGACGCCGCCGGAGAAGTACGCGCCGGCCGGGGAGGCGATGACGACGAAGAGGTACTCGTTGGCCGGGCGCACCCCGAGGCCGACCTCGGTGGCGAACATGAAGGGCCGCAGGTAGAGCGAGGCCTCACCGGCGCCGGGGACCCAGCCGCGGTCCTGCCGGACGAGCACGTCGCAGGCCTCGATGAAGGTCTCCACGGGCAGCTCGGGCATGGCCAGGCGGCGGGCGGAGGCCTGGAAGCGCTCGGCGTTGGCCTCCGGGCGGAAGGTGGCGACGGTCCCGTCGGGCTGCTGGTACGCCTTGAGGCCCTCGAAGATGGTCTGCGCGTAGTGCAGCGTCATGTTCGCGGGCTCGATCGACAGCGGCGCGTACGGCACCAGCTGCGCGTCGTGCCAGCCGCGGCCCTCGGTCCACTTGATGGTGACCATGTGGTCGGTGAAGTGGCGGCCGAAGCCGGGGTTCGCCAGGATCGCGTCGCGCTCGGCGACGGGCAGCGGGTGGGAGGACGGCTTCAGCTCGATCGTGGGCGTCGTCATGGTGTGTGTCCTTCAGGTGCGTCGTGTTCTGCTGCCGTGTCCCGCTGCCACCTGTGGCGCCCCACTTGCTAGGACGTCCAAGTTCTAGGCCGTAACGCGGCCCCGCCTCCGATTATCGCAGCGGCGGGGCCGGGTACCTACCTCCGGTGCCGGGTCAGCCGGAAACCCGGGCGGCGAGCGCGTCGCCGATCTCGACGGTGGACCGGGCGGGCCCGCCGGTGCGCTCGGCGAGGTCGGCCTGGACGGCGGCGTCGATCCGGTCGGCCTCCGCGTCGTAGCCGAGGTGGCGCAGCAGCAGGGCCACGGACAGCACGGTCGCGGTCGGGTCGGCCTTGGACTGGCCGGCGATGTCCGGGGCCGAGCCGTGGACCGGCTCGAACATCGACGGGAACTCGCGGCCGGGGTTGATGTTGCCGCTCGCGGCGACGCCGATGCCGCCGGAGACGGCCGCGGCGAGGTCGGTGATGATGTCGCCGAAGAGGTTGTCGGTGACGATGACGTCGAACCGCTCGGGCTGCGTGACCAGGAAGATGGTCGCGGCGTCGACGTGCAGGTAGTCGGTGCTGACCTCGGGGAACTCGCGGCCGACCTGCTCGAAGATCCGGGTCCACAGGTGGCCGGCGTGCACCAGTACGTTGTTCTTGTGGACGAGCGTGAGCTTCTTGCGCGGGCGGGCCTGCGCGCGGGTGTACGCGTCGCGCACCACGCGCTCGATGCCGAACGCGGTGTTGAGGCTGACCTCGGTGGCGACCTCCTGCGGGGTGCCGACGCGGATCGCCCCGCCGTTGCCCGTGTAGGGGCCCTCGGTGCCCTCGCGGACGACGACGAAGTCGATCTGCGGGCTGCCCGCGAGGGGGGTGCCGACGCCCGGGTAGAGCTTGCTCGGGCGCAGGTTCACATGGTGGTCGAAGGCGAAGCGCAGCTTGAGCAGGAAGCCGCGCTCCAGCACGCCCGAGGGCACGGACGGGTCGCCGATGGCGCCCAGCAGGATCGCGTCGTGCTGCTTGAGCTGCTCCAGGTCCTCGTCGGTGAGGGTCTGCCCGGTGGCGTGGTACCGCTTGGCGCCGAAGTCGAACTCCTTCGTCTCCAGCTTGGTGTCGGAGGGGAGGACGGCGGAGAGGACCTTGAGGCCCTCGGCGACCACTTCCTGGCCGATTCCGTCACCGGGGATCACTGCGAGGCTGAGGCTTCGAGACATGTCCGGCACCGTACTCCCCATCCCAGCCGGTGACATCCGATGTCCGCATGTCGGACATCGGGCGCCGTCGTCCCGGTCAGGGGCCCGATGTCGTGGAAGGAGGCGGGCTCAGTGGCTCTCGTGGCCGGTGCTGCCGCCGTTGTCACGGCGGTCCAGGCTGCGCTGCAGGGCGCGCAGGGCGTTCTGGCGGGCGGTGTCGTCCATGAGGGATCAACTCCTGGGGAAAGCGGGGCAAGCGGGAAGAACGGGCGGAGGTGCCGCGGGCACTGACATGGAGGACGCGGAACGGGGCGGGGTCCGGCCGCGGGGGTGACCCGCTCGAAAGGCCTGCTGGACGCATCCGCCGCTCACCGGATGGGCGAGACGTTCGGCTCCTACAAAGCTAGGCCAGCTCGCTCGTCCTGTCGCCACAATTACTCGGACTTCCTACTATCTGAGACAGACGATCACCCGTTCGCGGACTCGGCCGTCGCGAACGGGTGATCGTCTGCCGGGGGCCCGCCCTGGGGCGGCGCCGGTCAGCCCATGTGCGGGTAGCGGTAGTCGGTGGGCGGCACCAGGGTCTCCTTGATGGCCCGGGTGGACGTCCAGCGCATCAGGTTCTGCGCGGCGCCCGCCTTGTCGTTGGTGCCCGACGCCCGGCCGCCGCCGAAGGGCTGCTGGCCGACGACCGCACCGGTCGACTTGTCGTTGACGTAGAAGTTGCCCGCCGCGTCCCGCAGCCGCTCCATCGTGTACGTCACCGCGGCCCGGTCCCGCGCGACGACCGACCCGGTCAGCGCGTAGTCCGCGACCGACTCCATCTGGTCCAGCATCGCCTCGTAGGCGCCGTCCGCACCGTCGTCGTAGACGTACACGCCGAGCACCGGGCCGAAGTACTCCTGCGTGAAGACCTCGTTGTCCGGGTCGGTGCTGGCGAGCACGGTCGGGCGGACGAACCAGCCCACCGAGTCGTCGTACGTGCCGCCCGCGACGACCTCGATCGTCGGGTCGGCCTTGGCGCGGTCGATGGCCGCCTTGTTCTTGGCGAAGGCCCGCTCGTCGATGAGGGCGCCGACGAAGTTGGACAGGTCGGTGACGTCGCCCATCGTGATGCCGTCGATCTCGGCGGCGAAGTCCTCCTTGAAGCCGGACTCCCAGATCGAGCGCGGGATGTACGCGCGCGAGGTCGCCGAGCACTTCTGGCCCTGGTACTCGAAGGCGCCGCGGGTCAGCGCGGTCTTCAGCACCGCCGGGTCGGCCGAGGGGTGGGCGATCAGGAAGTCCTTGCCGCCGGTCTCGCCGACGATCCGCGGGTAGGAGCGGTAGCGCTCGATGTTCTCGCCGACCGTGCGCCACAGGTGCTGGAAGGTCTTCGTGGAGCCGGTGAAGTGGATGCCGGCCAGCATCGGGTGCGGCAGCGCGGCCTCGGAGACGGCCAGGCCGTCGCCGGTCACCAGGTTGATCACGCCGTCGGGCAGCCCGGCCTCCCGCAGCACCCGCATGATCTGAACGGCCGAGTGGGTCTGGGTGGGCGACGGCTTCCACACCACGACGTTGCCCATGAGGGCGGGCGCGGTCGGCAGGTTGCCGGCGATGGCGGTGAAGTTGAAGGGCGTGATCGCGTAGACGAAGCCCTCCAGCGGACGGTGGTCCAGCCGGTTCCACACGCCGGGCGCGTTGGCCACCGGCTGCTCGGCGAGGATCTGCCGGGCGTAGTGGACGTTGAAGCGCCAGAAGTCGACCAGCTCGCACGGGCTGTCGATCTCGGCCTGCTGCACGGTCTTGGACTGCCCGAGCATGGTGGAGGCCACCAGCGTCTCGCGCCACGGCCCGGACATCAGCTCGGCGGCGCGCAGGAAGACCGCGGCGCGCTCGTCGAAGGGCAGCGCCCGCCAGGCCGGGGCGGCGGCCAGCGCCGCGTCGATCGCGTCCTGCGCGTCCTGCGCGGTGGCGTTGGCGTAGCTGCCGAGGACCTGGCCGTGGTTGTGCGGCTGGACGACGTCGAAGCGCTCGCCGCCGCCCATCCGCTCGGTGCCGCCGATGGTCATCGGCAGCTCGGCGGGGTGCGCGGCCAGCTCCTTGAGCTTGGCCTCCAGCCGGGCCCGCTCGGGGCTGCCGGGGGCGTAGGTGTGCACCGGCTCGCTGACCGGGGCGGGGACCTGGGTCACGGCGTCCATGGGGGATGTCTCCTTGGAGGGTCGGGCCGTCAGCGGCCGGCGGCGGGGGCGAAGGAGCGCAGGAAGAAGGCCAGGTTGGCGGGGCGCTCGGCGAGGCGGCGCATGAAGTAGCCGTACCAGTCTGCGCCGTACGGCACGTAGATCCGCATACGCTCCCCTTCGTCCGCGAGCCGCCGCTGCTCGGCGGTGCGGATGCCGTAGAGCATCTGGAACTCGTAACTGCCGGGGGCGCGGCCGTAGCGGGAGGCGAACTCCTGGGCGATGGCGATCATGCGCGGGTCGTGCGAGCCGACCATCGGGTAGCCGTCGCCGGCGAAGAGCGTGCGCAGCGCGCGGACGTACGCCTTGTCGACGTCCCGCTTGTTCTGGAAGGCGACCCGGGCGGGCTCCTTGTAGGCGCCCTTGACCAGCCGCACCCGGGAGCCGGCGACGGCGAGCGCGCGGGCGTCCTCCTCGGTGCGGAACAGGTACGACTGGAGGACCGCGCCGGTGCCCGGGTGCTCCTTGCGCAGCTCGGCGAGGATGGCGAGCGTGGAGTCCACGGTGGTGTGGTCCTCCATGTCGAGCGTCACGGTGGTGCCGGACTGCGACGCCAGCTCGGCGACCGCCCGGACGTTCTCCAGCGCGATGTCGTGGCCGCCGTCGGGGAGCGCCTGGCCGAAGGCGGAGAGCTTGACCGACACCTCGGCGCGGTCGCCGAGCCGCTCGTCGCGCAGCGTCTCCAGCAGCCGCAGGTAGGCGTCGCGGGTCGCGGTGGCGGTGGCCCGGTCGGTGACGTCCTCGCCGAGGTGGTCGAGGGTGACGTCGAGACCGCTCGCGGTGAGGGCGCGCACGGTGTCGAGGGCGGGGTGCAGGGCGTCACCGGCGACGAACCGGTCCACCACCGGACGGGTGACCGGCGCGGCGGCGACGACGCGGCGCAGACGGTCGCTGCGCGAGGCGGCGAGCAACACGGGACCGAACACGGGGTGTCCTCCAGAACACGGCCGAAACAGCGGAATCGTCGGCGGACAGGCTCCGACACCGTGAATCTAGAAGTCTCCTTCCCGCCGGACCATCGACACCTGTCACGCATCGCCCCGCCGTCCCTCATACAGATGTATGAGGGACAATGACCGGGTGCGAGCTGAGTACGGGGACCACAGCGATCTCCAGGACCTGGTCGACGAGGTGTCGGCGCTGCTCGGCGCCCCCGCCACGCTGGAGGACCGGGACTTCCGGCTGATCGCCTTCGGGGTCCACGACAGCGAGGACGCCGGCGCGCTCGATCCGGTCCGCACCCGCTCCATCCTCACCCGGCACTCCACCGCCGAGGTGCGCGCCTGGTTCGAGCGGTACGGCATCGCGCGCGCCTCCGGCCCCGTCCGGATCCCCGCCGCCCCCGACGCAGGCGTGGTGCGCGGCCGGCTCTGCCTGCCGGTCCGGCACGCCGGGTTCGTCTACGGCTACGTGTGGCTGCTGGACGAGGCCGAGCACTCCCCCGCGCAGCTGTCCGCCGCGATGGCGGTGGCCGGCCGGATGGGCGAGCGGCTCGCCGCGATGTCGCTGGCCGGGGCCGAGACCGGGCGGGCGCTGCGCGGACTGCTGACCGCCGCCGGCCGCGCCGACCGGGACACCGCGGAGGACGCGCTGCGGCTGGCCCTGGACCGCGACGCGGACGAGCCGCACGCGCTGGTGTGCGTACGCGCGCCCGCCGGGGAGCCGCCGGGCGTGCTGCCGGGGCTGCGGACCATCCCGTCGGGCGCGGCGCTGGCCCGGGTTCCGGAGCGGGGCCGCGGCGAGCTGGTCGCGCTGCTGGTGCGGCTGCGGTCCCGGCAGGTGCTGGGCCCGGCCCGTACCGCTGCGGCCCGGCTGCTGGACGCGGTGGGCTCGCCCGGCGCGGTCGCCGGGATCGGCGCGGCGCGCGGCACCCTCGGCGAGCTGCCCGGAGCCTGGCGCGAGGCCACGTCGGCGGCGCGGGCGGCGCACGCGCAAGGGGAGCTGGGCCCGATCGCGAAGTGGTCGACGCTGGGCCCCTACCGGCTGCTGACCGCGCTGCCGTCGGGGGCGCCGCCGGACCCCGCGGTCGCGCCGCTGCTCACCGAGGACCACCAGGAGCTGGCGCACACCGCCGAGGTCTTCCTCGACCACGCGGGCCAGGCCGGGCGGACCGCCACCGCGCTGGCCATCCACCGGCAGACGCTGTATTACCGGCTCTCCCGGATCGAGCAGCTCACCGGCCTGGACCTCGCGGACGGCGAGGCGCGGCTGCTGCTCCACATGGCGCTCAAGGCCGCCCGGCTCTGACGCCCGGCCCGCAGAACGCGCCGGCGCCGCCCCCTCGGGAGGGGGCGGCGCCGGTGTCGTGCCGGGGGCTCAGTCCGTCAGGTTGACCGCGCGGGCCGAGGTGGCGCCGATCTCGCCGGCGATGTCGGTGAGCACGCCCGCCGGGATCGTCGAGTCGACGGTGAGGGCGACCAGCGCGTCGCCGCCTGCGGTGGAGCGGGCGACCTGCATACCGGCGATGTTGACGCCGACCTCGCCGAGGATGCGGCCGATGGTGCCGACGACGCCGGGGCGGTCGGTGTAGCGCAGGAAGGCCATGTGGTCGGCGAGCGCGAGGTCCACGTCGTTGTCGTCGACCGCGACGATCTTCTGCAGGTGCTTGGGCCCGGCCAGCGTGCCGGACACCGCGACCGCGGTGCCGTCGGCGAGGGTGCCGCGCACGGTCACCACGTTGCGGTGGTTGGGCGACTCCGAGCTGGTCGTCAGGCGCACCTCGACACCGCGCTCCTGCGCGAACAGCGGCGCGTTGACGTAGCTCACCGTCTCGGCGACGACGTCCTCGAAGACGCCCTTGAGCGCGCTGAGTTCGAGGATCTTCACGTCGTGCTGGGTGACCTCGCCGTAGACCTCGACGTCGAGCCGGGCGGCGACCTCGCCGGCCAGCGCGGTGAAGATCCGGCCGAGCTTCTCGGCCAGCGGCAGCGCGGGCTTGACGTCCTCGGCGATGACACCGCCCTGGACGTTGACCGCGTCCGGGACCAGCTCGCCGGCGAGCGCCAGGCGCACCGACTTCGCGACGGCGATACCGGCCTTCTCCTGCGCCTCGTCGGTGGAGGCGCCCAGGTGCGGGGTGGCCACGACGTTGTCGAACTGGAAGAGCGGCGAGTCGGTGCACGGCTCCTTGGAGAAGACGTCCAGGCCCGCGCCCGCGACCCGGCCCTCCTTGAGCGCCGAGGCCAGCGCCTCCTCGTCGACGATGCCGCCGCGGGCGGCGTTGACGATCCGCACCGAGGGCTTGACCTTGTGCAGCGCCTCGTCGCCGATCAGACCCAGGGTCTCCGGCGTCTTGGGCAGGTGCACGGTGATGAAGTCGGACTGCTCCAGCAGCTCGTCCAGCGTCAGCAGCTTGACGCCCATCTGGGCGGCGCGCGCGGGCTGCACGTAGGGGTCGTACGCGACGACGTTCATCCCGAAGGCCGACATGCGCTGGGCCACCAGGACGCCGATGCGGCCGAGGCCCACGACGCCGAGGGTCTTCTCGCTCAGCTCGACACCGGTGTACTTGTTGCGCTTCCACTCGCCGTTCTTCAGCGCGGCGTTGGCCGGCGCGATGTTGCGGGCGGTGGCGATCAGCAGACCGCAGGCCAGCTCGGCGGCGGTGACGATGTTGGAGGTCGGCGCGTTGACGACCATCACACCGGCTTTGGTGGCGGCGGCGACGTCGACGTTGTCCAGGCCGACACCGGCCCGCGCGACGACACGGAGTTTGCGGGCGGCGGCGATGGCCTCGGCGTCCACCTTGGTGGCGCTGCGGATCAGGATCGCGTCCACGTCGGCGATGGCGGGAAGCAGTTCGGCTCGGTCGGCACCGTTGCAGTGCCGGATCTCGAAGTCCGGCCCGAGCGCGTCCACCGTGGCCGGCGACAGCTCTTCTGCGATGAGTACGACAGGCTTCTGGCTCACGTGGTCCTCACTTGTCCTTCGTGGGCGGCCGAGTCCCGTACGACCGCTACCAGGGAGGTTTCGGGGGGCTTGCCGCGTGGAAGACGCACGACGCTGTGAGCCTGAACGCGCTTGTCAGAGCAGTGTATCGGCGGGGCGAATCCGCGCCTTTGCCGAAATGGAAGGATCACCCGGAGGGGTTGCGTCGCTTCGTACAAAGTGCGTACCAGATGGCGGTCAGCCACCTGTGCACGGTGCACACGGCACCGTGCGGACGCCACGGAGCGACGCAACCCGGGTGCGCGGCGGACCGCCGCGCGGGAGGCCTTACGCCTCGTCGTCCACCCAGCTCATGAGCTTGCGCAGCTTCCTGCCGGTGGTCTCCAGCAGGTGGTCCTCGTCGGCCTTCTTGTACTCGTTGTACTTCGGCAGGCCGGCGTTGTACTCGGCGATCCAGTTGTTGGCGAAGGTGCCGTCCTGGATCTCGGCGAGGACCTTCTTCATCTCCGCCTTGGTGGCGTCGGTGATGATCCGCGGGCCGGTGACGTAGTCGCCCCACTCGGCGGTCTCGGAGACCGACCAGCGCATCTTCTCCAGGCCGCCCTCGTACATCAGGTCCACGATGAGCTTGAGCTCGTGCAGGCACTCGAAGTACGCGATCTCCGGCTGGTAACCGGCCTCGACCAGGGTCTCGAAGCCCGCCTTGACCAGCGCGGAGGTGCCGCCGCACAGCACCGCCTGCTCGCCGAAGAGGTCGGTCTCGGTCTCCTCGGTGAAGGTGGTCTTGATGACGCCGGCGCGGGTGCCGCCGATGCCCTTGGCGTACGACAGCGCGAGCGCGAAGCCCTTGCCCGTCGCGTCCTGCTCGACGGCCGCGATGCACGGCACGCCGCGGCCTTCCTCGTACTGGCGGCGGACCAGGTGACCCGGGCCCTTGGGGGCGACCATGCACACGTCGACACCGGCCGGCGGCTTGATGAAGCCGTAGCGGATGTTGAGGCCGTGGCCGAAGAAGAGGGCGTCGCCGTCCTTGAGGTTGTCCTTGATGGACTCCTCGTAGACCTTCGCCTGGATCGGGTCCGGCACCAGGATCATGATGACGTCGGCCTCGGCGGCGGCCTCGGCGACCGGCAGCACCTTCAGGCCCTGCTCCTCGGCAACCGTCTTCGACTTCGAGCCCTCGTGCAGGCCGACGCGCACGTCCACACCCGAGTCGCGCAGCGACAGCGCGTGGGCGTGGCCCTGGCTGCCGTAGCCGATGACCGCGACCTTGCGGCCCTGGATGATGGACAGGTCGGCGTCGTCGTCGTAGAACAGCTCGGCCACTTGGGGTTCTCCTTGTTTCGGGTTGTGCGGCCCACCGTACGTCGGGCGGGCGGATACGGGTTTTCGGGTCTCGCCATGCGGATCGGCGAGCGCGGGCGGCCGTGCGGCGTTACGCCGAACGGTCCAGCGCGCGCAGCGAGCGGTCGGTGATGGACCGGGCCCCGCGCCCGATGGCGATGGTGCCGGACTGCACCAGCTCCTTGATGCCGAACGGCTCCAGCATCTTGAGCATGGCCTCCAGCTTGTCGGCGGATCCGGTGGCCTCGACGGTGACCGCCTCGGGCGAGACGTCCACGGTCTTGGCGCGGAAGAGCTGGACGATCTCCACGATCTGGGAGCGCGTCTCGTTGTCGGCGCGCACCTTCACCAGGACGAGTTCACGTGCGACCGCCGCGGCCGGGTCCAGCTCGACGATCTTCAGCACGTTGACCAGCTTGTTGAGCTGCTTCGTCACCTGTTCCAGCGGCAGTTCGTCGATGACGTTGACGACGATGGTGATCCGGGAGATGTCCGGGTGCTCGGTGGTGCCGACGGCCAGCGAGTCGATGTTGAAACCGCGGCGCGAGAACAGCGCGGTGATCCGGGCCAGGACACCCGGCTTGTTCTCCACCAGGACGGAGAGCGTGTGCTTGGACATGTCTGCGTGCTTCCTTCTCTCGCTCTTCCGCGCGGTCAGTCGTCGAGGTCGTCGCTGAAGTCCGGGCGGACGTCCCGGGCGGCCATGATCTCGTCGTTGGAGGTGCCGGCCGCGACCATGGGCCAGACCATCGCGTCCTCGTGGACGATGAAGTCGACGACGACGGGCCGGTCGTTGATGGCGTTGGCCTCGGCGATGACCTTGTCGAGGTCGTCGGCGGACTCGCAGCGCAGGCCCACACAGCCCATCGCGTCGGCCAGCTTCACGAAGTCCGGGACGCGGGTGCCGCGGTTGGTGATGGAGCCGACGCCCTGGGTGGAGCCGGGGACGTTCTCGGCGCCGGAGTGCAGCACGGTGTTGGAGAAGCGCTCGCCGTAGAAGAGGTTCTGCCACTGGCGGACCATGCCCAGCGCGCCGTTGTTGATGACGGCGACCTTGATCGGGATGCCGTTGAGGGCGCAGGTGACCAGTTCCTGGTTGGTCATCTGGAAGCAGCCGTCGCCGTCGATCGCCCACACGGTGGCGTCCGGACGGCCGGCCTTGGCGCCCATCGCCGCCGGGACGGCGTAGCCCATGGTGCCGGCGCCGCCGGAGTTGAACCACGTGCCGGGCTGCTCGTACTTGATGAACTGCGCGGCCCACATCTGGTGCTGGCCGACGCCCGCGGCGAACAGGGTGCCCTCCGGGGCGAGCTGCCCGATCCGCTCAATGACCTGCTGCGGGGCGAGGCTGCCGTCCTCGGGGACGTCGTAGCCGAGCGGGTAGGTGTTGCGCCAGAAGTTCAGGTGGTTCCACCACTCGGTGTAGTCGCCCTTGTGGCCGGACTCGTGCTCGGCCTGGACGGCCACGATCAGGTCCGCCAGCACCTCGCGGGCGTCGCCGACGATCGGCACGTCCGCGACCCGGTTCTTGGAGATCTCCGCCGGGTCGATGTCGGCGTGCACGACCTTGGCGTTGGGCGCGAAGGTGTCCAGCCGGCCGGTGACGCGGTCGTCGAAGCGGGCGCCGAGCGCGACGATCAGGTCCGACTTCTGCAGCGCGGTGACCGCCGAGACGTCGCCGTGCATGCCCGGCATGCCGACGTGCTGCGGGTGGCTGTCGGGGAAGGCGCCGAGCGCCATCAGGGTCGTGGTGACCGGGGCACCGGTCAGCTCGGCCAGGATCCGCAGCTCCGCGGTGGCGTGCGCCTTGACGACACCGCCGCCGACGTAGAAGACCGGGCGGCGGGACTCGTTGATCAGCCGGGCGGCCTCGCGGATCTGCTTGGCGTGCGGCTTGGTCACCGGGCGGTAGCCGGGCAGGTCCTGCTGCGGCGGCCAGGAGAAGGTCGTCTGGTTCTGCAGCGCGTCCTTGGCGATGTCGACCAGGACCGGGCCGGGGCGGCCGGTGGCCGCGATGTGGAAGGCCTCGGCGATGGTGTGCGGGATGTCGGCGGGGTCGGTCACCAGGAAGTTGTGCTTGGTGACCGGCATGGTGATGCCGCAGATGTCGGCTTCCTGGAAGGCGTCGGTGCCGATCGACTTCGAGGCGACCTGGCCGGTGATGGCGACGATCGGCACCGAGTCCATGTGCGCGTCGGCGATCGGTGTGACCAGGTTGGTCGCCCCCGGGCCCGAGGTCGCCATGCACACCCCGACCCGGCCGGTGGCCTGCGCGTAACCGGTGGCCGCGTGCCCCGCGCCCTGCTCGTGCCGGACCAGGACGTGGCGGACCTTGGAGGAGTCCATCAGCGGGTCGTACGCCGGCAGGATCGCACCGCCCGGGATGCCGAACACGGTGTCGACGCCTACGGCCTCAAGGGAGCGGATGAGCGCCTGCGCACCCGTCATGCGCTCGGCGGGGGCAGCGGCGGGAACCGCGGTGCGGGTCCGCGGCTGCGGATGGTGGGACCCGGTGGCCTGCTCGGTCATCTGCGTTCTCTTCTCTCGAAGATGAGGGTGGTGAAGTGGGGGCGGTGGGCTCGTCGGCCGGTCGCCGGACAACAAAAAACCCCTCGTGCCGTGAGGCAAGCGAGGGGAGCGCGCCGGTGCGAGTGCGAGGCGGTGATGCCTCGGTCAGCCGACGCGCTTTCCAAGTACGAGAATTCGGGTGCGCATGGCCTCGACCTTCCTCCGGACCCCCGGCGGGTGTCAAGCGGGTGGGACACGCGTCTCACTATGTGATCGACAGGACGGCAGCTGCACGGTGCGCTGCGCAACCTGCTCACGTGCGGTTTCCTGGGATACGGGGCAGGTGCCGTCGGGGCCGCCGCGGCGCTCCGGATCACCCGGCAGTGGGTATCCGCCGCGGGTCAGCGAGCCGCGCAGCCGGTGCTCGTCCAGCAGCCCGGAGAAGGCCATGCCCTGGCCCTGGCCGCAGCCCATCTCACGCAGCGCGTGCACCTGCTCCGGCCGGTCCACCCCGTCGGCGACGGTACGCAGCCCCAGGTCGGTGGCCATCATCAGCAGCCCGCGGGTGATCGTCCGCAGCCGCGGGGAGTCGGCCATGCCCTCGACGAAGAGCCGGTCGAGCTTGACGGCGTCCACCGGGAGGGTGCGCAGCGCGCCGAGCGCCGCGTGGCCGGTGCCGAAGCCACCGAGGGCGATCCGCACGCCGGTGCGGCGCAGCTGGCGCAGCCGCCGCTCCAGCTCGTCCAGCGCCACGCCGGGGGCGCCGCCGGTCAGCTCCACGACCAGGGCGCCGGGGGGCAGCCCGTACCGCTCCAGCAGGCCCTCGACGGCGCCGGGCGGCAGGTCGCGGTGCAGCAGCCGCAGCGCGGACAGCTTGACGGTGACCGGCACCCGGTGGCCGGCCCCGTGCCGCAGCGCGGCCTGCGCGACCGCCTGCTCCAGCTGCCAGCGGCCCAGCTCGACGGTGCGGTCGGTGTCCTCGGCGGCTTGCAGGAACTCCGCGGGGGTGAAGAGGATGCCCTGCGAGGAGCGCCAGCGGGCCTGTGCCTCGACGGCCGCGATCCGGCCGCCCGCCAGCTCCACGACCGGCTGGTGCAGCAACGTGAACTCGCCGTCGTGCAGCGCCTGGTGCAGCCGGGTGGCCATCTCGGTACGGCGTACGGCGGCGGTCCGCAGCTGCGGGGCGTAGACCTCGACGCGGCCCTTGCCCGCCTGCTTGGCGCGGTACATCGCCAGGTCGGCGTCGCGCATCAGCTCGCCCGCGGAGCCGCCGGGCTCGCCGAAGGCGATGCCGATGCTGGCGCCGACGCGCACCTCGCCGCCGTCCACCCGGTAGGGCTCGCACAGGGCGGCGCGCAGCCGCTCGGCGATCTCGGCGGCCTGCTCCTCGTCGGCGCCGCACACCAGCACGGCGAACTCGTCGCCGCCGAGCCGGGCGGCGGTGTCACCGGCCCGCAGCGCGCCCTGGAGGCGGCGGGCGGCCTGGGTGAGCAGGTGGTCGCCGGCCTGGTGGCCGATGGAGTCGTTGACGCCCTTGAAGCCGTCGAGGTCGACGTAGAGGACGGCGGCCCGGTCGTCACCGGGGCGGCGGCCGGCCAGCGCCTTGCCGACCCGGTCCAGGAACAGGGCGCGGTTGGGCAGGTCGGTGAGCGGGTCGTGGGAGGCGTTGTGCTGGAGCTGGGCCTGGAGGCGGACCCGCTCGGTGACGTCCCGGCTGTTGAAGATGAGGCCGCCCTGGTAACGGGTGACGCTGGACTCCACGTTGAGCCAGCCGTCCTCGGCGCCGGGCGGGCCGCCACGGCGGCCGGACCGGATACGGCACTCGATGCGGGTGGCGGACTCCTCGCCGGGCGGGGCGGCGAGGAAGCGCCGCACCTCGTGGACGACCCGGCCGAGGTCGTCGGGGTGGATGTGGGCGGACAGCTCGGTGCCGACCATCTCCTCCGGGTCGCGCCCGTAGACACCGGCCGAGGCGGGGCTGACGTAGCGCAGCACCCCGGTGGGCGCGGCGATCATGATGACGTCGCTCGACCCCTGGACCAGGGAGCGGAAGTGGTTCTCCTTCTGGGCCAGCTCCTGGGTCAGCGCGATGTTGTCCAGCAGCATGATGGCCTGCCGGACCACCAGGGCGAGGACGACGGTGCTGCCGGTGAGCAGCACGACCTTGTCGCACTTCTCGCCGGTGATCATGTCGTAGAGGATGCCGAGGGTGCAGACCGCCGCCGCCAGGTAGGGCGTGAGGGCGGCGAGCGAGCCGGTCACCCGGCGGGTGGTGACGCTCGGGCGCAGCAGCGGCAGTTCGCCGCGGCCGACCCAGGGCGCGTAGGCCATGAGCATGCTGCCGGCGAACCAGCCGGCGTCCAGGATCTGGCCGGAGTGGTAGTGCTCGCGCAGCAGCGGCGAGGTGAACAGCGCGTCGCACAGCACGGTGAGCGCGAGCGCGGCCAGCGCGGTGTTGACGGCGGCGCGGTTGGCGGCGGAGCGGCGGAAGTGCAGGGCCAGGACCATGCTCACGAGCACGATGTCCAGCAGCGGGTAGGCCAGCGACAGGGCGACCTTGGCGGTGCTCGGCCCGTCGTAGGTGGCGGCGCGGGCGAGCGCGAGGCTCCAGGACAGGGTGAGCAGCGAGCCGCCGATGAGCCAGGTGTCCAGGCCCAGACAGATCCAGCCGGCCTTCGACACCGGGCGTTTGGCGAGCACCAGCAGGCCGATCACGGCGGGCGGCGCGAAGAGCAGGAAACAGAAGTCGGCGGGCGAGGTCTGCGGGACGGGGCGGTCGAGCACCACCTCGTACCACCCCCACACGGCGTTGCCGAGGGCGGCCATCAGCGAGGACACCGCGAAGAGCACCCAGGCGGCCCGGTGGCCGGAGGCGCATCTGCGGGCGTACAGCAGCATCGAGACGGCGGCGGCCGCGGCGGCGGCCGACAGTCCGAAGTCGCCCATGAAGGCGGCCACCTGGCCGGTGCCCCAGCCGAGCACCGCCCCCGTGGTGTAGCCCGCGCAGGCGAGGGTCAGCAGGAGCTGCGGCAGCAGGCCGCCGCCGGCCCGCGCCGGGGTCCGGGTGAGGACCGCGCCGCTGGTGGTCACTTCGGTGTCCCGTACGCCGGGACCGGCGGGCGCGCGGTGCGCCGCCGGTGCGCCGGGCACACCGGACGTCCGGCGCGCGGCCGGCCGGATCGTGCGGCGCGCTGGGTGTGCCCGCCGGGGAACCGCCTCGGTCCGTCCATCGCCCGTCGCCCCCCTCACTCGCTCGTCGTTCCTCCGCCGCGGTCGTCCGCTCCGCACGCGGCGGCCCCGCCTCCGGACGATACACCAGAATCGTCACTCAGCGATAGGGCCTCTCTACTGAGCGTAACCACATGGGGGTGGGCGCACACCCGCCGCAGTCGGCCGGTGCCGTTCCGCGGTGGGTGGCTCGCTCAGCCGGTCACCTGGACGACGTTCGCGAGGTCCTCCCCGCTTGCGAACCTGGCCAGTTGGGACCGGATCAAACGCTGGGCGCGCGGCAGGAAGGCCGACGTGCTGCCGCCCACGTGCGGACTGATCAGGACGCCCGGCGCGTGCCACAGCGGGTGCCCGGCGGGCAGCGGTTCGGGGTCGGTGACGTCCAGCGCCGCCGTCAGCCGCCCCGACGCGGTCTCGGCGAGCAGTGCCCCGGTGTCGACGACCGGGCCGCGCGCGACGTTCACCAGCAGCGCGCCGTCCTTCATCGCCGCGAGGAACTTCGGGCCCGCCAGGCCCCTGGTCTGCTCGGTCAGCGGGGTGGTGAGGACCACCACGTCGGCGTCCGGCAGCAGCGCGGGCAGGTCGGCCAGCGCGTGCACGGGCCCCCGCGCGGAGTTCCGGGCGCTGCGCGCGACCCGGGTGACCTCGACCTCGAAGGGCAGCAGCCGGTCCTCGACCGCGGCCCCTATCGATCCGTAGCCGACGATCAGCACCCGGCGGTCGGCCAGCGCGGGGTAGAAGCCGCTGTACCACTTCTCGTCGTCCTGGCCCCGGACGAAGCGCGGGATGCCGCGCAGCGAGGCCAGGATCAGGGCGAGCGTCAGCTCGGCGGTGCTCGCCTCGTGCACCCCGCGCGCATTGCACAGGCGCACGCCCGGCGCGAAGTGGTGCAGGTGGGGCGTGATGTGGTCCACACCGGCGCTCAGCGTCTGGATGACGCGCACCGACGTCATGTGCGGCAGCGCGCCGGCCGCCGCCCCCTTCATATAGGGCACGACGTAGAAGACGGCCTGCGCGGGATCGGCGGGGAAGTCCCCCGTGCCGTCCCAGTAGACGTAGTCGAAGGCGTCCGGCAGTCCGTCGATCTCCTCGGGCGGCAGGGACAGCCACACCTGCGGCCGCCGGCCCGCGGCGGAATCCTGGGTGATGTCGTTCATGGTCAGGAGGCTAGGGCACACCCCCGGGCGGCCGGGAGCCCCGGCCCGTGGCGGCGTTCTGCGGGCGGCGCGGTCGGCCGTGTGCTTGGGTGGGACGGGACGGGGGCACCATGATCGCGGCGGACGATTTGCGAGGGCAGACGGTGAGCACAGGGCGTCGCAGGCGCGCGCGCGGGGTCGTACGCGGAGCCGCGGTGGCGGCAGCGGGAGCGCTGCTGGCCGCGGGGTGCTCCGGCGGGAATCCGCCGGGCTTGCAGGCCCCGACGGCCTCGCACTCCAAGGGCGCGCCGACCGCGTCCACCGCCGCGACCACCAGCGCCGCGCCGAGCCCCTCCGCCACGCCGACCACGCCCGCCGCGGCCGCCACCGGCAGCGCCAAGGCCGACGCCACGGTCGCCACGAAGCTCGCCGCGCCCTGGGGCGTCGCCCAGCTCGCCGACGGCACGCTGCTGGTGGGCTCGCGCGACACCGGGAAGGTCAGCCTCGTCGACCCGGAGAAGGGCACGAGCACGCTGGCCGGCACCGTCCCCGGCGTCACCCACACCCAGGGCGGCGAGAACGGCCTGCTCGGGCTCGCCCTCTCCCCCAACTTCGGCACGGACCACTTCGTCTACGCGTACTTCAGCACCGACTCCGACAACCGCATCGCCCGCATGCTGTACGACCCCACGCGGTCGGCCGGCGACCAGCTCGGCGCCCCCGACACGATCCTGCGCGGCATCCCCACCGGCTCGATCCACAACGGCGGGCGGATCGCCTTCGGCCCCGACGGCATGCTCTACGCCGGGACCGGCGAGACCGGCAACCGCGGGCTCGCCCAGGACATGTCCTCGCTCGGCGGCAAGATCCTGCGGATGACGCCCGACGGGCAGCCCGCGCCCGACAACCCCGTCTCCGGCTCCCTCGTCTACTCCCCCGGCCACCGCAACGTCCAGGGCCTCGCCTGGGACCCCGAAGGCCACCTGTGGGCCTCCGAGTTCGGCCAGGACACCTGGGACGAGCTCAACCTCATCGAACCCGGCAAGAACTACGGGTGGCCCGTGGTGGAGGGCATCGCGCACCGCGCCGGATACGTGGACCCCGTCGCGCAGTGGCACACCGACGAGGCCTCACCCAGCGGCATCGCCTACGTGGCGGGCTGCATCTGGATGGCCTCGCTCAAGGGCGAGCGGCTGTGGCGGATCCCGCTCGACGGGACGAAGGCGGCGGCCGCGCCGCAGGCATTCTTCGTCAAGACGTACGGGCGGCTGCGGACGGTGGTGGCCGTCGACGACCACACGTTGCTCGTGACGACGAGCAACACGGACGGGCGTGGGACGCCCAAGCCGGGCGACGACCGCATCTTGCGCGTGGCGGTGTCCTAGGCGTTTCGCTCCGGGGTGCCACTTGCGGTGGCGTCCGCGACCGTCCCCTGGTGGGGGGTTGCGCGCGCAGTTCCCCGCGCCCCCGGGTGATTGCCACCTGGCGTCGCCGTGCGCCTTACCCCCGGTGGAGGCTGAGCGCGCAGTTCCCCGCGCCCCCGGGTGATTGCCACCTGGCGTCGCCGTGCGCCTTACCCCCGGTGGAGGCTGAGCGCGCAGTTCCTCGCGCCCCCGGGTGATTGCCACCTGGCGTGGCCGTGCGCCTTACCCCCGGTGGAGGCTGAGCGCGCAGTTCCTCGCGCCCCTGGTTTGTTGCCCTGCGCGGCATGAGCGCCCTCTTACTCCGCAGGGCGAGCGTTTTCAGGGGCGCGGGGAACTGCGCGACAAGCCCCCACCGGCAGAAGGTCGCGGGCGCCACCGCGAGTGGCACCCCCCCCGGGGCGGAAAACGCTCACCCCGCGGGAGCGAAGAGGTGGAGGCGGTGGGCGAGGGCGGCGGCCTCGCCGCGGGTGGCGACGGCGAGCTTGCCCAGGATGTTCGACACGTGCACACTCGCCGTCTTCGGCGAGATGAAGAGCTCCTCCGCGATCTGCCGGTTCGTCCGGCCGTCCGCGACGAGCCGGAGCACGTCGCGCTCCCGGGCCGTCAGGCCCAGCGCGTCCGCCGGGTCGGCGGGCTCCGCCGGGGCGGGCGCGGGGGCGGCGGTCGCGTCGAGCGGCAGCCGGGCCCGCGCGGCGAGCGCGGCCACCTCCGCGGCCAGCGGTTTCGCCCCCGTGTCGGTGGCGGCCTCGTACGCGAGGGCCAGCAGGCACCCGGCGGCCTCGCGGGTGTCGGGTCCGCGGCCGAGCAGCGCCTCGGCGTGCCGGTAGCGCACCGCGGCGAGTTCCAGGGGCCGTTCCTCCGCCGCGAAGGCGGCTTCCGCGGCGGCCCACAGGTCGGGCTCGTGGCGTCCTTCCGCGCGGGCGAGTTCCGCTTCGACGCGCAGCGCGTACGCCTTGTGGACGCCCGCGGGCCGCGGGGTCTCGCGGGCGGCGGCGCGGATCCGTTCCAGGACGTGCCCGCGCGCGGGGTCGCCGGTGAGCGGCCACGGCCCGTCGGCCTCGGCGGCGGCGCCGTCGGCGAGCAGCGGCCAGGCGTAGCGGGCGGTCCCGTTGGGGAATCCGGCGTCGATCGCGGCGAGCAGCCGGTGCCGCGCCTCCTCGTAGCGTCCCTGGGCGGCGGCGAGCCGCAGGCCGAGGCCGCGCAGCGGGATCTGGTGCTGCGGCTGGGTGTCGTAGCGCAGCCCGTCGGTGGCGAAGGCGAGGTGCCGGACGGCGGCCTCGGTGTCGCCGACGGCGAGCGCGAGGAAGCCCTGGAACATCTCCACGCCCGCGCACTGCACGCTGCGCTCGACGTTCTGGGCCTGGCGGGCGGCGGCGAGTTTGACGGCGGCCTGGTCGAAGCAGCCCTGCATGAACAGGGATTCGCCCTCGTTGCCGAGCAGCCAGGAGTTCGTGGCGTTGGCGACGTGGCCGGCGACGCGTTCCTGGCCCTCGCGGCTGACGCGCACCGCGTCGCTGGAGCGGCCGGCGCCCTCCAGGACGGAGGACAGGTTTCCGTAGGTGCGGGATATCAGCCGGGGCACGCCCCAGTCGGCGATCTGCCGGCGCACCTCTTCGACGACGGCGATGCCGCCGGCGACGTCACCGGCGTCGGCCTGGAGGAGGCCGAGGGTGATGCGGGCGTGCAGTTCGGTGTCGCGGGCCCCGGCGGACTTCGCCAGTTCGGCGGCCTGCCCGGCGATGGCGGTGCCCTCGGCGCCGGACTTGTGGACCATGATCCATCCGGCGATCCGCACCAGCACCTCGGCGTGTGTCGCCGACGGCGGCAGCCCGCGGACGAGTTCGCGGGCCCGGTTCAGCTCCTCCCAGCCGTCGCCGCGGCCCAGGTTCTCCGTGGCGGTGGCGCGCTGCGCCCAGAACCAGGCGGCGCGCAGCGGATCGTGGCTGCCGAGGCGCTCCATGAGCCGCAGCGCCCGCTTGGCCATCGTGTAGGAGCGCTCCTGCTCGCCGCTGAGCCGGGCGGCGACGGTGATCTCGGCGAGCAGGTCGACGAGGTCGAGCGGCTGGTCGGTGGGGCAGTCGCAGGGCGGGTAGGCCTCGGCGTAGTCGGTGGGGCGCAGCGCGGCGCGTACCTCCGCGGGCGCGTCGTCCCACAGTTCGAGCGCGCGTTCCAGCAGCCGGTACTGCTCGGCGTAGGCGTGGCGGTGCCGCGCCTCGACGGCGGCGCCGAGCGCCGCGGGCAGCGCGCGGCCGGTGTCGTGGGCGGCGTACCAGTAGTTGGCCAGCCGCGCGGCGCGCTCGTCGGCGGGCACCAGTGCCGGGTCGGCCTCGACGGCCTGTGCGTAGCGCCGGTTGATCCGGCTGCGCTCGCCGGGCAGCAGGTCGTCGCCGACCGCCTCGCGGACCAGGGAGTGGCGGAAGCGGTAGCCCTCGCCGCTGTCGGTGGGCAGCAGGAGGTTGGCGCCCACGGCGGTGCGCAGCGCGTCCAGCAGATCGTCCTCGCACAGCCCGGTGACGGCGGCGAGCAGTCTGTACTCGACGGTGCTGCCGCCCTCGGCGACGAACTTCGCGACCCGCTGGGCGTCCTCGGACAGCGCCTCGACGCGCACCAGCAGCAGGTCGCGCAGCGAGTCGCTCAGGCCCGTCGCGCAGCCCAGGCCCAGGCTGCACGCCAGTTCCTCGACGAAGAACGGGTTGCCGTCCGAGCGGGTGAAGACCTGGTCGACGACCGATTCGTCCGGCGCGTCCGGCAGGATCGCCGTCAGCTGGCTGCGGACCTCGGCGCGGGTGAAGCGCGACAACTCCAGGCGCTCGACGCGGCGCAGCCGGTCGGTCTCGGCGAGGAAGGGGCGCAGCGGGTGCCGGCGGTGGATGTCGTCCGCCCGGTACGTGGCCGCGACCAGCACCCGGCAGCGCTGGAGCGAGCGGAAGAGGTACGCGAGCAGTTCGCGGGTGGAGCGGTCGGCCCAGTGCAGATCCTCGACGACCACGACGACCGTGCGGTCGGCGCCGAGGCGTTCCAGCAGGCGGGCGGTGAGTTCGAAGAGCCGGGCGCGGCCGTCCTCGTCGTAGGCCTCGCGCAGGGCGCCGTCCGGGCTCGCCAGCTCCGGGAGCAGCCGGGAGAGTTCGGCCTGCTGGCCGGCCGCCGCGGCGGTCAGCTCGGGCCCGAGCTGGCGGTAGAGGTCGCGCAGCGCGCCGGAGACCGGGGCGAAGGGCAGGCCCTCGGCGCCGATCTCCACGCAGGCGCCGAGCGCGGTGACCGCTCCCGCGGTACGGGCCGCGGCGAGGAACTCCTCGGTCAGCCGCGTCTTTCCGACCCCGGCCTCACCGCCGATCAGCACGGCCTGCGACTCGCCGGTGTCCGCCGCCGCCAGCGCCGAGGCCAGCCGCGTCAGCTCGGTGTCCCGGCCGATGAACACGGGGCTGAACGACTGCGTCTGCACGCCCCCGAGCATGTCACGCCCGGGGGCTGTACCGACACCCAATACTTTGTGCGCTTCGTCCGCCGGATCCGCTCCGGCGGACGGGGTGGAGGCCCCGGCCCCCGGCGGGGCCTCCACGGGCGCGGCCGTCATGACGCACTGTGCGGGCGCAGGTGACGGTGGGGGGTGGGACTCTCCGCGGACTCCCGGTCGGTTCGTACCGCCGGTCTCGCGGCGGAGCGGCGGGCCGCCGCGCGGCGCTCGGCCCGCGCCGCCTTGGCCTGCTGGGCGAGGCGCCACTGGTCGGCCTGCTCCGTGAGGTCGGCCCTGCGGGCCTGGTGCAGTTCGTACGCGAACATCTTCTTCTCCTTGGAAGGGGATCTCTTTCTCGGTGCCTCAAGCTTCGTCCGTGAGGCACCCCCCTCACATCGGGCACCTGCCCGAACCTGTGCCCCGCGGGGGCCTTAGCCCGCGCCGTCACGTCCTTAGGCCGGTGCCGTACGCCGCGCCGGCGCGCGGGATGCCTAAGGCACCGGCGCACAGGGCACGTTCGCGGATGCGGCATTCGCCGTGGCGGAAGGTCGCGGGCACCTCCGGAAGGGCAGCCCGGGGCGTACCCCCGGCGGTAAGTTGAGGTGCGTGGACACCGCCTCGTACATAGGGCCGGACGACGCGCCGGACAGATACCGCCTGCGGCGGTCGATCGGCCGCGGCGGCGAAGCCGTGCTGTATCTCGCCGAGTTGGAGCTGGGCGGCGCGACGGAACCGGTCGTCGTCAAGATGCTCGACGACCGGCAGGCCCTCTCCCCGGAGCTGTTCGCGCGGGTCAGCGCGAAGTGGCGGGAGCAGGCCGAGCTGCTGCGCTTCGTGCACCGTCCGGGCGTGGTGGGGATCAGGGAGCATTTCGAGGGGCCGTCCGCGCATCCGGCGGGGGTCTTACCGGAGACCGGCGGCCGGGCGCTCTACCTGGTGATGAACCATGTGCGGGGTCTGGACCTGCGCGACTGGCGGGCCGAGCGGACGCTGGAGTCGGCGGAGGAGCGCCGCGCGGCGGTGCGCTGCCTGGAGCAGCTCGCCGAGGTGCTGGACTGGCTGCACAGCGGCGCGGCCACCCCGTCCGGCCGCCGGGTCGTGCACGGCGACCTCTCCCCCGGCAATGTGATGATCGACGAGCACGGCCAGGCGACCCTGGTGGACTTCGGTCTGAGCAAGCTCGCCGCCGAACACCAGACCGCCGAGGTGTGGTTCACCCCCGGCTTCGCCGCGCCCGAGGTCTTCGACGGCATCCGCAGCCCCGCCACGGACCGCTACGCCTTCGGCGCCATCGCGTACTTCCTGCTGAGCGGCGAGTCCCCGGCGACCGTGCCGGAGACGCTGCGGGCGGCGCTGCTCGCGCTCCCGGCGCTCTCGGCGCTGCGCCCGGACAAGGCCGCCCGGGTCGCGGCCGTCTTCGCGGCCGACCCGGAGTCCCGGCCCGTCTCGCTCACCGCGTGGGTGCGGGAGCTGCGCTCCTCCGTGGTGTCGGCCACCCGCGCCGAGCAGCCGCAGGTGCCCGCGGCCGCGCCCGTACCCCCGCCGCCGGCCGGGCCGCCCGTGCCGCAGGGGCCGCCCGCCGTGCCGGTGCCGCCGCCTCCGGTGCACGCGCCGCAGCCGGTCTTCCGCTCACCGGTGCCGGTGCTGCCGCCCACCGTCCCGGAGCCGCGGGCCCGGCGGCGGGGCTTGCGGATCACGCTGGTCGCCGTCGTCGCGGCGGCGCTCGTCGGCGGTGGGGCGGCGCTCGGCACCGTCCTTGCCGGCGGGGGCAAGAGCGACGGCGAGGCCAAGCAGCCCCCGGCCACGACCGGCGCGCCCGGCTCCCACGCGCCCGACGCCGACACCCCCACGAGCGCCCCGGCGACCACCCCCGCGGACGCCCCCACCGACAGCACGGACTCCGGCGGCGGCGACACCGGCGGTGACGCCCCGGACCCCTCCGGCGCCGACCAGACCTCGCTCGCCGACCTCACCCCGACCGACCAGAGCCTCTTCCCGGTGGAACGCAAGACCGCGGCCGTGGACGGCGTGCAGTACCAGGACTCGCTGACCGCGTCGTACTGCTACCGCGACGCCGCCGGGCTCGACGGCTTCGTCGAGTACAACCTCGGCAAGAAGTACCGGACGCTCGACGTCGTCCTCGGTCTGGACGACAACAGCCCGAACACCGGCGAGACGTTCACCGTCTTCGCGGACGGCAAGCGCATCTTCCGCGACCACGCCACGGTCGGGAAGCCGTTTCACCCGAAGTTCGACGTCTCCGGTGTGCTGCGGCTGCGGGTGGAGTGGGTCTCGGACGACGAGGGGAACTGCCCGACCGCCGTGCTGGGGGACCCGACACTGATCCCCTGAGACACCAGCACCGGCGCCGTCCGCACCGCGGCCGGGACGGGCGCCGGGGCGGGGCCCTCGATGCTGATCCGCGGCAGCCTGCGGTCCAGCCAGCCGGGCAGCCACCAGTTGGCGTCGCCGAGGACGTGCATGAGCGCGGGCACCAGCAGGGTGCGCAGCACGAACGCGTCGAGCGCGACGGCGGAGGCCAGGCCGATGCCGAACATCGCGATGACCCGGTCGCCGCTGAGCACGAAGGCCAGGAAGACCGCGATCATGATCACCGCCGCCGAGGTGATGACGCGGCTGGTCTCGGCGAGCCCGACGCGTACCGCCCGGCAGTTGTCGCGGGTCTCGCGCCACTCCTCGTACATCCGGCTGACCAGGAAGACCTGGTAGTCCATGGACAGCCCGAAGAGCACCGAGACCATGATCACCGGCAGGAAGGGCTCGATCGGGCCCGCCCTGCCCAGGCCCAGCCACTCGTCGCCCCACCCCCACTGGAAGACCGCGGTGACGACACCGAAGGACGACGCGACCGCGGCGACGTTCATCACCGCCGCCTTGACGGGGATGCCGACCGAGCGGAAGGCGACCAGCAGCAGCACGCAGCCGAGGCCGACGACGCTGCCGACGAACAGCGGCAGCTTGCCGACCACGACGTCCGCGAAGTCGTCGTAGCTCGCGGTCGGGCCGCCGACGTAGACGCGCAGCCCGCTGCCCTGCTCGGCGGCGGGCAGGACGTCGTGCCGCAGCCGGTTCACGAGCTGCGAGGTGGCGCCGTCCTGCGGTGCGCTGGTGGGGGTGACGGTGATGACGCCCGTGCCGCCGGACAGCTCGACGGGGCTGACCGCGGCGACGCCCGGGGTGTCGCGCAGCGTCTCGGGCAGATGGTCCAGGGCGATCCTGGCCTGCGCGCCGTCCGTGGTGGCGACGAGGGTGAGCGGGCCGTTGCTGCCCGGCCCGAAACCCTCCGCCAGCAGGTCGTACGCCTGCCGCGTGGTGGCCTTGGCCGGGCCGTTGCCCTGGTCGGAGGTGCCGAGGTGGAGGGTGAGCGCGGGCAGCGCCAGGACGGCCATGAGCACCGCGGCGGCCACCCCGAGCAGCCGGGGGTGCCGCTCGACGAAGGCCGACCAGCGCGCGGCGAATCCCGCGGGCGGCTCGGGACGCGGGCCGTGCTCGGCCAGCGCGCGGCGCTCGCGGCGGCTGAGGGCACGCTCCCCGATGAAGCCGAGCAGCGCGGGCAGCAGCGTGACGGACGCGGCCACGGTGAGCAGCACGGTGAGCGCGGCCGCCACCGCGACCCCGTTGAGGAAGCTCAGCCGCAGCACCAGCATGCCGAGCAGCGCGACGCACACCGTGCCGCCCGCGAAGACCACCGCGCGTCCGGTCGTGGCCACCGCCTGCTGCGCGGCCTCGGCGACGTCCAGGCCGCGTTTGAGGCCTCTGCGGTGTCTGCTGACGATGAAGAGGGCGTAGTCGATGCCGACGCCGAGCCCGATGAGCATGCCCAGCATGGGTGCGAAGTCGGCGACGGTCATGGCGTGGCCGAGCAGCACGATCGCCATGTAGGCGGTGCCGCAGCCGACCAGCGCGGTCGCGATGGGCAGCAGCATCGCGGCGAAGGAGCCGAAGGCGACCAGCAGCACCACGGCGGCGGCGCCGATCCCGACGATCTCGCTGAGGTGCGCGCCCGCGCTCTCGGTGCTGCCGACCGCCTGGCCGCCCAGCTCCACCTGGAGGCCGCCGTGCCGGGCGGCGGTGGCGGTGTCCACCAGGGCCTGGGCCTGGCCGCGCGGTATCGCGTCGGCGTCCGCGGCGAAGCCGACGACGGCGTAGGCGGTCCGCCCGTCGGCGCTGATCTGCGTCTTCCCGTCGGCGGCGTAGGGGCTGTCGACGGAGGCGACACCGGGCAGATGGCGGGCCCGGTCCAGCACCGAGGTCATGGTCTGCCGGACGCCGGAGTCGGTCACGGCGCCGTGCGCGGTGTGCCAGACGATGGTGTCGGTGTCGCCCGCCTGCCCGGGGAACGCCTCGCGCAGCAGCGCGGTGGCGTGCCCCGACTCGGTGCCGGGGGCCTCGTAGTGCCGGGAGTACGCCGAACCCGCGACGCCCGCGGCGGCGGTGAGGCCGACGAGGACCGCGAGCCACAGCAGCACGGCGGTGAGGCGGCGGCGCAGACACCACCGTGCGAGTGCGGCCATGAACCAGCTGCTCCTGTGTGCTCGGACGTCGCCCCACTCTGACAGGAGAAAATGATCCTTTGGGACTTTCGTGCCCTTCCTCACAAGCGGTAAAAGCCGGATAAGGAATACGCCGGAAAACGCCGGAGGACGGCACCCCGGGTGGGGTGCCGTCCTCCGTGCGGTGCTCCGTGCGGCGCTTCGCGCAATGCTCCGTGCGGCGCCGCGTGTTCCTCAGCCCTGGACGCCCAGCTTCTCCAGGACCAGTTCGCGGACCCGCTTGGCGTCCGCCTGGCCCCGGGTGGCCTTCATGACCGCGCCGATGAGCGCACCGGCCGCCGCGAGGTTGCCGCCGCGGATCTTGTCGGCGATGGCGGCGTTCGCCGCGATCGCGTCGTCCACGGCCTTGCCGAGCGCGCCCTCGTCCGAGACGACCTTCAGACCGCGCCTGTCGACGACCTCGTCCGGGCCGCCCTCGCCCGCGAGCACGCCCTCGATGACCTGGCGGGCCAGCTTGTCGTTGAGGTCGCCCGCGGCGACGAGCGCCGCGACCCGGGCGACCTGCGCCGGGGTGATCGGCACCGCGGCCAGCTCGGTGCCCGACTCGTTGGCGTGCCGGGCCAGCTCGCCCATCCACCACTTGCGGGCGGCCGCGGAGTCCGCGCCCTCCGCGATCGTGGCGAGGATCAGGTCGAGCGCCCCGGCGTTGAGCACCGACTGCATCTCGTGGTCGGCGATGCCCCAGTCCTCCTGGAGCCGCTTGCGGCGCAGCCGCGGCAGCTCCGGAAGCCCTGCGCGCAGTTCCTCGACCCACTCGCGGGACGGGGCGACCGGCACGAGGTCGGGCTCGGGGAAGTAGCGGTAGTCTTCCGCCTCCTCCTTGATGCGCCCGGAGGTCGTCGAGCCGTCCTCCTCGTGGAAGTGCCGGGTCTCCTGCACGATCGTGCCGCCGGAGGTGAGCACCGCGGCGTGCCGCTGGATCTCGAACCGGGCGGCGCGCTCGACGCTGCGCAGCGAGTTGACGTTCTTGGTCTCGCTGCGGGTGCCGAACTTCTGCTCGCCGCGCGGGCGCAGCGACAGGTTGACGTCGCAGCGCATCTGGCCCATCTCCATACGGGCCTCGCTCACCCCGAGCGCCTTGATCAGCTCGCGCAGCTCCGCGACGTACGCGCGGGCCACCTCGGGGGCGCGGTCGCCCGCGCCCTCGATCGGCTTGGTGACGATCTCGATGAGCGGGATGCCGGCCCGGTTGTAGTCCAGCAGCGAGTGCGAGGCGCCGTGGATACGCCCGGTGGCACCGCCGACGTGGGTGGACTTGCCGGTGTCCTCCTCCATGTGGGCGCGCTCGATCAGCACCCGGAAGACCTCGCCGTCCTCCAGCTGGACGTCCAGGTAGCCGTCGTACGCGATGGGCTCGTCGTACTGCGACGTCTGGAAGTTCTTCGGCATGTCCGGATAGAAGTAGTTCTTCCGGGCGAAGCGGCACCACTCGGCGATGGAGCAGTTGAGCGCGAGGCCGATCTTGATGGCCGACTCGACGCCGGTCTCGTTGACGACCGGCAGCGAGCCGGGCAGGCCCAGGCAGGTCGGGCAGACCTGCGAGTTGGGCTCGGCGCCCAGCGCGGTGGAGCAGCCGCAGAACATCTTCGTCCTGGTGCCCAGCTCGACATGGACCTCCAGGCCCATCACCGGGTCGTAGGCCGCGAGCGCGTCCTCGTAGGACAGCAGTTCCGTGACGGTCACGTGGTTTCTTCCTCCTGGCCTGTCAGTCCGTCAGCACGTCGTCGTCCGGCTGGCGCAGCTCGCGGACGAGCAGGGCCACGCCGGTGGCCACCGCGGCCACCCGGATCAGACCGTCGATGAGCTGGAGGTTGTCGTGCTCGCCGCGTGCGGTGCGGACCTTCTTGACGTTGCTGAAGGCGGCGAAAAGCGTGCTGCCGATGGCCAGGTACGTACCGGCCTTGCCCTTCTTCTTGCCCTTGGTGCTCATAGCTGCGGTGCCTCCTCAAGGAGCGGGTGGCCCCACTTCGTCACGAAGGCGGCCTCGACGGCGGCGCCGACCCGGTAGAGCCGGTCGTCCTGGAGTGCGGGAGCGATGATCTGCAGGCCCACCGGTAGACCGTCCTCCGGCGCGAGCCCGCAGGGCAGCGACATCGCCGCGTTGCCCGCGAGGTTGACCGGGATGGTGCACAGGTCGACCAGGTACATCGCGAGCGGGTCGTCGACCCGCTCGCCCAGCGGGAAGGCGGTGGTCGGCGTGGTCGGCGACACCAGCACGTCGACCTGCTCGAAGGCCTTCGCGAAATCGCGGGTGATCAGCGTGCGGACCTTCTGCGCCGAGCCGTAGTAGGCGTCGTAGTAGCCCGAGCTGAGCGCATAGGTGCCGAGGATGATGCGGCGCTTGACCTCGGCCCCGAAACCGGCCTCGCGGGTCAGCGCGGTGACCTCCTCGGCGGACTTCGTGCCGTCGTCGCCGACCCGCAGGCCGTAGCGCATCGCGTCGAAGCGGGCCAGGTTGCTGGAGCACTCCGACGGCGCGATCAGGTAGTACGCGGCCAGGCCGTACACGAAGGACGGGCAGGAGATCTCCACGACCTCCGCGCCCAGCTCGCGCAGCGTCTCGACGGACTCCTGGAAGCGCTGGACCACACCGGGCTGGAAGCCCTCGCCGCCCAGCTCCTTGATGACGCCGACACGCATCCCGCGCACGTCACCGCTGCGGGCCGCCTCGACGACCGGCGGCACCGGCGCGTCGATCGACGTCGAGTCCAGCGGGTCGTGGCCGCCGATCACCTCGTGCAGCAGCGCCGCGTCCAGCACCGTACGCGCGCACGGGCCGCCCTGGTCCAGCGAGGACGAGAAGGCCACCATGCCGTAGCGGGACACCCCGCCGTAGGTGGGCTTCACACCGACCGTGCCCGTCACCGACGCGGGCTGCCGGATGGAGCCGCCGGTGTCCGTACCGAGTGCGAGCGGGGCCTCGTACGCCGCGAGCGCCGCGGCGCTGCCGCCGCCGGAACCGCCCGGGATACGCGTCAGGTCCCACGGGTTGCCGGTCGGGCCGTAGGCGCTGTTCTCGGTGGAGGAGCCCATCGCGAACTCGTCCATGTTGGTCTTGCCCAGGATCACCACGTCGGCGGCCTTGAGCTTCTTGGTGACCGTCGAGTCGTACGGCGGGATCCAGCCTTCGAGGATCTTCGAGCCGACCGTGGTGGGCACGCCCTCGGTGGTGAAGATGTCCTTCATCGCCAGCGGCACACCGGCCAGCGGCCCCAGCGGCTCACCCGCGGCACGCTTGGCGTCGACCGCGCGGGCCTGCGCGAGGGCGCCCTCCCGGTCGATGTGCAGGAAGGCGTGCACCTTCTCGTCCACGGCCTCGATCCGGGCCAGGTGCGCCTCGGCGACCTCGACCGCGGTCAGCTCGCCGGACGCGATCTTCTCCGCCGTCTGCGCGGCGGTCAGCCTGATGATGTCCGTCATCGTGGTCAGTCCTCCCCCAGGATCTGCGGCACCTTGAAGCGCTGCTGCTCCTGCGCCGGGGCGCCCGACAGCGCCTGCTGCGCGGTGAGCGACGGCCGGACGGTGTCCGGGCGCATCACGTTCGTCAGCGGCAGCGGGTGCGAGGTCGGCGGGACGTCCTCGCCGGCCACCTCGGAGACGCGGGCGACCGCGCCGATGATGTCGTCAAGCTGTCCGGCGAAGTGGTCCAGCTCATCGGCGGACAGCTCCAGCCGTGCCAGCCGGCCGAGGTGGGCTACCTCCTCGCGCGTGATGCTCATTCGATCCTCTGCGGGTGAGACAACGGTGTGAGCCCCAATCCTATGGGGCTCCGCCCCGCCCCCGCGAAGCCGTTCCCCTGCGGGGGGCCCGGGGGGCTCGGGCCTTCACCCCAGAGGGGCCGCGCAGGCCGCGCCGGGCGAGCGTTTTCAGGGGCGCGGGGAACCCGGCGGGCCGGCCGCAGGCTACAAGCGCTCGACCGGCGCGACGGCCGGGACCGTCGAATGCGTGCCCGGCGCGGGCGGGAGGGCGCGGCGTGCGGCGAAGGCGGCGGGGAGGGCGCCGCGCTCACCCCGGGCGAGCAGCCACTTCGTGGCTTCCTCGGGCGGCATCGCCGCGGCGACCAGCCACCCCTGTACCGCATCGCACCGCAGGTCCCGCAGCCGCTCCCACGTCTCGTCGTCCTCGACGCCCTCCGCGACGACCATGAGGCCCAGCGAGTGGGCCAGGTCGACCGTGCAGCGCACGATCTCCGCGTCCTCGGCGTCGACGACGAGCCGGGCGACGAAGGAGCGGTCGATCTTCAGTTCGCTGACGGGCAGCCGGCGCAGGTGGACGAGCGAGGAGTAGCCCGTGCCGAAGTCGTCGAGCGACATCTTGACGCCGTGGCCGGTGAGGCCGAGCAGGGTGTCGGCGGCGCGCTGCGGGTCCTCCAGCAGGACGTGCTCGGTGATCTCCAGCTGGAGGGAGTGGGCCGGGACCTGGTGCCGGGCGAGCCGGGCGGCGACCGTGCCGGCGAAGCCGGGGCTGTGGACGTCGCGGGGCGAGACGTTGACGGCGACGGGCACGTCGAGGCCCAGCTCGCGCCAGCGGGCGACCTGGGCGAGCGCGGTGTCCAGGACGTATTCGGTGAGCAGCGGCATCAGGCCGGACGTCTCGGCCATGGTGATGAACTCGTCCGGGCTGACCCGGCCGCGCTCCGGGTGTTCCCAGCGGACCAGGGCCTCCAGGCCCGCGACCCGGCCGTCGAAGCGCACCTTGGGCTGGTAGTGGAGTTCGACCTCGCCCGCGTCCAGCGCCCGGCGCAGATCGCCGAGCAGACCGAGCCGGTCGGGGGTGTTGCCGTCGCGCGTGGCCTCGTAGACCTCGACGCCGCTGCGGTCGCGTTTGGCCTGGTACATCGCCACGTCGGCGCGGCGCAGCAGCCCTTCGGCGTCCAGCGCGTGGTCGGGGAAGACGGCGACGCCCGCGCTGGCCTCCAGCACGAGGGACAGCCCGTCCAGGCTGAGCGGCGAGGCGAGGGCGGCGACCAGGGTGCGGGCGACGCGCTGGGCGCGGGTGGTGGAGTCGCAGCCCGGCAGCAGGACGGCGAACTCGTCGCCGCCGAGCCTGGCCGCCTCGGCGCCGCGCGGCAGCGCGGTACGCAGCCGGTCGGCGACCTGGAGCAGCAGCCGGTCGCCCGCGCGGTGGCCGAGCGTGTCGTTGACGGAGCGGAACTTGTCGAGGTCGATGAGGATCAGCCCGACGCGGCCGCAGCCGTCCGGCGGGTGCGTGCCCGTACCGCCGGACGCGGCCAGGAAGCCGGGCTCGGCGCGCTCGCAGTCCTCCTGCGCCTCGTCCAGCGCGCTCCAGGCGCGCTCCAGCAGCCACTGGCGGTTGGGCAGTCCGGTGAGCGGGTCGCGCAACTGCTCCTCGGCGCGGGCGTGGGCGATCCACAAGGTGGAGTCCAGCGCGATGAGCGGTACGGAGAAGAGCGGCAGCAGCGCGGGCTTGTCGCACGCGACGACCAGGATGAGCGGCGAGATGCCGAGCAGCGCGCAGCCGAGCATGCCCTGCCGCATGAGGGCGGAGCGGGCGACGGTCGGCAGGCCGTCACCGCGCGGGGCGAAGGCGCACCACAGCAGGGCGCGGGTGGCGGCCAGGTACGCGAGCGCGGCGATCGTGACGATCGGGACGGCGGTCATCGACCAGACGTCGGGGGCCCAGGGGTGCTCGACCGAGGGATGCGCGCCGCACAGGCTGAGCACGGCGGCGCCGGCGCCGATGCCGAGGATGTCGATGGAGCCGTAGAGCGCGGCCTGCCGCCATCGGTGCCGGCGGGCGGCGCCGACCAGGGTGACCACGGCGAGGCTGACCAGCAGGGCCGACACCCAGCCGTGCACCAGCAGCATGGCGAGCGTGAGGGCGGCACCGGATCCGGTGCCGCCCCACCAGCGGTCGCGGCCGATGGCCACCAGATGGCCGACGATGATGCCGGTCAGGATCGCGAAGCCCCAGCCTCCGGTGCCGGCCGGGAAGAGCGCGTGGCCGTGCTTGAGCACCCGGCAGATGCCGACGGCCAGGCAGATCGCCGCGGCGGGCGGTGCCGCGGTCCGCACCAGCGAGCGGGAGAGGGAGGGGGCGAGGGAGGGCAGCGCGGCGACGGGCGCGCGCGGGTGCAGCGGCGCCGCTGCGGCACTCTCCGTCGGATGCATGCCCGTCCCTCTTCCAGCCCGGTGAAGCAAGCAGGTCGCACCGCCCCCTGCCCGCCGGGGAGTTCCGTCGGAGCTGACGGAACGTATCGCCGCGGTGGGGACGCGTCTCAACACTAGGCCGCCCGGCGCCGTCCCGGGCACCGATCGAACGGGGTTGCCCGAATGCGACCAGGCACATCGACGTATTCTGATATAGGCCGATCGAGTGACATCTCCGGGCCATTCAGCCGGATTCGGCGGCCGAATCGGCGGTACCGGAGTCTTCGGCGGAGCCGTCCGCCGCCCCGTCGGCGGCGTCCGGCGCGGGCTCCACGGGATTCACCGCCATTGCGCGGGCGGCCTCCGGACCGTCCGTGAGCAGCGCGGTGAAGCCCGCCTCGTCCAGAACCGGCACTTTGAGCTGCACGGCTTTGTCGAACTTGGATCCGGGATTGTCACCGGCGACCACGAAGTCCGTTTTCTTGGACACCGAGCCGGTGACTTTCGCACCTCGGCTGCCCAGGGCCTCTTTTGCGCCATCCCGGGTATATGCCGAGAGCGTTCCGGTCACGACGACGGTCACTCCTTCGAGTGGCCTCGGCCCTTCGTCCGAGCCCTCCTCGGTGAAGGTGACGCCCGCCTCCCGCCACTTGCGGATGATCTCCTGGTGCCAGTCCTCGGCGAACCACTGTTTGACGGACGCGGCGATGGTGGGCCCCACGCCGTCGACCGCGGCCAGCTCCTCCTCGGCCGCCGTCATGATCCGGTCGAGGTCGCGGAACTCGCGGGCCAGCGCGGCGGCGGCGACCGGACCCACATGGCGGATGGACAGTCCGGTGATGACCCGGGCGAGCGGGCGCTCGCGGGCCGCCTTGATGTTGTCCAGCATCGCCAGCGCGTTCTTCTTCGGCTCGCCCTTCTGGTTGGCGAAGAAGGTGACGATCTTGGGCTCGCCCGTCTCCGGGTCGCGCTTGGGCAGGCCGCTGTCCATGTCCAGGACGTAGGAGCGGATGGGCAGCAGGCTCTCGATGTCCAGCGAGAACAGGTCGCCCTCGTCCCTGAGCGGCGGCGCGGCCTCCAGCGGCTGGGTCAGCGCGGTCGCGGCGACGTAGCCGAGCGCCTCGATGTCCAGGCTGCGGCGGCCGGCCAGGTAGTAGACGCGCTCGCGCAACTGGGCGGGGCAGTAGCGGGCGTTGGGGCAGCGCAGGTCGATGTCGCCCTCCTTCATCGGCTGCAGGGGGGTGCCGCAGTCCGGGCACTCGGCGGGCATCACGAACTCCCGCTCCGTCCCGTCCCGCAGATCCACCACCGGGCCGAGGATCTCGGGGATGACGTCACCGGCCTTGCGCAGCACCACGGTGTCGCCGATCAGGACGCCCTTCTTCTTGACCACGTCCTGGTTGTGCAGCGTCGCGAACTCGACCTCGGAGCCGGCCACCGTGACCGGTTCGACGACCGCGAAGGGCGTGACGCGGCCCGTGCGTCCGACGCCGACCCGGATCTCGACCAGCTTGGTGTTGACCTCCTGCGGCGGGTACTTCCAGGCGATGGCCCAGCGCGGTGCGCGGGAGGTCGAGCCGAGCCGGCCCTGCAGCGGGATCTCGTCGACCTTGACGACGACGCCGTCGATCTCGTGCTCCACGTCGAGCCGGTGGTCGCCGTAGTAGGCGATGAAGGCGCGCACCTCGTCGAGGGTGCCGACGACCTTGTTGTGCCGTGCGGTGGGCAGGCCCCATTCGCGCAGCAGCTCGTAGGCGTGCGACTGGCAGTCGATGGTGAAGCCCTCGCGGGCGCCGATGCCGTGCACGACCATCTGCAACGGGCGGGAGGCGGTGATCCGCGGGTCCTTCTGGCGCAGCGAACCGGCGGCGGCGTTGCGCGGGTTGGCGAACGGCTTGTCACCGGCCTCCACCAGCCGGGCGTTGAGCTCCTCGAACTTCTCGCCGGGGAAGTAGACCTCGCCGCGGACCTCGACCAGCTCCGGGACGCGGTCGCCGGAGAGCCGCTCCGGGATGCCGGCGATCGTCCGGACGTTGGGCGTGATGTCCTCACCCGTGCGGCCGTCGCCGCGGGTCGCGCCGCGGGTCAGCCGGCCGTTCTCGTACGTCAGGTTGACCGCGAGGCCGTCGACCTTGAGCTCGCACAGGAAGTGGTAGGGGCTGTGGGCGTTGTCGGGCGGGCCCAGCTCGGCGGCGACCCGGTCGGCCCAGGTCGTCAGCTCCTCGTCGGTGAAGGCGTTGTCCAGCGACAGCAGCCGCTCGCGGTGCTCGACGGAGGTGAACTCCGTCTCGTACGCACCGGCGACCTTCTGCGTCGGCGAATCCGGGGTGCGCAGCGCGGGGTGCGCGTCCTCGACCGCCTCCAGGCGGCGCAGCAGCCGGTCGAACTCGGCGTCGCTGACGACCGGCGCGTCCTTGACGTAGTAGCGGAAGCGGTGCTCTTCGACCTGCTCGGCGAGACGCGCGTGCTCCTCGCGGGCCTCCGCCGGAATCTCCGTGTCCTCCACGACCCCGTCCTTCCTCACTACTCAGGGTTGTCGACGAGCGAGCGGGCCGCCTTCGCGCAGTGCACGAGAGCGGCTCGGGCGTAGGCCGATGAGGCCCCCGCCAGACCGCAGGACGGGGTCACGGCGACGGAGGACCCCAACGCCCCCGGTGCCAGCCCCAACCTGCGCCACAATGCCCGAACACCACTCACGCTACCGGCAGGGTCCGACAATGGGGTGTCGGTGCCCGGCACGACACCGGCCAGCAGTGCGGTGCCCGCCTCGGCCGCCTCGCCCACCGCGTCCCAGTCACGTTCGGTGAGCAGGGCGAAGTCGAAGGACACACCGGCGGCGCCCGCGGCGCGCAGCAGCCCGAAGGGGACGTCGGGGGCGCAGGAGTGGACGACCACCGGCACCCCGGCCGCCGCGATCAGCTCGCGCAGCGTCTGCTCGACGACCGCGCGGTCCACCACCCGGTAGGTGCGGTAGCCGCTGGCGGTGCGGATCCGTCCGGCCAGCACCGCGGTCAGCGACGGCTCGTCCAGCTGCAGCACCGGCTGCGCGCCCGGCACCCGGCGGCGGACGTCCGCGAGGTGCGCGGCCAGGCCCTCCGCGAGCGATCCGGCCAGGTCGCGGCAGGCGCCCGGGTCGCCGAGCGCGGCTTCGCCGTGCCGGGTCTGCACGGACGCCGCGAGCGTCCACGGGCCGACCGCCTGGAGCTTGAGCGGGCCCTCGTACCCTTGCGTGAACTCCTCCAGGGCGTCCAGGTCCTCCCCCAGCCAGGAGCGGGCCCGCCGGGTGTCCCGGCCCGGGTGGTCGCCGAAGCGCCAGCCGCTGGGCTCCAGCCGGGCGTACAGCTCCGCGAGCAGGCCCAGGCTGCGGCCGATCATGTCCGCGCCGGGTCCGCGCGCGGGCAGCTCGGGCAGGAACGGGAGGCCCTGCGGGGCCTCGGTGGCGACACGGGCCGCCTCACGGGCGTCGGTGCCGGGCATCGAGCCGACGCCGGTGGCGGTGGCCGGGGGGAGGTGCAGGTCGCTGATCACGCCCGAAGGGTAGCCCGCGGGCCGCGCCTCACCGGCCGGGGCGGACGGTGAGGTCGGTCAGCTCGGCGTCCCGCGGCAGGTCCAGAGCGGTCAGGACGGTGGTGGCCACCGACTCCGGGTCGATCCAGCGGGACGGGTCGTAGGGCTTGCCCTCCTGCTGGTGGACCTTCTGCTGCATGGGCGTCGCGGTGCGGCTCGGGTAGACCGACGTCACGCGGACGCCCGCGGCGTGCTCCTCGGCGCGCAGCGCGTCGGCGAGCGCGCGCAGTCCGAACTTGCTCGCCCCGTACGCGCTCCACTCGCCGCTCACGCTCAGGCCGGAGGTGGAGTTGACGAACACCACGCTGCCGCGCGACAGCCGCAGCTGGGGCAGCAGCAGCCGGGTCAGCTCGGCGGGGCCCATGAGGTTGACCGCGAGTGTCTCCTGCCAGATCTTCGGCGTGAGGTCGCCGACCGGGCCCAGCTCGACCGTGCCGGCGATGTGCAGCAGCGAGTCCAGCCGGTCGGGCGGCGACTGGTGGCCGATCGCCCAGGACAGCCGGGCGGGCTCGGCGAGATCCCCGACGAGTGTGCGCGCGCCCTGGTGGATCTCCGCGAGCTGCCGGGCCCGTGCGGCGTCCCTGGCCAGCAGCCAGACCTCGTCCCCGCGCTCCAGCAGCCGCCGCGCGACCGCGCTGCCGATCCCGGATCCGGCCCCGGTGACGAGATGCACGCCGCTCACAGCTGCTCATCCAGGTAGGCCAGCGCGTCCGCGCCGTCGGAGGCGAAGTGGACGAGCTGGGACAGCGGCAGGGGCAGGAAGCCCTCCGCGTCCATCCTGCGCAGCTGGAGCTCCAGGCCGTCGTAGAAACCGGCGCTGCCCAGCAGGACCACCGGTTTGGAGTGGAGCCCGTGCTTCTTGAGCTCCAGGATCTCGGTGGCCTCGTCGAGCGTGCCCGTGCCGCCGACCATCACGACCAGGGCGTCGCTGCGGCGCAGCAGCTCCGCCTTGCGCGCCGCGAGGTCGGCGGTGACGACCATCTCGTCGGCGTTCTTGCGCGCCTTGTGCTGGAGGAATTCCACCGAGACGCCCACGAGCCGCCCGCCGGCTTCCTGGACGCTGTCGGCGAGGACCTTCATCAGGCCCGACTCGGAGCCGCCCCACACCAGCGTGTGGCCGCCGGCGCCCATCAGCTTGCCGAACTCGCGGGCCGGTTCGGTGTACTGCTCGCCGAGGTCGGCGGCCGACAGGAACACTCCGATGTTCATACGTTCACCGCGGGCTTCTCCTCGTGGCGGGTCGCTGACGTGGCACGGTCGGTGGTGGCACGGTCGGTCGTGGCGATGGTGGCCGAGCCGACGACGCGGGTGCCGTCGTAGAGGACGACCGCCTGGCCGGGGGCGACCCCGCGGACCGGCGCGGCGAAGCGGACGTGCAGCTCGCCTTCCCGGGACTCCGCGGTCACCGCGACGTCCTCGCCGTGGGCGCGCAGCTGCGCGGTGTACGCCGCGGGGCCGGCCGGCGGGGTGCCGCACCAGCGGGGGCGGATCGCGGTGAGCGACGTGACGTCGAGCGCCTCGGCGGGCCCGACCGTCACGGTGTTGTCGACCGGTGAGATGTCCAGCACGTAGCGCGGCTTGCCGTCGTCGGCGGGGACGCCGAGCCGCAGGCCCTTGCGCTGGCCGATGGTGAAGCCGTAGGCGCCCTGGTGGGTGCCGACCCGCTCGCCGTCCTGGTCGACGATCGCGCCCTCGGCGCTGCCGAGCCGCTTGGCGAGGAAGCCCTGGGTGTCGCCGTCGGCGATGAAGCAGATGTCGTGGCTGTCGGGCTTGCGCGCGACGGCCAGGCCGCGCCGCTCGGCCTCGGCGCGGATCTCGTCCTTGGTGGTCAGGGTGTCGCCGAGCGGGAACATCGCGTGGGCGAGCTGCCGCTCGTCGAGCACACCGAGCACGTAGGACTGGTCCTTGGCCGCGTCGCTCGCGCGGTGCAGCTCGCGGGCGCCGTCCGGGCGGGTGACGACCGTGGCGTAGTGGCCGGTGCAGACCGCGTCGAAGCCCAGCGCGAGCGCCTTGTCCAGCAGCGCGGCGAACTTGATCTTCTCGTTGCACCGCAGGCACGGGTTGGGGGTGCGGCCGGCCGCGTACTCGCTGACGAAGTCCGCCACCACGTCCTCGCGGAAGCGCTCGGCGAGATCCCACACGTAGAAGGGGATGCCGATGACGTCGGCCGCGCGCCGGGCGTCCCGCGAGTCCTCCACCGTGCAGCAGCCGCGGGCGCCGGTACGGAAGCTCTGCGGATTCGCCGACAGGGCCAGATGGACACCGGTCACGTCGTGCCCGGCCTCGGCGGCACGGGCGGCGGCCACCGCGGAGTCGACACCGCCGCTCATCGCGGCGAGCACGCGCAGCCGGCGGGGCTCGGCGGGCTGGGAGAAGTCGTTCACCTGTCCAGGGTAACGGTCGGCTCCGCGCGGGCCCGTGGGTTGTCCACAGGGCCGCGCAGGGCCCGGCCGCGGCGGCGGAAGAGGCCCGCGGGTCCGGGCGTTGCACGGCACGGGGGCTCCGGCGGGCCTGCGCGGACCGTCCGGCGGGGCGGTGGCATCGCCCTCCCTCCGGGGGACTGGACAACCGGCGACTACCGATGGGTAACATCACTCCATGGCAGATGCAACGGCCCGCGCGGCCATCGGGGACAGCGAGTTCAACCGCGACACCGCCGTGGTCGCGCGGCCGGACGAGCCGGGCACGTACGACGCCGCGCTCTCCGCGGGCTGGACCATCATCAGGGCCGTCAACGGCGGCTACCTGCTCGCCGTCGTGGCCCGCGCGCTGCGCGACGCGCTTCCGCACCCCGACCCGCTGACCGTCACCGCGCACTACCTGACGGCCTCCGAGCCCGGCCCCGCCGTCGTCAGGACGCAGACCGTACGGGCCGGGCGGAGCATGTCCACCGGTCAGGCCTCGCTCTACCAGCGCGACGCGCAGGGGCGCGAGGTCGAGCGGATCCGGGTGATCGCCGGATACGGCGACCTCACCGCGCTCCCCGACGACGTCCGCACCGCCGCCAAGCCGCCGCTGATGCCGTCCTACGCCGACTGCGTCGGCTCGGAGGACGCGCCGCCCGGCGCCGGGCCGGTCAGCGGCTCCACCGCCATCCTCGGCCGCCTCGACCTGCGCCTGGACCCGGCGACCGCCGGCTGGGCGGTCGGCGCGCCCTCCGGCTCGGGCGAGATGCGCGGCTGGCTGGGCCTGGCCGACGGGCGCGACCACGACGCGCTGTCGCTGCTGCTGGCCGTCGACGCCCTGCCGCCGACCGCCTTCGAACTCGGCCTGGCCGGGTGGGTGCCGACGGTCGAGCTGACCGTGCATGTGCGGGCCGTCCCGGCACCCGGGCCGGTGCGCGTGGCGATCTCCACCCGCAACCTCGCGGGCGGCCTCCTGGAGGAGGACGCCGAGGTGTGGGACTCCCAGGACCGGCTGGTGGCGCAGTCCCGCCAGCTGGCGCGCGCCCCGCGCGCCTGACCGGGGCACGTCCCCCGTCGGCGCGCCCCGCCGGGCCGTGCCGAAAGGGCGTGCGGAGAGCGCCGGGAACCGGACGGCCCGCGGACCGTAGAATCGACGGACCATGGCCTACTTCGATCACGCCGCCACGACGCCCATGCTGCCGGAGGCGGTCGAGGCGCTGACCGCGCACCTCACGGTGACCGGGAACGCCTCGGCACTCCACGCCGCGGGCCGCCGGGCCCGGCGGACGGTCGAGGAGTCCCGCGAGGCCCTGGCCGAGGCGCTCGGCGCCCGGCCGAGCGAGGTCGTCTTCACCGGCGGCGGCACCGAGTCGGACAACCTGGCCGTCAAGGGCCTGTTCTGGGCGCGCCGGGCGGCCGATCCGCGCCGGGTCAGGGTGCTGGCGAGCCCGGTGGAGCACCACGCCGTGCTGGACGCGGTGCACTGGCTGGCCGACCACGAGGGCGCCGTCGTGGAGTGGCTGCCGGTCGACTCCTACGGCAGGGTGCACCCCGAGGCGCTGCGTACCGCGCTGGCCGCGCACCCTGACGAGACCGCCCTGGTCACCGTGATGTGGGCGAACAACGAGGTCGGCACCATCCTGCCGGTCGCCGATCTCGCGGCTGTCTGCGCCGAGTTCGGGGTGCCGATGCACTCCGACGCGGTGCAGGCCTTCGGCCAGGCCGACGTGGACTTCGCGGCCTCGGGTCTGGACGCGATGACCGTCACCGGGCACAAGGTGGGCGGTCCGTACGGGGTCGGCGCCCTGCTGCTGCGCCGCGACGACACCCCCGTGCCGCTGCTGCACGGCGGCGAGCAGGAGCGCAGCCGCTCGGGCACCCTCGACGTACCGGCCATCGCCGCCTTCGCCGCGGCGGGCACCCTGGCGGCGCGGCACCGTACGGAATTCACCGCGGCGGTCGGCGCGCTGCGCGACGAGCTGGTGCGCGGGGTGCGGGCGGCGGTGCCCGACGCGGTGCTCAACGGCGACCCGGACGCCGGCGGCCGCCTCGCCTCGATCGCGCACTTCACCTTCCCCGGCTGCGAGGGCGACGCCCTCCTGCTGCTGCTGGACGCCCAGGGCATCGCCTGCTCCACCGGCTCGGCCTGCACCGCGGGCGTGGCCCAGCCCAGCCATGTGCTGCTCGCGATGGGCAGCCCCGCCCCGGACGCCCGCGCGACGCTGCGCTTCTCGCTCGGCCACACCACGACCGCCGGGGAGGTCGCCGAGCTGGTCCGGGCGATCGGCCCGGCCGTGGAGCGCGCCAGGACCGCCGGCCAGACCTGAGCCGCCCTCCGGGGCGGCCCGACTCGCCCGCCCCGCGGGCAGACGGGCGGCGCGGGCAACGCTACGGTCGGAGCATGGATGATCGGCTCCGCGCCGTCTGCGACCTGATGATGCCCACCGTCCGGGAGATGGCCGGGCTGCACGAGTACGACGGCCGCGTGCAGGACCTCTCCCCCGACGGAATACGCCGCGCCCTGGCCGCGGTCGACACCGCCCGGCGCAATACGCCACGCCTTCCCGACCCGCACGACGAGGCGCACCTGAGCGTCTTCGAGGAGTCGGTGCGGGTGCAGTACGGCGAGCTGGAGATGCACCGGCGCGACCCCTACCCCCATCTGTCCAACCTCGAACTCGCCTGTTACGACCGGGAGTACGCCCCCCGCAAGGAGCGCGCCGCGGCGCGCCGCAGGCACCTCGCGCAGTGGCCCGACGCGGTGGACGCCGCGCTGGCCTCGCTCGACCGGGTGAGCGCGCCCGTCGCGTCCGCCCTGCTCGGCTCCGCCCACGGACTCGCCTTCGGCCTCGACCCGGACGAGGGCGTGGAGGCCGACGCCCTGGACGCGCACGCCCGGCTGACCGCCCACCTGGAGCACGCCGCCGAGCACGGCGACCCCGACCCGCGGCTCGGCGGCCCCGGGCTGGCCGCGCTGATGGGCTCCCAGGAGGGCATGCACGTCGATCTGACGGCGCTCGCCGAGACGGCCGACCGGGAGCGGGTACGGCTCGGACAGCTGCTCGCCGACTCCTGTCGCGCCCTCGACCCGCGCCGGTCGGTCGACGACCTGATCCCCGAGCTGCTCGCCGACCACCCGGGCGCCGACGGCGTCATCCCGGCCGCCGCCCGGCTCACCGAGGAGGTCATCGCCTTCACCCGCGAGCGGCAGCTCGCGCCCTACCTGGACGGCGAGTGCCTGGTGGGGCCCGCGCCGCCGTCGCGGCGCTGGGCGATGGCCATGATGACCTGGGCGGGCCCCGGGGAGCCCGAGACGCCGTCCTGGTACCACGTGACGCCGCCGGAGCCGGACTGGCCCGCACAGGACCGCGAGGAGTGGCTGACGGTCTTCAGCCGCACCAGCCTGCCCTCGATCACCGTCCACGAGGTCGCGCCCGGCCACTTCGCGCACGGCCGCGCCCTGCGCCGGGCGGCCGGACCGGTCCGCCGGGTGCTGCACAGCCTCGCCTTCTGCGAGGGCTGGGCACATTACGTCGAGGAGGTCTGCCTCGACGAGGGCTTCCGGGCCCGCGACCCGCGCTTCGCGATCGGCGTGGCCCTGGAGGCGCTGGTCCGGGTGACCCGGCTGACCTGCGCGATCGGGCTGCACACCGGGGCGATGGACGTCGCAGACGCCACGCACCTGTTCGTCCGGGACGCGCACCTGGCACCGGCGGGGGCCGCCGCGGAGGCGCGCCGCGGGACCTTCGACGCCGGGTACGGGCGGTACACGTGGGGGAAGCTGGAGATCATGCGGGCCCGTGAGCGGGCGGAGCGCTCGCCGGGCTTCTCGGTGCCGGGCTTCCACGCCGACCTGCTGGCGCTCGGGGCGCCCCCGCTGGGCCTGCTGGACGCCGGGGCACCGGCGTAGGCGGGCGGGCTCAGTAGCGCGGCGGCGGGCCCCAGGCGGGCGGGCTGCTGAAGGCGTCGCGGTCGAAGATCGGCTGGGCGTTGGCACGCAGCCACATCGCCACCGGGTCGTGCGGATCGGACATGGCGACCGTGGAGACCGGCAGCCCCTCCGGGACACCGGGCACGGCCTGCTGCATCATCAGCCGTACGGCCTCCACCGCCTGCGGCGAGGAGTCGTAGACCTCGACGCCGACGGCGAGGTACGCCTCCCCCAGCGCGGGCTGTACCCACGCCTGCCGCAGCGCGCGTACCGCGGGCGTACGCTGCGCCGCCGTGGCCAGCAGCGCGTAGAACTGCGGCATCTGCACGGCGGGCTCGCCGATCCGCAGCGGGCCCGCGGGCAGCAGGTCCAGGCCCGCGGCGACACGGCGCAGATCCGGCCAGGGGATACCGACGCCGCCGCCAGGGGCGTGCGGGTTGAGCCACAGACCGCAGTGGTCGGGGAAGAGGGTGAGCGCGATGTCGCGGCCCGCTGCGATCTCGTGCTCGCGGTTCCAGCCGCTGGCGCCCAGCTCGCGCGGGGACGTGCAGGCGGGGGCGTAGCGGTGCCCCGCGACCTCCATCGCGGCGTACTGGGCGTCGTGGGTGCCGGGCGCGCCCTGCCAGAGCAGCATCCATACCTGGCCCTCGGCCAGTGACGCGAGCAGGTTCTCGTATGCGTCGAAGCGGCCCGGCGCCACCTGGAGCAGCATCTGCTCCACATGGCCGGCCGCCGCGCCGCCGTGCGCGCCCGCGATCACGTCGGACCGCCCCTTTCCCGTCAGATTCGTCTTACGCCGTCATTACGCCATCAAACCAGGTCGGCTCTGGCCATCGGAACGCTGACCGACTCAAGCGGCACGGGCTAAATGGCTCGTATACGGCTCGTATACGCCCGCACCGGGCACCCGCCGGGTCAGTCCCTGGCGTAGAAGGGCCGGACGGTCTCCAGCATCCAGTCGGCCACCGGGTCCTGGGCGACGTCGAGCAGGATCAGATGGACCGGCCAGGGCAGCGGTGCGGCGCCCAGCGCCCGGCCGAGGGCGTCCATGGCGGCGGCGCGGTCGCCCTCCTGCCAGCCGTCCAGCTCGACGCCGACGAAGAGCGCGGGCGGCTCCTCCTCGACGGCCGCCATGGCGCGGCGGGCGCTCAGCACCACGGGGGTGACGGCGTACTCGGCGGCGGCGATGGCCAGGAAGTCGACGGGCTCCTCATCCGGAGCGGGCTCCCACAGCCGCACCCTGGCGCCGCCGGGGACCTGCTCGCCGTACGCGCCCGGCGGCCGGGTGCCGCGGCACAGCTCGGCGACCGCGGCGGGCGGCAGCGGGACGCCCACAGCACCGCCGGGGTTGACCGCGATGCCGACCATCGGGGGCAGGCCGCGGGCGAAGTCGCGGACGGGGGCGACCGCGCAGGACATGCCCTCGGCGGCGAGCCGGTACTGCTGCTCCGAGCTGAAAACCGGCACATAGGGTGCGCCGCCCAGCTCCACGGTGGGCAGGTCGAGGTCGGTGGACGCGGACGAGCCGCCGTTGGGCAGCGGCACCCACACGTGGGAGCGGCCGAGCACCTCCAGCAGCCGGGGCGTCGCGGCGGGGTTGCCGAGGCTGGCCGCGAGCACTTCCTCCAGCTCGTTCGCCGGCCATATGTACGGTGCCGGATTGTCCATGTCCATCCTCGTCCGCGCTGTGTGCCGCCGTCGGCGGCCACCCGTTGCCTGCCGGGAAACCCTATCGGCTGGCCGCCGCGCCCGTCCGGGCATGCGATGATGGCGGCGCGTACCGGCGGCGGGAAGGGCATGACCTGCGCCGACGGCACGAGCAGCACCCACAATTCGCATACCGGCCGTTTGGAGGCCGCGCGGGAGAGTCCCGCCCCACCGGAGACGGCGGGGGCCGGGCGCCGAAGGAGCAAGTCCTCCCTTGAATCTCTCAGGCACAGATACCGCGCGGACGAGGCAGATCTGAAAAGCGGGCGGGCCGCGTTCACCGGTCCCGCCCCACCCAAGGTGCAAGCCGCGGCCCGCAGGGTCACGGTGAACCTCTCAGGTTCCGATGACAGATGGGGAGGCCGGGGTCAGTCCCGGCCGGCAGTCCACGACCCGTCCGCCGCTTTTGGGAGCACCTTCGATGAGCGCAGCACCGAGTCCTTCCCCCGCCGCACCGCGCCGCACCGCGCTCGACGCGGTCCACCGCGCGCTGGGCGCCACCATGACCGACTTCGCCGGCTGGGACATGCCGCTGCGCTACGGCAGCGAGCGCGAGGAGCACCAGGCCGTCCGCACCCGGGCCGGGCTCTTCGACCTCTCCCACATGGGCGAGATCACCGTGAGCGGCCCGCAGGCCGGGCAGGCGCTGGACCACGCGCTGGTGGGCCACCTGTCCGCGCTCGCGGTGGGCCGGGCCCGCTACACCATGGTGTGTGCCCCGGACGGCGGCATCCTGGACGACCTGATCGTCTACCGGCTCGGCGAGGAGCGCTATCTGGTGGTGGCCAACGCCTCCAACGCGCAGACGGTGCTGGACACCCTCGCGCTGCGGGCCGCGGACTTCGACGCCACCGTGACCGACGACCGGGACGCGTACGCGCTGCTCGCCGTGCAGGGGCCGGAGGCGCCCGGCATCCTCGGGTCGCTGACCGACGCGGATCTGCCGGCCCTGCGCTACTACGCGGGGCTGCCGGGCACGGTCGCGGGCGTGCCCGCGCTCATCGCCCGCACCGGCTACACCGGCGAGGACGGCTTCGAGCTGTTCGTCGCGCCCGCGGACGCCGAGCGGCTGTGGGAGGCGCTGCTGACCGCCGGGGCCGACGCCGGGCTCGTGCCCTGCGGCCTGTCCTGCCGCGACACCCTGCGCCTGGAGGCCGGGATGCCGCTCTACGGGCACGAGCTGACGGCGAACGTGACGCCCTTCGACGCCGGGCTCGGGCGGGTCGTGAAGTTCGACAAGCCGGGCGACTTCGTCGGCCGCGAGGCGCTGCTCGCGGCCGCGGCCCGAGCCGCCGAGCAGCCGCCGCGCACGCTCGTCGGGCTCGTCGCCGAGGGCCGCCGGGTGCCGCGCGCGGGCTTCGCCGTCACGGGCCCGGACGGCGCGGTCGTCGGCGAGGTCACCTCGGGGGCGCCGTCGCCGACCCTCGGGGTGCCCATCGCGATGGCGTACGTCGACGAGTCGGCCGCCGCGCCGGGGACGCCGGACGTCGCCGTCGACATCCGGGGCAGCCGGGAACCGTACCGGGTCGTGGCCCTTCCCTTCTACCGCCGCGAGCGCTGAGCCGGACGTCGCCGCCGTCCGGACCAGGTCGACCACGGCGACCACGACGACCACGACGACCACGACGACCACGATCCACGCCGATCCGCACGGCGCGGGCGCCGGGGGTGACGAAGTTATCCACAGGCTGCCGCGCCGCCTCCACCAGCAACCCTTCGCATCCGGGAGAATTTCCGTCATGAGCATCAATCCTGAGCACCTGCGTTACAGCAAGGAGCACGAGTGGGTCTCCCCCGCCGAGGCGGGAGTGTCCACCGTGGGCATCACCTCGCACGCCGCCGACGCGCTCGGTGACGTCGTCTTCGTCCAGCTGCCCGAGGCGGGCGCGACGGTCACCGCGGGCGAGACCTGCGGTGAGCTGGAGTCCACCAAGTCCGTGAGCGAGCTGTACGCCCCGGTGTCCGGCGAGGTCACCGAGGTCAACCAGGACGTGGCCGACGATCCCTCGCTGGTCAACTCCGCGCCCTTCGAGGGCGGCTGGCTGTTCAAGGTGCGGGTCGCCGACGAGGACGCGGAACTGCTCACCGCTGCCGAGTACGACGACTTCACCGCGGCCTGAGCCGTCGCCCCCACCCCGTACCCGAGGGAAGATCCCATGTCGCTCCTGAACCAGTCACTGCACGAGTTCGACCCCGAGGTCGCCGCCGAGGTCGATGCCGAGCTGCGCCGCCAGCAGTCCACCCTGGAAATGATCGCGTCGGAGAATTTCGCGCCGGTCGCGGTCCTGGAGGCCCAGGGCTCGGTGCTGACCAACAAGTACGCCGAGGGCTACCCCGGACGCCGCTACTACGGCGGCTGTGAGCACGTCGACGTCATCGAGCAGCTGGCCATCGACCGGATCAAGGCGCTCTTCGGCGCCGAGGCCGCGAACGTCCAGCCGCACTCGGGCGCGCAGGCGAACGCCGCGGCGATGTTCGCCCTGCTCAAGCCGGGCGACACGATCCTCGGTCTGGATCTCGCGCACGGCGGGCACCTGACCCACGGCATGAAGATCAACTTCTCCGGCAAGCTCTACAAGGTCGCCGCCTACCACGTCGACGCCGAGACCGGCCGGGTCGACATGGACGAGGTGGAGCGGCTGGCCAAGGAGCACCGGCCGCAGCTGATCATCGCCGGCTGGTCGGCGTATCCGCGGCAGCTGGACTTCGCGGCCTTCCGCCGGATCGCGGACGGGGTCGGCGCCTACCTCATGGTCGACATGGCGCATTTCGCCGGGCTGGTCGCGGCGGGGCTGCACCCCTCGCCCGTCCCGCACGCGCACGTCGTGACGACGACGACGCACAAGACGCTCGGCGGGCCGCGCGGCGGCGTCATCCTGTCCACCGCCGACCTGGCCAAGAAGATCAACTCCGCGGTCTTCCCCGGTCAGCAGGGCGGTCCGCTGGAGCATGTGATCGCCGCCAAGGCGGTCGCCTTCAAGGCCGCGGCGACCGAGGAGTTCCGCGGCCGCCAGGCCCGTACGCTGGAGGGGGCGGTCATCCTCGCCGAGCGGCTGGGCCGGGAGGACCTGGCGGCGGTCGGCGTGAAGGTGCTGTCCGGCGGCACGGACGTGCACCTGGTGCTGGTCGACCTGCGTGACTCCGCCCTCGACGGGCAGCAGGCCGAGGACCGGCTGCACGACGTCGGCATCACGGTCAACCGCAACGCGATCCCGAACGACCCGCGCCCGCCGATGGTCACCTCGGGGCTGCGCATCGGCACCCCGGCGCTGGCCACCCGCGGCTTCGACGCCGACGCCTTCCGGGAGGTGGCCGACATCATCGCGGCCGCCCTCCAGCCGGTCTTCGACGCCGACAGCCTGCGGGGCAGGGTGAGCGCGCTCGCCGAGCGCTTCCCGCTCTACCCGGGGCTCGGCGCCTGACCGCCCGCGGCCGCGGGGCACACCCGCCCCGCGGCCGCGGACCGCACCACGAGCAGCACAACGGCGGCCCCCGGCCGCCCGAGCAGCACCCCCGCGCGACCCGCGGGGCCCGTACCACCCGGCAGCACCCCGCGGACAACGGCGTCCGCGGAAACCAGGGAGCACACGACCCATGGCCATCTCCGTATTCGACCTCTTCTCCATCGGCATAGGCCCCTCCAGTTCGCACACCGTGGGGCCGATGCGCGCTGCCCGGATGTTCGCGCAGCGGCTGAAGAACGAGGACCTGCTCACCGCCACCGCCGGAGTCCGCGCGGAGCTGTTCGGTTCGCTCGGCGCGACCGGGCACGGCCACGGCACCCCCAAGGCGGTGCTGCTGGGCCTGGCCGGTCACTCCCCGCGCTCGGTCGACGTCGAGACGGCCGACGACGAGGTGGCCGCGGTGCACACCACCCGGCGCCTCGCACTGCTCGGCGCGCACGAGGTGCCCTTCGACCCGGCGGCCGACCTGGTGCTGCACCGCCGCCGCTCGCTGCCCTACCACGCCAACGGCATGACGCTCAGCGCCCGCGGGCACGACGGCGAGGTGCTGCTGGCCAAGACCTACTACAGCGTCGGCGGCGGCTTCGTGGTGGACGAGGACGCGGTGGGCGCGGACCGCATCAAGCTCGACGACACGGTGCTGCGCCACCCCTTCCGCACCGGCGACGAGCTGCTGCGCCGCTCCCGCGAGACGGGCCTGTCGATCTCCGCGCTGATGCTGGAGAACGAGAAGGCCTGGCGCACCGAGGCCGAGATCCGCACCGGCCTGCTGGAGATCTGGCAGGTCATGCAGAGCTGCGTCGAGCGCGGCCTGTCCCGCGAGGGCATCCTCCCCGGCGGCCTGAAGGTCCGCCGCCGGGCCGCCGTCTCGGCCCGCCAACTGCGCGCGGAGGGCGACCCGGCCGCGCACGCCACCGAGTGGCTGACCCTCTACGCGATGGCGGTCAACGAGGAGAACGCCGCGGGCGGCCGTGTCGTCACCGCCCCCACCAACGGCGCCGCCGGCATCATCCCGGCCGTCCTGCACTACTACCAGCGCTTCGTCCCCGGCGCCGACGACGACGGCATCGTCCGCTTCCTCCTCGCGGCGGGCGCCATCGGCATGCTCTTCAAGGAGAACGCCTCGATCTCCGGCGCCGAGGTCGGCTGCCAGGGCGAGGTCGGCTCGGCCTGCTCGATGGCCGCCGGCGGCCTCGCCGAGATCCTCGGCGGCACCCCCGAACAGGTCGAGAACGCCGCGGAGATCGGCATGGAACACAACCTCGGCCTGACCTGCGACCCGATCGGCGGCCTCGTCCAGATCCCCTGCATCGAGCGCAACGGCATGGCGGCGGTCAAGGCGGT
>NZ_JBSGHL010000065.1:0-49615 GCF_053604375.1 Streptomyces sp. NPDC004031 | reverse complement strand
TGCGCCTTCACCCTCACCCGTAGTAGGTGAGCCCCTCCCAGCGCATTCCTGCGGGGGCACCCCGCACCGTCCCCCTCCAGGCCGGTTCAGCGGCTACCTGCCGGGAGAGAGTTGCCGTTTTTAGGGGCGCGGGGAACTGCGCGACAAGCCCCCACCGCGGGGACGGCGAACTGCTACCGCAAGTGGCACTCACCCAGGGGCGCGGGGAACTGCGCGCTCAGCCCCCACCGGGCGGACGGCGAACTGCCACCGCAAGTGGCAACCACCCAGGGGCGCGGGAACTGCGCGCTCGGCCCCCGCCGGGGGACGGTCGCGGCGGGCACCGCGCGGGGCAGCCACGGGGTGGCTACCCCGCGGCCCCGCGGACGCGCAGCGTGCGGGACAGGTCGTCCAGCTTGTCGCCCAGCGCACGCGCAAGTGCGGGGGTCAGGCCGCCGGACTCCAGGCATGCGCTGCCCAGCTCAAGGGTCGAGGGGGACACCGCTGTGGACGGGAAGGCCGCCCGGCCCGCCTCCGAGGCGATCGCCGTGCCGCGGCGGGCGGCCAGCGGCGGGGCGTCGGTGAAGTAGCGGGGGACGTACTCCGCGGTCAGAGCGGTGTGTTCGGGCTGCCAGAAGCCCTGGGCGTGGGCCGCGAAGAGGTAGTTCGAGAGGGTGTCGTCGGTGAACATCGCCTCCCACGCGGCCGCCTTGGCCGCGGCGGTGGGGAGGGCGGCCCGGCAGCGGGCGGCGCCCTCGCGGCCCGTGGCGCTCAGGTCGGCGGCCAGCGCCGCGTCGATCTCGGCGGCGGAGGCGGCGCCGAGGACGGCCAGTCGCAGCAGCATCCGCCAGCGCAGTTCGGGGTCGAGCGGGGCGCCGCCGGGGATCTCGCCGGCGTCGTACCAGCCGCGCAGCTCCGTCACGGACTCCTCGTCGTACGCGCAGTCGACCAGCGCGCGGGTCGCGGTCAGGCGGGTGCCGTCGAGCCCGGCGGTGAGGAGCCGGCGGGCGGTGGTGGCCAGCGTGCGCAGCGCGGCGGGGCGGGCGTCGGGGGTGAGGTACTGGTCGGCGACGAGGGCGCGGGCGAAGGTGAGGACGGCCTCGACGATCGCGGGCTCGGGCTCGCCCGGCAGGTGGGCGGCGGCCAGGTCCAGGTAGTCCGCGGGCGGCAGGCCCCCGTCGCGGACGAGGGTGCGCGCGGCGTTCCAGGCGACGGCCCGGCCCAGCGGGTCGGGCAGGCCGCCGAGGGTGTCGCGCAGCGTCTGCCACGACCGGGGGTCGAAGTGGACCTTGGTGTACGTGAGGTCGCCGTCGTTGAGCAGGATCAGGTCGGGCCGCGGACCGGGCAGGTCGTGGTGCTCGCCGACCGACCCGGCGGCGACGTCCACCGTGAGCCGCTCGCGCAGCACCAGCGTGCGGGGGTCGGCGACGGCCCGGTCGTAGAGTCCGACGCCGACGCGGTGCGGGCGGGTGCCGCGGTGGCGGATCTCCAGCCGCCAGTGGCCCTCGGGCGCGCCCGGCGGGGTGTCGGGGGTGAGCGTGTCGATGCCGGAGGTGCGCAGCCAGGCCGCGGCCCACGCGGGCACGTCGCGGTCGGTGGCGCTGCCGAGGGAGTCGATGAAGTCGGCGAGGTCGGCGTTGCCGAAGCGGTGCCGGGCGAAGTGCGTGTTGAGCCCGGCGGTGAAGGCTTTGGGGCCGAGCCAGGTGACGAGCTGCCGCAGCGCGGAGGCGCCCTTGGCGTACGAGATGCCGTCGAAGTTGTTGAGCGCGGACGCGGTGTCGGGCACGTCCGCCGGGTCGGGCGCGACCGGGTGCGTCGAGGGCCGCTGGTCGGCGTCGTACCCCCACGCCTTGCGGGCGACTGCGAAGTCCGTCCATGTGCCGGTGAAGGACGTCGCCTCCGACAGCACCTGGAAGCCCATGTACTCGGCGAAGGACTCGTTCAGCCAGATGTCGTCCCACCAGCGCAGCGTGACGAGGTCGCCGAACCACATGTGCGCCATCTCGTGCGCGATCACCACCGCGCGGAACTGCTCCTCGGCCGGGGTGACGGCCGACCGGGGCAGGTACGCCTCGCGGAAGGTCACCAGGCCGGGGTTCTCCATGGCGCCCGCGTTGAACTCCGGCACGAACGCCTGGTCGTAGGAGTCGTACGGGTAGGGCTCGTCGAACAGCTCGTGGTAGCGGTCGAAGCAGCGCCGGGTGATGTCGAACAGCGCGGCCGCGTCCCGGTCCAGGTACTCCGCGAGCGAGCGGCGGCAGTGCAGGCCGAACGGCAGCCCGGCGTGCTCGGTGCGCACCGAGTGCCAGGGCCCGGCGGCGACCGCCACGAAGTACGTCGCGAGCGGCGGGGTCGTCGCGAGCTGCCAGCGGCCGGGCGCGGTACGGGTCGCGACGCCGTTCCCCAGCACCGTCCACTCCTCCGGGACGGTCAGCGTCACGTCGAAGACGGCCTTCAGGTCCGGCTGGTCGAAGGACGCGGCGACGCGCTGCATGTCGTTCATGAACAGCTGGCTGTGGACGTACGCCTCACCGTCCGCGGGGTCGGTGAAGCGGTGCACGCCCTCGCCGGTACGGGAGTACGGCATGTCCGCCTCGACGGTCAGCTCGTGCTCGCCCGCCGTCAGGCCGGTCAGCGGCAGCCGGTTGTCGTCGAGCAGCGCGGGATCCAGCTCCCGGCCGTCGAGGACGACGCGGCGCAGCGCGGCGGGGCGGATCTCGGCGAAGGTGTCGCACCCGCGCCGGGCCTCGAACCGGATCACGGCGGTGGAGGCGAACACCTCGTCCCCGCGGGTCAGGTCGACGTCGAGGGCGTAGTGGTGGACGGACAGGTCACGGGCGCGGGTCTCGGCCTCGGCGTGCGTCAGAACAGGCATGCGGCTCATGCTGCCCTACCGGGCCGCCGCCCGGTAAGCGCTGCCGCCGGGCGGCGCGTAGGCTCGTCGGCGTAGGGGGAGGTGGCCATGGCCGGGCACGCCGAGGACACGCAGCAGGGCGCCGGGGGCGGGCCGATCGTGCACGGTTTCCCGCACCTGGACACCGTACGGACCGCGCTCACCGCGCTCCACCGGCGGCTGTCCGCGGACGGCGTACGGCGTTTCGCCGCCCCCGTCGGCCCCGAGACCGCCGCCTTCCCCGCCGACGAGGACCTCTACCTCGGCGCGCAGCGGATCGCCCACGCGATGGTCCAGCACTTCCGGCTGCCGGACGCCCGCATGGTCGTGGGCTTCCGCGACATGGTCCACGCCGGGAACGTCGAACTCGCCGCGGGACCGGAGTACTTCGTCGAACTGCACGCCCGCTTCAAGACCGACCGGCGCGACATCGGCGCGGCACTCGCGCACGAGGTCATGCACGTCTACCTGCACCGGCTCGGCCTCTTCCTGCCCGGCACCCGCGACAACGAGATCCTCACCGACACCGCGACCACCTACCTCGGGGCCGGGTGGCTGCTGCTCGACGCCTACCGCGAGGACGCGGCGGTGGTCGGCGACCGCGTCACGCGCGCCGCGTACAAACTCGGCTACCTCACCCCGGAGGAGTTCGGCTACGTCCTGGCCAAGCGGGCCGCGCTCTTCGCGGAGGACCCCGAGCCGTGGTTCCGCTCCCCGCAGGCGGTCGACGCCTACCGCGCGGGGCGCGAGCGCCACGACGCGGACCTGCGCGCCGCTCCCCTCGCCGCCGCGCCCTGGACCGCCCGCCGCCGCTACGCCCGCGACCGCCGCGCGACGGCCTCCGCGCCCGGCTACGACTTCGCCCCGGGACCGACGGGCGTCAAGGTCTCCTTCCCGTGCCCGCACTGCTTCCAGCGCCTCCGCCTCCCCTGCCGGGGGCGGGTGCGGGCGAGGTGCACGCTGTGCCGGGCGGAGCTGGCGCTCGACACCTGAGCGCGGCGGGCGGCCCGCCGCGCTCCGCTCAGAGTCTGCTCATCGAGGCCACGGCGTAGAGCAGTTCGCGCACCGCCGCGCTGTCCCCGGTGTGGTCCGCGGCGGCGGCCTCCGGGTCGATGTGCCCGGCCGCCAGCCGGCAGAAGACGACCTCCGGCAGCGTGACGCGGCCGACGCAGTTGTCGGCCCCCGCCGGGCCTTCAGGTACGTCCACCGGCAGATACCACGCGCCGCCGCTCTCGCCCTCGATCTCCAGGCGCACGCTGCGGGCCGGGGCTCCCGGGTCGGTCACCGGACGCGGTGGCGCGGCGAGTCCGGCCTGCCGGCGGGCCGACAGCACCGAGGGGAGCATCTGCACGGCCACGGAGATGAGCGTCCTCAGGTGCTCGGGAACGGGCGGCGGATACGGGTGCTGCACCGCGTCCGCGATGTCGGTGGCGTGGATCCATGTCTCGAAGGCCCGGTCGAGCATGGCGAGGCGCAGCGGCAGCACCACGCCCTCGCCGTAGGGGACCGGGATGTCGGCGACCCCGCCGCCGCCGAAGGCGCAGGTGCGGATCAGCTCGTAGGCGTGCTCGCGCCACGTCCGGCGCGCGTCGTCGCCCGCGGCGGGATCGGCGGAGCCGGGCCCGTCGCCGTCGAGCTGCCGCCACATCTCCTCCGTCCGCAGGTCGGGACCCACGGTCTTGTCCTGGTCGCCCAGCGGGTCGGGCAGGCCCAGCGAGGCCGAGACCATGCCGTCGACGGCGAGCAGATGGCCGAGGACACCGGACACGGAGGTGCGCCGCTCGGCGCTCTTCTCCTCCTGGCGCCACTCCAGATCGACGGGCGCGCCCCACTGCTCGCCGGTCAGGTTGCGCAGGAGCGTGTCCAGCCGCGCGGTCTCGTTGTCGTAGGGCTGGGCGTAGTCCGGGACGGCGACCTGCGGGGAGCGGCTGCTCAGGCAGACGCCGAGCACCTCGGAACGCAGCGTGGCGGGCGGTTCGAGTTCCTCGGACGCGTACAGCGCGGACAGCGCGGCGTCCAGTTCCCGCAGCTCGGCGCCGCACCCGTCGCACCCGCCGAGGTGCTCCTCGACGAGTGCGGCCTCCTCCGGTGCGCACACCCCCAGCGCCCAGGCCTCCAGGAGCGGCCGCACCCGGGGGTGGTCGTCGTAGGTCCTGTCGCTCATCGCCCGCCCTTCCCCGCCGCGCCCGTCCGGGCCGCCACGACCTGCAGGCCCGCGCGCAGGCGGCGCAGTGCCTCCTCGCCGCTGATGCCCAGCTCCGCGGCCAGCTGACGGTAGTTCACGTCGCGCACCAGGGCCTGCTGGAGCGCCGACCGCACCGGTTCGGGCAGCGAGCGCGCCACGGCGGCGGCCGCGAAGAGTCCGGCGGGGGTGGTCCCCGCGGGCCCGGCGGCCCGGTCGGCGTCGTCCGCGGGCCGGGAGTCCCTGGCGGCGCGGGCGGCGGCGCGCTGGTAGGTCCGCGCGGCGAGCCACTTCGGCAGCCGCTCGCGCTGCGGCTCGAACTGCGCCGGATCCTCCCAGACGTCGCGGAAGACCTCGACGACGACCTCCTGGGCCGCCTTCTCCTCGCCGAGCAGGCGGACGGCGAGACCGTGCACCAACCGCGCGTGCCGGTCGTAGAGTTCGCCCAGCGCGGCGGCCTCGCCGCGGGCGAGACGCTGCTGGATCCGCCGTTCCCACAGCCTCGGGTCGTCCGGCGGATCCGCCATCGCTGCCTCCACTCCCGGTTACAGGCAGTACCACTGTAGCGCCGTGGCGTCGCCGGCACCCCCGTCCGCCGGGAGACGGCAACGGTCCCGGAAACAACACACAGCGCCCACCTCCGTGGTCGGGGAGGGGTGGACGCTGTGGTGTTACTGCACCGCACGTCGTTGTGCGGGACACACAGGGGACCGTCAGACGGTCAGCGGCCGGTCCGTGGGGCGGATCGGGGCCGGGAGCGCGGAGGGCAGGCCGGTCAGGTAGGAGTCGACCGCCTTCGCCGCGGAGCGGCCCTCGGCGATGGCCCACACGATGAGGGACTGGCCGCGGCCCGCGTCGCCGGCGACGAAGACACCGTCGACGTTGGTCGCGTAGTTCGCGTCGCGGGCGATGTTGCCGCGGGCGTCCAGCGCCAGGCCCAGCTGGTCGACCAGGCCGTTGGACTGGTCGGTGCCGGTGAAGCCCATCGCGAGGGTGACCAGGTCGGCCGGGACGACCCGCTCGGTGCCCTCCTGGGGGACGAACTTCCCGTCCTGGAAGACGACCTCGACCAGGTGCAGCTCGCGGACGTTGCCCTCCTCGTCGCCGGTGAACTTCACCGTGTTGACGGCGTAGACACGCTCGCCGCCCTCCTCGTGCGCGGAGGTGACCTTGTAGACGGCCGGCATCGTCGGCCAGGGCTGGCCGGCGGGGCGGTCGTCGGAGGGGCGCGGCATGATCTCCAGCTGGGTGACCGACAGCGCGCCCTGGCGGTGGGCGGTGCCCACGCAGTCCGCGCCGGTGTCGCCGCCGCCGATGACCACGACGTGCTTGCCCTCGGCGGTGATGGGGGACGTCACGAAGTCGCCCTCCTGCACCTTGTTGGCCAGCGGCAGGTACTCCATGGCGTAGTGCACGCCGTTCAGCTCACGGCCCTCGGCGGGCAGGTCGCGGGAGACGGTCGCGCCGGCCGCGATGACGACCGCGTCGTAGCGCTTGGCGAGCTTCGCGGCGTCCAGGTCGGTGCCGATCTGCACACCGGTGCGGAACTTGGTGCCCTCCGCGCGCATCTGCTCGATGCGGCGGTTGATGTGCCGCTTCTCCATCTTGAACTCGGGGATGCCGTAGCGCAGCAGCCCGCCGATGCGGTCGGCCCGCTCGTACACCGCGACGGTGTGCCCGGCGCGGGTGAGCTGCTGGGCGGCGGCCAGGCCCGCGGGGCCCGAGCCGATGACGGCGACGGTCTTGCCGGACAGCCGCTCGGGCGGCTGCGGGGTGACGTCACCGGCGTCCCAGGCCTTGTCGATGATGGTGACTTCGACGTTCTTGATGGTGACGGCCGGCTGGTTGATGCCGAGTACGCACGCGGACTCGCAGGGCGCCGGGCACAGCCGCCCGGTGAACTCCGGGAAGTTGTTGGTGGCGTGCAGCCGCTCGGAGGCGGCCTGCCAGTCCTCGCGGTAGGCGTAGTCGTTCCACTCCGGGATCAGGTTCCCGAGCGGACAGCCGTTGTGGCAGAACGGGATGCCGCAGTCCATGCAGCGGCCGGCCTGCTTGGTGATGATCGGCAGCAGCCCGCCGGGAACGTAGACCTCGTTCCAGTCCTGCTTGCGCTCCTCGACCGGGCGGGTGGGCGCGCCCTCGCGGCCGGTGGTGAGGAAGCCCTTGGGGTCAGCCATTTGCCGCCTCCATCATCTTCGCGGTGGTCTCGGACTCGGAGAGTCCGGCCTGCTCGGCGGCGTTCTTGGCGGCGAGCACTGCCTTGTAGTCCCTCGGCATGACCTTGCCGAAGCGGGTGAGGGCACCGCCCCAGTCGGCGAGCAGCCGCTCGGCGACCGTGGAGCCGGTCTCCTCTGCGTGACGGCGCACCACGTCGTGCAGCCACGTGATGTCGTCGGCGTCCAGCGCCTCGACCTCGACCATGCCGCGGTTGACGGCCGCCGGGTCCAGGTCCAGGACGTAGGCGATACCGCCGGACATGCCGGCCGCGAAGTTCCGCCCGGTCGGGCCGAGGACGACGGCCCGGCCGCCGGTCATGTACTCGCAGCCGTGGTCGCCCACGCCCTCGGAGACGACGGTGGCGCCGGAGTTGCGGACGCAGAACCGCTCGCCGGTGCGGCCGCGCAGGAACAGCTCGCCGCCGGTAGCGCCGTAGGCGATGGTGTTGCCCGCGATGGTGCTGTACTCGGCGAGGTGGTCGGCGCCGCGGTCCGGGCGGACGACGACCCGGCCGCCGGACAGGCCCTTGCCGACGTAGTCGTTGGCGTCGCCCTCCAGCCGCAGGGTGATGCCCTTGGGCAGGAACGCGCCGAAGGACTGGCCCGCGGAGCCGGTGAAGGTGATGTCGATGGTGCCCTCGGGCAGGCCCGCGCCGCCGTACTTCTTCGTCACCTCATGGCCGAGCATGGTGCCGACCGTGCGGTTGACGTTGCGGATGGCGACCTGCGCACGGACCGGGGCGCCGCTGTCCAGGGCGTCGGCGGCGAGCTTGATCAGCTCGTTGTCGAGCGCCTTGGCCAGGCCGTGGTCCTGCTCGGTGATGCGGTGCCGGACGGCGCCCTCGGGCAGCTCGGGCACGTGCAGCAGCGGGGCGAGGTCCAGGCCCTGGGCCTTCCAGTGGTCCACCGCGCGGCCGGCGTCGATGACCTCGGCGTGGCCGACGGCCTCCTCGATGCTGCGGAAGCCCAGCTCGGCGAGCAGCTCGCGGACCTCCTCGGCGATGAACTCGAAGAAGTTCACCACGAACTCCGGCTTGCCGGAGAAGCGGTCGCGCAGCACCGGGTTCTGGGTGGCGACGCCGACCGGGCAGGTGTCCAGGTGGCACACCCGCATCATGACGCAGCCGGAGACGACCAGCGGCGCGGTCGCGAAGCCGAACTCCTCGGCGCCGAGCAGCGCGGCGATGACGACGTCACGGCCGGTCTTGAGCTGGCCGTCGGTCTGCACCACGATGCGGTCGCGCAGCCCGTTGAGCAGCAGCGTCTGCTGCGTCTCGGCCAGGCCCAGCTCCCAGGGGCCGCCCGCGTGCTTGAGCGAGGTGAGCGGCGAGGCGCCGGTGCCGCCGTCGTGGCCGGAGATCAGCACCACGTCGGCGTGCGCCTTGCTGACGCCCGCGGCGACCGTGCCGACGCCGACCTCGGAGACCAGCTTGACGTGAACGCGCGCCTTCGGGTTGGCGTTCTTCAGGTCGTGGATGAGCTGGGCGAGGTCCTCGATGGAGTAGATGTCGTGGTGCGGCGGCGGGGAGATCAGGCCGACGCCCGGGGTGGAGTGCCGGGTGGTGGCGACCCACGGGTAGACCTTGTGGCCGGGCAGCTGGCCGCCCTCGCCGGGCTTGGCGCCCTGGGCCATCTTGATCTGGATGTCGTCAGCGTTGACCAGGTACTCCGAGGTGACGCCGAAGCGGCCGGAGGCGACCTGCTTGATGGCGCTGCGCCGGGCCGGGTCGTACAGCCGGTCCGGGTCCTCGCCGCCCTCGCCGGTGTTGGACTTGCCGCCGAGCTGGTTCATCGCGATGGCGAGCGTCTCGTGCGCCTCGCGGGAGATCGAGCCGTACGACATGGCGCCGGTGGAGAAGCGCCTGACGATCTCGGAGACCGGCTCGACCTCGTCCAACGGCACCGGCTGCCGGTCGGAGGACAGGCCGAACAGGCCGCGCAGCGTCATGAGGCGCTCGGACTGCTCGTTCACCCGGCCGGTGTACTGCTTGAAGATGTCGTAGCGCCGGGTGCGGGTGGCGTGCTGGAGGCGGAAGACCGTCTCGGGGTCGAACAGGTGCGGCTCTCCCTCGCGGCGCCACTGGTACTCGCCGCCGATCTCCAGCCGGCGGTGCGCGGCCTGGATGCCGGAGAGCGGGTAGGCCTTGGCGTGCCGGGCGGCGACCTCGGCGGCGACGACGTCGATGCCCGCGCCGCCGATCTTGGTGTCGGTGAGGTGGAAGTAGGTGTCCACGAAGTCGCGGTCCAGGCCGACGGCCTCGAAGACCTGGGCGCCACGGTAGGAGGCCACGGTGGAGATGCCCATCTTGGACATGACCTTCAGGACGCCCTTGCCGAGCGCCTTGATGAGGTTGCGCATCGCGGCCTCGGGCTCGATGCCGCTGAGGAAGGTGCCCGCGGCGACCAGGTCCTCGACGGACTCCATGGCCAGGTACGGGTTGACGGCCGCGGCGCCGTAGCCGATGAGCAGCGCGACGTGGTGGACCTCGCGGACGTCGCCGGCCTCGACCAGCACGCCGACCTGGGTGCGCTGCTTGGTGCGGATCAGGTGGTGGTGCACCGCGGAGGTGAGCAGCAGCGACGGGATCGGGGCGTGCTCGGCGTCGGAGTGCCGGTCGGACAGCACGATCAGCCGGGCGCCGTCCTCGATCGCGGCGTCGGCCTCGGCGCAGATCTCGGCGAGCCGGGCGGCCAGCGCCTCGCCGCCGCCGGTGACCCGGTAGAGGCCGGAGAGCGTGGCGGCCTTCATGCCGGGCATGTCGCCGTCGGCGTTGACGTGGATGAGCTTGGCCAGCTCGTCGTTGTCGATGACCGGGAAGGGCAGCGTGATGTTGCGACAGGACGCCGGGCTGGGCTCCAGCAGGTTGCCGGACGGGCCGATCGTGGAGATCAGCGAGGTGACCAGCTCTTCGCGGATCGCGTCCAGCGGCGGGTTGGTGACCTGCGCGAAGAGCTGGGTGAAGTAGTCGAAGAGCAGCCGCGGCCGGTCGGACAGCGCCGCGATCGGCGTGTCGGTGCCCATCGAGCCGATCGGCTCGGCGCCGGTGCGCGCCATGGGCGCGAGCAGGACGCGCAGCTCCTCCTCGGTGTAGCCGAAGGTCTGCTGGCGGCGGGTGACCGAGGCGTGGGTGTGCACGATGTGCTCGCGCTCGGGCAGGTCGGCCAGGTCGATGAGGCCGGCGTCCAGCCAGTCGGCGTACGGGTTCTGCGCGGCCATCTCGGCCTTGATCTCGTCGTCCTCGACGATACGGTGCGTGACCGTGTCGACCAGGAACATCCGGCCCGGCTGGAGCCGGCCCTTGCGCACGATGCGGGAGGGCTCGATGTCCAGCACACCGGACTCGGAGGCGAGCACGACCAGGCCGTCGTCGGTGACCCAGTAGCGGCCGGGGCGCAGACCGTTGCGGTCCAGGACCGCGCCGACGACCGAGCCGTCGGAGAAGGCGACGCACGCCGGGCCGTCCCAGGGCTCCATCAGAGTGGAGTGGTACTGGTAGAACGCCCGCCGGGCGGGGTCCATCGACTCGTGGTTCTCCCACGCCTCGGGGATCATCATGAGCACGCTGTGCGGCAGCGAGCGGCCGCCGAGGTGCAGCAGCTCCAGGACCTCGTCGAAGGACGCGGTGTCGGAGGCGCCGGGCGTGCAGATCGGGTAGATCCGCTCCAGGTCACCGGTGAACAGCTCGCTGGCCAGCTGCGACTCACGGGCGCGCATCCAGTTGCGGTTGCCCTTGACGGTGTTGATCTCGCCGTTGTGCGCCACGAAACGGTACGGGTGTGCGAGCGGCCAGCTCGGGAAGGTGTTCGTCGAGAAGCGCGAGTGGACGAGAGCGATGGCGGTGGCGGTGCGCCGGTCGGACAGGTCCGGGAAGAACGGCTCCAGCTGCCCGGTGGTGAGCATGCCCTTGTAGACGAGGGTGCGCGCGGACAGCGACGGGAAGTAGACCTCGGCCTCGCGCTCGGCGCGCTTGCGCAGGACGAAGGCGGGCCGGTCCAGCTCGATGCCGGACTTCGCGGCGCCGTCGGCGTCGGCGACGAAGAGCTGGGAGAAGAACGGCATGGTGGCGCGCGCGCTGGAGCCCAGCATGTCCGGGGCGACCGGGACCTCGCGCCAGCCGAGGACGGTCAGGCCCTCCTCGGCGGCGATGCGCTCGATGGCGTCGACGGCCTTGGCGCGGTCGTCCAGCTCGACGGGGAGGAAGGCCAGGCCGACCGCGTAGTGCCCGGCGGCGGGCAGGTCGAAGCCGGCGGCGTCACGCAGGAACGCGTCAGGGACCTGGAGCAGGATGCCCGCGCCGTCACCCGTGTCGGGCTCGGCGCCGGTGGCTCCGCGGTGCTCCAGATTGCGCAGGACGGTGAGCGCCTGCTCCACGAGGGCATGGCTGGCCTCGCCGGTGAGGGTGGCCACAAAGCCGACACCGCAGGCGTCGTGCTCGTTGCGGGGGTCGTACATCCCCTGCGGGGCGGGGTGCCCGTCCATGAACGCGGAACGCGAACGCATGGCTCTCCCGTCGTCGTCATTGGCTTGAAAGCATCGCCTGTCTCCAGGCATGCGCAACAGGGACGACGTTGGCCCTCTGCGATTTCGTGCAGGTTACATGATGGCCGAGTGTTCGAGAACCGGATACTCGGTTTCATCATATGGACATACCGAAGGGATGGAACGGCCATTTCGGGCCGTCCTCGTTCCGCGGGGGTGACCGACGTCGCCGAGGGGTGCCCTGGCTGCTCTGCCGGTTGGGTTACCGAGTGATGCCCCGTGCGGCGCTGACTGAAACGGCCACGAAACACAAGACTTGTACAGATGTGCCCGCGGACGGAATTCGGTCAGCCGACGGCGGTGCCGATCAGGCTTCCGAGTACGAAGGTAACTCCACCGGCGGCCGCACCCAAGACCAGCTGCCGCAGACCGCTGTACCACCACGACCGGGCCGTGACGCGCGCCACGGCCGCACCGCAGCCGAAGAGCCCGGCGAGCGCCAGCAGCACCGCGAGCCACAGCGACTCCGCGCCCAGCAGATAGGGCAGCACGGGCAGCAGCGCGCCCAGCGCGAAGGACACGAAGGACGACGACGCGGCCACCAGCGGTGACGGCAGGTCGCCCGGGTCCACGCCCAGCTCCTCGCGGGCGTGGATCTCCAGCGCCTGCTCCGGGTCCTTCGACAGCTGCCGGGCCACCTCGTACGCCAGCTCCGGCTCCACACCCCGCGCCACGTAGATCTCGGCCAGCTCGCGCAGCTCGTCCTCGGGGTGCCGGTCCAGCTCGATCCGCTCGACGGCCAGCTCGGCCTCGACCAGCTCACGCTGGGAGGCGACCGAGGTGTACTCACCGGCGGCCATGGAGAAGGCACCGGCCGCGAGCCCGGCCAGGCCCGTCACGACGATGGTGCGGGAGCTGACGTCACCGCCGGCCACACCGGTCATGAGCGCGAAGTTCGACACCAGGCCGTCCATCGCCCCGAAGACCGCGGGCCGCAGCCATCCGCCGGACACGTCCCGGTGCTTGTGGTGGGGTACGTGGTAGGGCGCGGACGGGGTGCCGGTGACGCCCTCGACGGCTGCGCTGGTCATACGGTCCACCCCTCCCCCGTGCGGTCGCAGGACCGCGGAATCCGGAAACAGGTTCGACCGTACAAGGCGAGGGCAGCCTCCCGCCAGCAAGGAAAGGCTGCCCTGACCTGCGAAAACTAGCCCGCGACGGGCTTGCCCGCGGGCTCCGCCGCATCCTCTTCCGGCTGCTCGGAGGCGGAATCGGCGGCCTCTGACCCAGCGCCGGTCCCGGCCGCGGGAGCGTCCTCGGCGTCCGCGTCGGCGGCCCCGACGGACTCGGCGCCGTCCTTCGCGCCCTCCGTGACCTCCGCCGCTTCCACCGCGCCGGGCTCCACGACCGCCTCGCGCCCGGGACGCAGCTTGTTCGACAGCACCAGGTACGCCACCGCCGCGACGAAGAGGACGATCGCCGTCCAGTCGTTGAGACGCATGCCCAGGATGCGGTGCGCGTAGTCGACGCGCATGTGCTCGGTCCAGAACCGGCCCACCGTGTACGCGGCCACGTAGAGCGCGAAGGCGCGGCCGTGTCCGAGCTTGAAGCGGCGGTCGGCCCAGATCACCAGGAGCGCGACACCGACGCACCACAGCGACTCGTACAGGAAGGTCGGGTGGTACGTGGCCAGGTCCGGCGTGACGTCCGGACGGTGCGCCGCGTCGATCTTCAGGCCCCACGGCAGCGTGGTGGGCTTGCCGTACAGCTCCTGGTTGAACCAGTTCCCCCAGCGCCCGGCGGCCTGCGCGAAGGCGATGCCCGGCGCGATGGCGTCGGCGTACGCCGGCAGCGCGATGCCCCGGCGGCGGCAGCCGATCCAGGCGCCCAGCGCGCCCATGGCGATGGCGCCCCAGATGCCGAGGCCGCCCTGCCACACCTTGAAGGCGTCGACCCAGTCCTTGCCGTCGGTGAAGTACAGCTCGTAATCGGTGATCACGTGGTAGAGCCGGCCGCCGACGAGGCCGAAGGGCACCGCCCACACGGCGATGTCGGCGACCGTGCCGACCTTGCCGCCGCGGTCGATCCAGCGCTTGTTGCCGTACCAGACGGCGATGAAGACGCCGATGATGATGCAGAACGCGTAGCCGCGCAGCGGGACCGGTCCAAGGTGGACGACGCCGTGCGAGGGGCTGGGGATGAATGCGAGTTCCATGGCAATGTCCGACGCTACCGTGCCGGACGCGAACTCGGCAGCCCGCCCGGCTACGTCTGGATAACGGCCGGGCGCGCAGTGTCGTGCCCCGGCGGCTCCGCGTGACCGCCGGGGCAGGTCAGCGGAGCCGCGGAGGTCTCACGGGGACGGGCTGGCGCTCGCCGTGGGCGCCGCCGTTGCCGTACCGGCGGGCTTGCCCTTGTTGGCGTCCGCGACCTTCTGCTTGAGGCTGTCCGGGGTCAGCGCCGGGCCGCTGCCGTAGACGCTCTTGCCGTTCAGCAGCACGGTCGGGGTGGCGTTGAATCCGGATTTCCCGAAGGCGTCATTGGATTTGCGCACCCAGTTGTCGTGTGTGCCGTCGTTCACACAGGACGTGAAGGCGGCCGTCTTCAGCCCCGGCACCTTCTCGGCGAGCGTGAGCAGGTTGTCCTTGTCGCCGAAGGCGTCGTCCTGCTCGTCGGGCTGGTTGTCGTAGAGGACGTCGTGGTAGGCGCGGAACTTCCCGGCGTCCTGGGCGCAGGCGGCGGCGTTCGCGGCGTTGAGCGAGCCCTTGCCGCCGAGATTGCCGTCGATGAGCGTGACCAGGTGGTATTCGGTGCGCATCTGCCCGCTGTCCTCCAGCGAGTGGATGGTGGGCGTGAACTGCTTCTCGAAGGCGTCGCAGGCCGGGCAGCGGAAGTCCTCGTAGATGGTGAGCACCGAGGGCGCGTCTGCGGCGCCGACCGGGATCACCAGGCTGTTGTCACCCGTGGCGCCGCTCGGCGCGGCGGCGGGGGTGCCGGGGAGGGCGCCGCTGCCCGAGCCGTGGTTGGTCGCCACGACCCCGATCACCGCACCGACACCCAGTACGGCCGCCACCACGACCACGGCGATCAGGGTCCGCTTGCGCCGCTGCCGGGCCTGCTCCCGGGCACGCTGCTCGCGCAGGGCCTCGCGGGCGCTGTGTTTTCCGTCTCGATTGCGTTCACTCACGCCCAGCGCAACGGCGGGGGGCGGCGCCCAGCGCCTCCCCCCGCCGTTTTTCGCCCGCGGGAGTGACGAAAACCGCTCCCCCGGGTGATCGTCAGGCCCGCTTGCGTACGCCCTCGGCCAGCTCGGCGGCCAGCGCGCGGACCGCGGCGAGCCCCGCGGCCAGGTCGTCACCGGCGTCCAGCACGCGCTGGACGAAGGCCGTGCCGACGATGACGCCGTCGGCGAAGCCCGCGACCTCGGCGGCCTGCGCGGCGTTCGACACCCCGAGGCCGACGCACACCGGCAGGCCGGTCGTGGCGCGGGTGCGCCGCACCAGGTCGGCCGCCTGCTCGCCGACGCTCGCGCGGGTGCCGGTCACGCCCATGAGCGAGGCCGCGTAGACGAAGCCGGAGCCCGCCTCGGTGATACGCGCCAGCCGCTCGTCGCGGCTGGAGGGCGCGACGACGAAGACCGTCCCGAGACCGTGCTCGGCGGCCGCCTTCCGCCACGCCACGGACTCCTCGACCGGGAGGTCGGGCAGGATGCACCCGGCGCCGCCCGCCTCGGCGAGGTCCGCGGCGAAGCGCTCGGCGCCGTAGCGGTCGATCGGATTCCAGTACGTCATGACCAGCACCGGCTTGCCGGTCGCCGCGTGCGCCTCGCGCACCGTGCGCAGCACGTCGGCGATGCGGACGCCGCCGCGCAGCGCGATGTCGTCGGCCGTCTGGATGACCGGGCCGTCCAGCACCGGGTCGCTGTGCGGCAGCCCGACCTCGATGACGTCGGCGCCGCCGTCGCAGGCCGCCTTGATCGCCTCGATGCCGCCGTCGACGGTCGGGAAGCCCGCGGGGAAGTACGCGATCAGCGCGGCGCGGTTCTCGGCCTTCGCCGCCGCGAGCGTGCTGTCCAGCAGTTCGATCGTGCCGCTCACTTGGCCGCCCCCTCAGCGCTCTCGGTGTCGTACAGCCCGAAGTAGCGGGCCGCCGTGTCCATGTCCTTGTCGCCGCGCCCGGAGAGGTTGACCAGCAGCAGGGCCTCGGGGCCCAGCTCGCGGCCCAGCTCCAGCGCGCCGGCCAGCGCGTGCGCGCTCTCGATCGCCGGGATGATGCCCTCGGTGCGCGACAGCAGCCGCAGCGCCCGCATGGCCGCGTCGTCCGTCACCGCGCGGTATTCGGCGCGCCCGGTGTCCTTGAGGTAGGCGTGCTCGGGGCCGACGCCCGGGTAGTCGAGACCCGCGGAGATCGAGTACGGCTCGGTGATCTGGCCCTCGTCGTCCTGGAGCACGTACGAGCGGGAGCCGTGCAGGATGCCGGGCTCGCCCGCGGTCAGCGTCGCCGCGTGCTCGCCGGTCGCCACACCGCGGCCGGCCGGCTCGCAGCCCACCAGCCGCACGCCCGCGTCGGGCAGGAAGGCGTGGAACAGGCCCATCGCGTTGGAGCCGCCGCCGACACAGGCCACCGCCGCGTCGGGCAGCCGCCCGGCGCGCTCCAGCAGCTGGCGGCGCGCCTCGACGCCGATCACCCGGTGGAAGTCGCGCACCAGCGCCGGGAAGGGGTGCGGGCCGGCGACCGTACCGAACAGGTAGTGGGTGCGGTCGACGTTGGCGACCCAGTCCCGGAAGGCCTCGTTGATGGCGTCCTTGAGCGTGCGGCTGCCCGAGGTGACGGAGACCACCTCGGCGCCGAGCATGCGCATCCGCGCCACGTTCAGGGCCTGCCGCTTGGTGTCGACCTCGCCCATGTAGATCGTGCACTCCAGGCCGAAGAGCGCGCACGCGGTGGCCGTGGCCACACCGTGCTGGCCCGCGCCGGTCTCGGCGATGACCCGGGTCTTGCCCATCCGCTTGGTGAGCAGGGCCTGGCCCAGCACGTTGTTGATCTTGTGCGAGCCGGTGTGGTTCAGGTCCTCGCGCTTGAGGAAGACCCGCGCGCCGCCCGCCTCAGCGCCGAACCGCGGTACCTCGGTGAGCGCGCTCGGCCGGCCGGTGTAGTTGGCCTGGAGGTCGTTCAGCTCGGCGGCGAAGGCGGGATCCGCCTTCGCCTTCTCGTACTCGGCGGCGACCTCGTCCACGGCGGCGACCAGCGCCTCCGGGATGAACTTGCCGCCGAACGCGCCGAAGTAGCCCTCGGCGCTGGGGGTTCGACCCTCCGGGTCGGGGAGGAAGAAGTCCTGCTCTGCTGGCATGGGTGTCCCCTGGTCAGGTGTACGTACGCGCCGCGCGCGGGCTGAGTGCCCCGCGCGCCGGGCGCGGTGAAGGAGCCGTACGCGTACGGCGGAGGCTGCTTGGCCGCTTGTGCGGCTGCCTATGCGGCTGCTGCGGCTGAGCCGCGGCGCCATCGCCTGCCGTTCACCTGGCCGGGCTCACACCCGATGACGTACCGCACGCGCCGCCCCAGCACCCGGCGCGCCGGCGCCCGGCACCCTCGGGGGCGGCATCCGCGTGCCAGCCGTACGTCCAATGACATGCCCCGTACCTTACCGTGCGATGCGGCTGCGCCGGGCGCGCGTTTCAGGAGCGCGGGGAACCGCGGTGAGGTCAGTCCCGGCCAGGCCGCAGGGCCGGGTGCGCGCCGGCGGCGACGAGATCCGCGACCGCCGTCCGGGGATCGCGGCCGGTGACGAGGGACTCCCCCACGAGCACCGCGTCCGCCCCGTCGTTCGCGTAGGCGATCAGATCGTGCGGCCCGCGCACCCCGGACTCCGCGATCTTCACGATGTGGTCCGGGATCTCCGGCGCGACGCGCGCGAAGTTCCCGCGGTCGACCTGGAGCGTCTTGAGGTCGCGCGCGTTCACACCGATGACCCGCGCCCCCGCGTCCACCGCCCGCGCGACCTCCTCCTCGTCGTGCACCTCGACGATCGGGGTGAGGCCGATCGACTCCGCCCGCTCGATGAGCGAGACGAGCGCGGGCTGGTCGAGGGCCGACACGATGAGCAGCGCGAGGTCCGCCCCGTAGGCGCGGGCCTCCCACAGCTGGTAGGCGGTGACGATGAAGTCCTTGCGCAGGACGGGGATGTCGACCTTGGCGCGGACCGCCTCCAGGTCGGCGAGGGAACCGCCGAAGCGGCGCTGCTCGGTGAGGACGCTGATGACCGCCGCGCCGCCCGCCTCGTAGTCGGCGGCGAGACCCGCGGGGTCGGCGATGGCGGCGAGCGCGCCCTTGGACGGGCTGGACCGCTTGACCTCGCAGATGACCTTCACGGCGTCGCCGCGGAGCGCCGCGACGCCGTCCTTCGCGTCACGGGCCTTGGCGGCGCGCTCCTTGAGCTCGTCGAGGGACACGCGAGCCTGCCGCTCGGCAAGGTCGGCACGGACTCCGTCGATGATCTCGTCGAGCACACTCACGCGACAGCTCCCTTTCGGCCGGCCGTACAGCGAAATGATCAGGCCAGTGGCGGTGACCACCGGCTCAGACGATGGTATCGGGCAGGCGCCCGGCAGCCCGCATCCGGTGATCCGCGGTCCCACCACCTGGACAATCTTGCCCCGGCCATGGAGACCATCGGTACGGCTCAGGGCGCGAGCGCGGCACCGAAGGGCAGATTCCTCACCACGGTGAAGGCCAGCAGCAGTCCGCACAGGGCGTACAGCGCGGCGGGCGGCAGGGCCGGGTCGAAGCGCCGGCCGCGCAGCGTGCGCAGGAACCACAGCGTCCAGACGACGGCGAAGACGGCGTATCCGGCGACGGCGGCGGCGTTGCAGCCCAGCGCCGTGCCGAGGTGCCCGTGGGCGAGCGCGTACGCGCCGCGCAGGCCGCCGCAGCCGGGGCAGTACAGGCCCGTGTAGTGCAGCAGCGGGCACACCGGGTAGTGCCCCGACTGGTTCGGATCGACGGCGGCGACGTACCCGAACCCGGCGAGGACCGTGCCGAGCACTCCCAGCGGTACGGTGATTTTGCCGCGCAGGCGGGTGGGGGGTGCGGCTGCGGCGTGGGTCACGCCGCCGATCCTCCCCTCACGCTCCTCGGGCCCGCACCCCGAAAGCCCCCATACGAGTGAGGGCGCGACTCCGCCGCGGGGCACCCGTTTTTGGGGGCGCGGGGAACTGCGCGAGCAACCCACCACCGGCCGGTGGTCCGGATCGGACCGAAGAGACCCTTTGGGTCGGTGACGACCCGCGCCCCGGTGGGGGCTGGTCGCGCAGTTCCCCGCGCCCCTAAAAGAACAAACGAGGGCCCCGCGGCGCAGCCGCACCCCAAAAACGAGTGCCCCGCGGCAGCGGAAACGCGGCGGCGCAGCACGCACCCCGCGAGGGGAACGGCTGCGCCGGAGGGGTACGGGGCAAAAGCCCCGAGGGAAGGTCAGGCGTGAGCGGCGGCCTGCTCGCGCTCACCGCGCTCACCGCGCTCACTCGTCGCCGGCACCGTGACGTCGAACTTGCGGCCCATGCCCATGGTCTTCATGACACCGCCGACCACCGGGCCGAGCACGGTCACGCCGATGCTGATCCAGAACGGGATCGGGTCCGCGGCGACGATGAAGACGCCGGCGGCGCAGAAGCCGATGAAGGAGATGATCACGCCGGTCCAGGCGGCCGGGGTGTGTCCGTGGTCGTAGTGGGCCGCCATGAAGAACTCCCTGATGCTCACACTCGGGGGCGACCTTCGCCTCCTGCTCCGCTCCCATTGTTGCGCGTATCGGGTGCGGAACGTGCAGCGGGGTGGGCGCGCCGGGGTGTGGTACCGGTCTCAGGCGGCGGGGCCGGTGGGGTCCTCGCCGCGGTCCAGGGCCTTCCAGAGGTCCTCCGCCCGGTCGGGATCGACGGGCGGTGCGGGGCGGCGGGCGGCGGGGCCCCGGGGGCGGGCCGGGCGGGCGGTGTCGGTGCGGTCGTAGCGGCTGGACATCGCGGGCCAGGAGGGTCCGTGGCGCAGGGCCAGCAGTCCGGCGACGAGCAGCAGCAGGCCGCCGGCGACGGAGACGAAGGGCCAGCCGGTGGTGGTGACGTGCCGGGCGGTGTCGTGTGCGAGGCCGGCGGTGGAGGCGGCGGCCTCGTTCACGGCGGCGTGGCTGCCGCGCCGGGCGAGCGCGGCGGCGACGGTGCCGAGGCCGCTGAGCGCGAGCAGCGCGGAGACGACGTGGCGTCCGGCGCGGCGGACGGCGAAGACGGCGACGAGCGAGGCGAGTCCGACGAGGGCGAGGGCGCCGGGGAGCGCGGTGGTGTCGGTGCCGCTGGCGTGCACGGGGAGGTTGGTCTCGCCGAAGGCGGCGTAGCCGCGCGACCAGGTCTTGCCCGCGGCGACCAGGACCAGGCTCGCCCCGAGCGCCCCGGCGGGCAGGGCGACGGCGAGGGTGCGCAGTCCGGCGCGCCGCGCGGCCCTGGCGTCGTCGCGCGCGGAGACGGTCACGGCGGCGTCGGGCGCGGGCCCGGCGTCGGACGCGGGATCGGGGGCGTCGGCGGCGGCTTCTGCGGCGGGGGCGGACTGGCGCGGGACGGAGGTCACTCCCCCACTATCCCCTGCCGCCGGGCGGAACCGGCGACCGGGGGCCCGGGGCGGCGGTGCGGGGACGAAACGTGGCACATCTCCGGCACACCCCCCGGCCCGTCATGATCGGGTCAAGAATGCGCCAACCCCCGCCCATTAAAAGGTAAAACGGCGACGGACCTTCCGCTTTCGTCCGCTTCGCGCCCTTGTTGGCGTGCGCCCGTCACCCTACGTTCTCGGCCAGTCCCCCGCACCCCACATATCGCAGGGGCCTCTCCACTCACGCACCACCGACTCCCCCACAGGAGGACGCACGTGCACGACACCCCCCACATCCGTACGCACACCCGCCATACCTGGCCGGCCCTGGTCGCGGCGGCAGGTCTCGCCGCGGCCGGGCTGGTGGGCCTCGCGCAGCCCGCGGGGGCCGCGCAGGACGCCGCCCCGGCCCATCGGCTGACCACCGCGCGCTCCTGCGCGGTCGCCACCGCCCCGGACGCGATGGCCTGCAAGGCGCTGCGGGTCACCAGCGGCAGCGACACCCTCGCGCCCGCGGCGCGTTCCGCGCACCCGGCGGCCATCCCGTCGGGTTACGGACCGTCCGAGCTGCGTGCGGCGTACGCGCTGCCCGACACCGGCGGCGAGGGCGCCACCGTCGCGATCGTGGACGCCTACGACAACCCCAACGCGGAGGCGGACCTGGCCACGTACCGCGCCCAGTACGGCCTGCCGCCCTGCACCACCGACAACGGCTGCTTCCGCAAGGTCGACCAGCGCGGCGGCGCCACCGTGCCGGTGCCCAACACCGGCTGGGCCGAGGAGATATCGCTCGACCTCGACATGGTCAGCGCGATCTGCCCGGCCTGCCACATCCTGCTGGTCGAGGCGGACACCTCGTTCCTGACCGATCTGGGCGAGGCCGTCGACACCGCGGTCGCGCTGGGCGCCCGGTACGTCTCCAACAGCTACGGCGGCGCCGAGTCGGCCGCGGACACGACGTACGACAGCGACTACTTCGACCACCCGGGCGTCGCCATCACGGCCAGCTCCGGGGACGGCGGGTACGGCGTGCTGTACCCGGCGGCCTCGCCGTACGTGACGGCGGTGGGCGGCAGCTCGCTGCGGCCCGACGACAGCGCGCGCGGCTGGACGGAGTCGGTCTGGGGCGGCGCGGGCTCGGGCTGCTCGGCGTACGACCCGAAGCCGGCGTGGCAGCAGGACACCGAGTGCGCCGGCCGTACCGTGGCCGACGTCTCCGCGGTGTCCGACCCGGCGACCGGTGTCGCGGTCTACGACACCTACGGCAACGACACCGGCTGGGAGGTCTTCGGCGGCACCAGCGCCGCGGCCCCGCTCATCGCGTCGGCGTACGCGCTGGCCGGGCCGCCGTCCGAGGGCTCCTACCCGGCGTCCTTCCCGTACGCGCACGGCGACGCGCTCAACGACGTGCAGAGCGGCACGAACGGTGAGTGCGCGGGCTCCTACCTGTGCACGGGCGCGGCCGGCTACGACGGCCCGACCGGCGTCGGCACCCCGAACGGCCTGGCCGCCTTCACCGGCTGACCGGCCGCAGGAACGGCCGGGGGCGGCGCGGGTGTGACGACCCGCACCGCCCCCGGCACCCGCACGAGATCCGTCCGGCGCTTGCACGCGATCCGCTACGAGGAACGCGCCGCCCGCGTCATGTGGTTGGCGATCGCGACCGCCCGCAGTACCGCCGCCGCCTTGTTGCGGCACTCGGTGTCCTCCGCCTGCGGGTCGGAGTCGGCGACGACGCCCGCGCCCGCCTGCACGTACGCGACGCCGTCGCGCAGCACGGCGGTGCGGATGGCGATCGCGGTGTCGGAGTCCCCGGCGAAGTCCAGGTAGCCGACGCAGCCGCCGTAGACGCCGCGGCGGACGGGCTCCAGCTCCTCGATGATCTGCATGGCGCGCGGCTTGGGCGCGCCCGACAGCGTGCCGGCCGGGAAGCACGCGGTGAGCACGTCGAAGGCGGTGCGGTCCTCGGCGACCCGGCCGGTGACGGTCGAGACGATGTGCATGACGTGCGAGTAGCGCTCGACCGACATGAAGTCGACGACCTCGACGCTGCCCGGCTCGCACACCCGCCCCAGGTCGTTGCGCCCGAGGTCGACGAGCATCAGGTGCTCGGCGCGCTCCTTGGGGTCGGCGAGCAGTTCCTCGGCGAGCGCCGCGTCGGCCTGCGGGGTGGCGCCGCGCGGCCGGGTGCCCGCGATGGGGTGCACCATGGCCTGCCCGTCCTCGACCTTGACCAGTGCCTCGGGGCTGGAGCCGACGACGTCGAAGCCCTCCAGCCGCAGCAGGTACATGTACGGCGAGGGGTTGGTGGTGCGCAGCACGCGGTAGACGTCGAGGGCGCTCGCCTCGCAGTCGGTCGTCATCCGCTGCGAGACGACGACCTGGAAGGCCTCGCCCGCGTGGATGCGCTCCTTGATCTCGACGACCGCGCCCTGGTACTCCGGGCCGCCGAAGCCCCAGCTGACGGGGAAGTCGACGGAGGCGGGCAGTTCGGCGGGCGGCTGCGGCAGCGCCCGGCCGAGGTCGGCCTGCATCGCGTCGAGGCGGGCGACGGCGTCGGCGTAGGCCTCGTCGACGCCGGTGTCCCGGTCGTTGTGGTTGATCGCGTTGGCGATCAGCAGCACCGTGCCGTCCCAGTGGTCGAGCACCGCGAGGTCGGAGGTGAGCAGCATGGTCAGCTCGGGCAGGCCCAGCGGGTCGTGGGTGCTGTCGCCGATGCGCTCCAGGCGGCGCACGATGTCGTAGCCGAGGTAGCCGACCATGCCGCCGGTGAAGGGCGGCATGCCGGCGGTGAGGTCGCGCGGGGTGTGCAGGGCCTCGACGGTGGCGCGCAGCGCCTGGAGCGGGTCGCCGTCGACGGGCACGCCGACCGGCGGGGTGCCGAGCCAGTGCGTCTGCCCGTCGCGTACGGTCAGCGTCGCCGCGGACCGCACCCCGACGAAGCTGTAGCGGGACCAGGAGCCGCCGCCGGCGCCGCTGTTGGAGCTGGTGTCGGCGGATTCCAGCAGGAAGGTGCCGACCCGCTCGGCGGCGAGCTTGCGGTAGAGCCCGACCGGGGTGTCGCCGTCCGCGAGGAGGCGGCGGCTGACCGGGATGACGCGGCGGTCGACCGCGAGCTTGCGGAACGTGTCCAGGTCCATGGCCGCAGACCTTACTGGCCCGGTGCGGGCAGCAGGACGTCCGCGTCGAAGCATGTGCGGTCCCCGGTGTGGCAGGCGGCGCCGACCTGGTCGACCCGCACCAGCACGGTGTCGCCGTCGCAGTCCAGCGCGACCGACCTGACGTGCTGCACGTGCCCCGAGGTGTCACCCTTGGTCCAGTACTCGCCGCGGCTGCGGCTCCAGTACGTGCAGCGGCCGGTGGTGAGGGTGCGGTGCAGCGCCTCGTCGTCCATCCAGCCGAGCATCAGCACCTCACCGGTGTCGTACTGCTGGGCGATGGCGGGCACCAGGCCGTCGGCGGTGCGCTTGAGGCGGGCGGCGATGGCGGGGTCGAGCTGGGACATGGGTCCATGATGCCGCCGGTCGGGGTGTGCGCGGAAATGACGTGTCCGGATGCCGGACCGGCTCCTTCCGTGGTACGCGCCCGGGTCCCTCCGCGGCGGCCGGGGCACACCGGGCGCGGCCGGATCCGTGCTCCCGGACGGGCCGGGAATGCGCACACCGATACCAATAACCGGCAAAGGGGATAAGCGGATTGACTGTAGCCAAGCTGTCGCGGGGTTGTTACTCGCGACCCTCACCCGTATGGGGCATCCTTCGTGCATGGGTTTTCCACCACCGCCTCCGCACAACGGCCCGCAGCCGCCCCCCGACCAGGGCGGCGGCTTTGGCCCGCCTCAGGGTTTCGGCCCGCCCCCGCCCCCGCCCCCTCCTCCGAACGACGGTTACGGCTATCCGCAGCAGGGCGGCGGTTTTGGACCGCCCGGACCTCCCGGACCCCCGGCCCCTCCCGGCGGCGGCTACGGCTACCCCGGTGACGGCGGTTACGGCGGCCCCCCGCAGGGCGGCGGCTACGGCGGCCCTCCGCAGGGCGGCGGTTTCGGCCAGGGCGGTTACGGGCCGGGCGGCTTCCCGCCGCCGCCCCCGCCGCCGAACAACAAGAAGCGCAACGTCTGGATAGCCGTCGGCGCGGTCGTGGTCGTCGGCGCGATCATCGGCATCGCGGTCTCCGCGAGCGGCGGTGACGGCGACAAGAAGCCGAGCGCCAAGGACACGACGTCGATATCGATGCCGACCACGACGCGTCTGCCGACCGACATCCCGTCACCGACGTTCAGCCTGCCGACGGACTTCCCCAGCCTGGACCTGCCCACCGACTTCCCGACCGACACCTCGTCCGACGAGCCGGACCCGTCGGCCTCGGACTCCCAGGACATCGCGTACATCGTGGTGGACCCGGGCAAGTGCTTCAACGCCCCGTCGATGACGCACACCATCGACGAGGTCCAGGTGGTGTCCTGCACGACGCCGCACGACGCCCAGTCGGTCGCCACCAAGACGCTGTCCGGGACCTTCGCCTCCGAGCAGGACATCCAGGACAAGGCGTTCGACCTGTGCAAGGCCGACGCCAAGGCGCACGCCCCGGCGGACGGCAAGGAGTACTACGAGTACGTGCTCTACCCGCAGTTGGTGACGTACGAGATCCAGGGCCGCAAGACGGTCACCTGCGCGCTCAGCATCAACGACGGGACCAACGGCAAGAAGCTCACCAAGAAGCTGAAGTGACGCGGAGCGGGTGAACAACGCGTCCCCGGGCGCGAGGAGCGGGCGGGAGCGGCGCCGGGGTTCTAACCTGGCGCCATGACGACCCATGCGCAGCGTGAACGTCTGCTCCTCGCCGACCTCCTGGAGGCGTCCGGGCCCGACGCGCCCACCCTCTGCGGGAGCTGGACGACCCGGGACCTGGCCGCCCACGTCGTCGTGCGCGAACGCCGCGGCGACGCGGCGGCCGGCCTGGTCGTACCGCGGCTCGCGGACCGGCTCGAAAGGGTGCGCCGCGAGTACGCGGAGCGCCCCTACGCCGAGCTGATCCGGCTCATCAGGACGGGACCGCCGCGGCTGTCGCCGTTCGCCCTCAAGCAGCTGGACGAGGCGTCCAACACCGTGGAGTTCTACGTCCACACCGAGGACGTGCGGCGCGCGCTGCCGGAGTGGACCCCGCGGGAGATCGACCCGGTCTTCGCGGACGCCCTGTGGAAGCGGCTGGAGCGCGCCGCCCGCCTCTTCGGCCGCCGCTCCCCCGTCGGCCTGGTGCTGCGCCGCCCGGACGGCCAGACGGTGGTGGCGCACCGCGGCTCGCCCGTCGTGACCGTCACCGGCGAACCGGCCGAGCTGACGATGTACGCCTTCGGGCGGCAGGCCGTCGCGGACGTCACCGCGGAGGGCGAGGCGGAGGCGGTGGGCAAGGCCGCGGTCGCCGAGCTGGGCGTCTGACGGCCCCCGGGGTCAGCGGAGTTCGGCGGTGCGCACGGCCGGCAGGAAGGCCGTGAACGCGCCGCCGACGGCCGCCAGCAGGGCGCTCGCCAGGAAGACCGGCGAGGGCCCCAGCGCGCCCGAGGCCGCGGCGAAGAGCGGGTAGACCAGCGGGGCCAGGCCGAAACCGGTCAGGCCCATGACCGAGGTGACGCGGCCGAGGTAGCCGGGCTCGGTCGCGGACTGGATGAGCGCGGTCGCGAGCCCCCCGCACACCCCGCAGACCAGCCCGGCGACGCACGCGGTGGCCGCGGCGGCGGCGAGCGACGGCACGATCCCGACGACGCCGAGCGCCGCGCTCCCCGCCAGCAGGGTGACGATCTGCACGGCCCCGGCCCGCCGTATCCGTCCGCGGGTGGCCAGCAGGGCCGCCCCGGCGGCGGCGCCGGCGCCGAACGCGGCGATCACCCAGCCGTAGCCGCTCGCGCCCCAGCCGCGCCGCTCGGCGAGCAGCACCATGCCGACGTTCATCGGACCGGCCAGGCCCAGCTCGCACAGCGCGCCGGACAGCACCAGCGGGCCGACCAGCGGGTGCCGCCGGATGTAGCCGAGCCCGTCGCGCAGCTCCCTGCCCGCGGGCGCGCGGGCGGCGGCGGACGGGCCGGGGGCGATCCGGGTGCCGAGCAGCAGCGGCACGGAGACCGCGAACAGCAGCCCGGCGACCAGGAAGGCCGTGGCCCCGCCGCCCAGGCCCATGGCGAGCCCTCCGGCGGGCGGCCCGGCGACCTGCCCGAGCCGCACCGCCAGCGCGCGCAGGCCCTGGACGCGGACGAGCTGGTCGGTGGTGGTGATCCGCGGCGGCAGCGCGCCGACGGCGGGCATGAACAGCGCGTCCACCACGCCGAAGGCCAGCGCCAGCGCGACCAGCAGCCACAGTCCGGGCGAGGCCGTCGCGAGCCCGGCCGCGGCGGCGAGGATCAGCACGCAGCGCACCGCGTCGCTGCCGATGACCACCCGGCGCGGCCCGAGGCGGTCGGCGAGCACGCCCCCGCCGAGCATGAGCAGCGCCCGCGGCACCGCGCCCGCCGCCATGACGAGGCCGACCTGCGCGGGCGGTACGGCTCTGGCGGCGGCGAACCCGAGGGCGACGAAGTAGACCGAGTCGCCGAGCATCGAGGCGGTGTAGGCGGTGAGCCAGCGCAGCACGTTGCCGTCTCGGTACGCGGGCCGGGCGGCGACGGCGGGCGTCGTGCCGGGTGTCGCGGTCTGGGCCATGGCCGGTCTCCTGACGTCGTGGGGGCCCGGGGCCCGGGTGGCTCAGGGGCGGAAGGGGAAGCCGTACATCTGCACCGCGACGTGCTCGCGGCCCGCGGTCTCCCCGGCCGCCTCGGCGGCCTGGCCGCGGTCGACCCAGCGCTGCATCAGCGCGGTGACCTCGTCGGCCATCTGCTGGAGTTCGGCGGCGGTGAGCAGCGGCATGAACTCCGAGGAGAAGGAGGCGTCCGTCCACTCCCGCGGCCAGGCCGCCTGCTGGTCGAGGAACTGCTCGTAGCGCTCGGCGCGGGTGGCGAGCAGCTGCCGGGTGACCTGGGCGAGGACGGCGGCGCCTTCCGGGCGGTCGGCGAAGTCGGCGCTGCGGAAGGACCAGCCGCGGTCGGTGGAGACCTTCCACCAGCGCTCGCGGCCGTCCGTGCCGTGGCCCGGGTCCTCGGTGATGAAGCCGTGCGCGGCCATCTTCCGCAGGTGGTAGCTGACCAGCGAGACGGCCTCGTCGACCTGGTCGGCGAGGTGGGAGGCGGTGGCGCTGCGGGCGGTGAGGAGGGCCCGGTAGAGGCGGATGCGCAAGGGGTGGGTGAAGACCTTGAGCGCGTCGAGGTCGGTGATCTGGTACATGCCGCCGGTCGTGCCGGGGGTGGTGCTGTCCTGGTCGCTCACCCTGTCGAGACTAGATACGAAAGAAATATTGCACAACTATATTTGCGCAACTTTTCTTTCTCACCTGATCGCGCCCCTCCGCCCCCGGCGGGAGGGCAGGATGCCGCCATGTCTCTCGACGGCACCCGCGCGCACCTCAGCGGACCCGGTGACCTGCCGCCCCTCGTGGAGCGCGCGGCACAGACGGCGACCCGGCTCGGCTTCCCCTACTCCTGCCGCCCCGAGCAGGGCCGGCTGCTGCACGCGCTCGCCGCGGGCGCGCAGCACATCGGCGAGACCGGCACCGGCTGCGGGGTCGGCCTCGCCTGGCTGGTCTCCGGCATGCGCGGCGGCGCCACCGCGGTGAGCGTCGAGCGGGACGCGGGACGCGCGCGGGCCGCGGCGGAGCTGTTCGCGCCGCTCGCGCCCCGGATCACCGTGCGGCAGGACGACTGGACGGCGATCGCCGAGCACGGCCCCTTCGACCTGCTGGTCCTCGACGGCGGCGGCCAGGGCAAGGACGGCGGCCCCGCCGCCGACCCGCTGACCCTGCTGCGCCCCGGCGGCGTCCTGGTCATCGACGACTTCACGCCGTCGGGCGGCGCCCCGGTCGACGACCCGCCGCGCCACCACTGGCTCGACCACCCGGCGCTGCGGACGGTGGAGATCCCGCTCGCGCCCGACCTGTCCACCCTGGTCTGCACGCGGACCGCCCGCTAGCGGCGGCTACCGGACGGGGTGGCCCGCCTCCCGCAGCGCGGACTTGACCTCGGGGATGCGCAGATCGCCGAAGTGGAAGACGGACGCGGCCAGCACCGCGTCCGCGCCCGCCGCGACGGCCGGCGCGAAGTCGTCGAGGCGGCCCGCGCCGCCGGAGGCGATCACCGGCACCGACACCCGGGCGCGGACCGCGGCGATCATCTCGGTGTCGTAGCCGTCCTTGGTGCCGTCGGCGTCCATCGAGTTGAGCAGGATCTCGCCCGCGCCCAGCTCCGCGGCCCGCTCGGCCCACTCGATCGCGTCGATCCCGGTGCCGCGGCGGCCGCCGTGCGTGGTGACCTCGAAGCCCTCGCCGGAGGCGGCGCGCCGGGCGTCGACCGACAGCACGAGCACCTGGCGCCCGAAGCGCTCGGCGATCTCCCGCAGCAGCTCGGGCCGGGCGATGGCCGCGGTGTTGACGCCGACCTTGTCGGCACCGGCCCGCAGCAGCTTGTCGACGTCGTCGGCGCTGCGCACCCCGCCGCCGACGGTGAGCGGGATGAAGACCTGCTCGGCGGTGCGGCGGACCACGTCGTAGGTGGTCTCGCGGTCGCCGGAGGAGGCGGTGATGTCGAGGAAGGTCAGCTCGTCGGCGCCCTGGGCGTCGTACAGGCGGGCCATCTCGACCGGGTCGCCGGCGTCGCGCAGGTTCTGGAAGTTGACGCCCTTGACGACCCGTCCGCCGTCCACGTCGAGGCACGGGATGACGCGTACGGCGAGTGTCATGCGGGGTCTCCTCTGTCTTCTGCGTCCCCCGTGTCCCCTGCCGGGGCGCGGAACGCTTCGATCTCCACTTCCACCAGCACCCGGGAGTCCGTGAAGCCGGCCACCACGAGCATGGTGGCCGCCGGGCGGACCGCGCCGAGCACCTCGGCGTGGGCACGGCCCACGTCGTCGGCGTCCCGGGCGTGGCTCAGGTACAGCCGGGTGCGGACGACGCTGTCCGCGCCCAGGCCGAACGGCTCCAGCGCGGCGAGCGCGTTGCGCAGCGCCAGCAGCGCCTGCTCGTACGGGCTGCCTTCGCCGCGCACCTCGCCGTCCACGACGGGCAGGGTGCCGGACACCAGGACCCTGTCCCCCGCGGCGACGGCGTGCGCGAAACCGTAGGCCTCCTCCAGCGGGTCGCCGGACTGCTCACGCCGTACTGCGGGGTTCGGGGTCATCGCGACACAGCCTCCAGGGCCTCTTCGAGCGTGAACGCCTTCGCGTAGAGCGCCTTTCCCACGATCGCCCCCTCCACTCCCTGCGGGACGAGAGTGGCGAGGGCGCGCAGGTCGTCCAGGCTGCTCACCCCGCCGGACGCGACCACCGGGCGGTCGGTCGCCGCGCACACACCGGACAGCAGCTCCAGGTTGGGGCCCTGGAGCGTGCCGTCCTTGTTGATGTCGGTCACGACGTAGCGGGCGCAGCCCTCGGAGTCCAGCCGGGCCAGCGTCTCGTAGAGGTCGCCGCCGTCGCGCGTCCAGCCGCGGCCGCGCAGCGTGGTGCCGCGCACGTCGAGGCCCACCGCGATCTTGTCGCCGTGCTGCGCGATGACCTTGGCGACCCACTCCGGGGTCTCCAGCGCCGCGGTGCCGAGGTTGACCCGGGTGCAGCCGGTGGCGAGCGCGGCGGCGAGCGTGTCGTCGTCGCGGATGCCGCCGGACAGCTCGACCTTGATGTCCATGCTGCGGGCGACCTCGGCGATCTGCGCCCGGTTGTCGCCGGTGCCGAAGGCCGCGTCCAGATCGACCAGGTGCAGCCACTCGGCGCCCGCGCTCTGCCAGGCGAGCGCGGCGGCCATCGGGTCGCCGTACGACGTCTCGGAGCCGGACTCGCCGTGCACCAGGCGTACGGCCTGGCCGTCGCGGACATCGACGGCGGGGAGCAGTTCGAGCGTGGTCAGCGCGTTCATCGGGGGCGTCCTCGGTGATCGGTGAGCGGTGGGGCGTCGAAAAGGGACCGGGCGGGCTCGCGCGGGCCTAGAAGGTGCCGAGCCAGTTGCGCAGCAGCAGCGCGCCGGCTTCGCCGGACTTCTCCGGGTGGAACTGCGTGGCCCACAGCGGGCCGTTCTCCACCGCGGCGACGAACGGCTCGCCGTGCGTGGACCAGGTCACCTGCGGGCTGCGGATGCGGTCGTTGTGCTCGTCCATCTCCCAGCGGCGCACCGCGTAGGAGTGCACGAAGTAGAAGCGGGCGTCGGCGTCCATCCCGGCGAAGAGCCGGGAGTCCGCGGGGGGCTTGACCGTGTTCCAGCCCATGTGCGGGACGACGGGCGCCCGCAGCGGCTCGACCGTGCCGGGCCACTCGTCCAGGCCCTCGGTCTCCACGCCGTGCTCGATGCCGCGGGCGAAGAGGATCTGCATGCCGACGCAGATGCCCATGACGGGCCGCCCGCCGGCCAGCCGACGGCCCACTATCCAGTCGCCGCGCACCGCCTTCAGCCCGGCCATGCACGCCGCGAAGGCGCCCACACCGGGCACCAGCAGCCCGTCGGCGGCCATCGCCTTGTCGTAGTCGGCGGTGATCTCGACATCGGCCCCGGCGTGCGCGAGGGCGCGCTCGGCGGAACGGATGTTGCCGAAGCCGTAGTCCAGTACGACCACGCTCTTGCTCATGTCCGCCTCCCCTAGAGCTGGAGCAGACCGGTGACGAGAGCCATCACCGATCCGATGGCCAGCAGCGCGATCAGCGACTTGGACTGCTTCTGCTGCCAGAACGAGTACACCCCGCCGGCGAGGAAGAGTCCCAGCAGGATGAAGAGGGTCGATCCCTTGTTCACGGCTACAGCGCGCCCTTCGTCGACGGCAGGATTCCCGCCGCCCGCGGGTCACGCTCGCTGGCGTACCGCAGGGCGCGGGCGAGGGCCTTGAACTGGCACTCGACGATGTGGTGCGCGTTGCGCCCGTACGGCACGTGGACGTGCAGCGCGATCTGCGCCTGGGCGACGAACGACTCCAGGATGTGCCGGGTCATCGTGGTGTCGTACGAGCCGATCATCGGCGCCATGTGCTCCGGCTCGGTGTGCACCAGGTACGGGCGGCCGGAGAGGTCCACCGTGACCTGCGCGAGCGACTCGTCGAGCGGGACGGTGCAGTTGCCGAAGCGGTAGATGCCCACCTTGTCGCCGAGCGCCTGCTTGAAGGCGGCGCCGAGCGCGAGGGCGGTGTCCTCGATGGTGTGGTGGGTGTCGATGTGCAGATCGCCCTCGGTCTTGACCGACAGGTCGAACAGCCCGTGCCGGCCGAGCTGGTCGAGCATGTGGTCGTAGAAACCGACGCCGGTGGACACGGACACCTGCCCGGTGCCGTCCAGGTCGATCTCGACGACCACCGAGGTCTCCTTGGTGGTGCGCTCGATACGGCCCACGCGGCTCATGCGCGTCTCCTCCGTCATGCTGTGTGCTCCTTGAAGACCGCGCGCGCCGCGTCCAGGAACGCGTCGTTCTCCGCGGGGGTGCCGACCGACACGCGCAGCCGCCCCGGCACCGAGAGGTCCCGGACCAGCACGCCGTGCGCGAGGATCGCCTCCCACGCGGCGCGGTTGTCGGCGAAGACGCCGAACTGCACGAAGTTCGCGTCCGACGCGGTCACGTCGTATCCGGTCGCGACCAGCTCGCGGACGATCCGGTCGCGCTCGGTCTTGAGCTGCTCGACGTAGCCGAGCAGGGTGTCGGTGTGCTCCAGCGCCGCCAGCGCGGTGGCCTGGGTGACGGCCGACAGGTGGTAGGGCAGCCGGACCAGCTGCACCGCGTCCACCACCGCCGGGTCGGCGGCGAGGTAGCCCAGGCGCAGCCCGGCGGCACCGAAGGCCTTGGACATGGTGCGGGTCAGCACCAGGTTCGGGCGGCCCTCGACGAGCGGCAGCAGCGACGGCTGGTGCGAGAACTCGCCGTACGCCTCGTCGATCACGACCAGCGACGGGCCCTGGCCTTGCGCCGCGTCGTACAGCGCGACGACGGTGTCGGCGGAGACGGCCGTGCCGGTCGGGTTGTTGGGCGAGCACACGAACACCACCTCGGGGCGGCGCTCGGTGATCTCCGCGACGGCGGCGGCCAGGTCGATCGTGAAGTCGTCGTGCCGCGGCCCGGAGATCCAGCCGGTGCCGGTGCCGCGGGAGATCAGCGCGTGCATCGAGTACGACGGCTCGAAGCCGATCGCCCGGCGGCCGGGGCCGCCGAAGGTCTGCAGCAGCTGCTGGATGATCTCGTTGGAGCCGTTGGCCGCCCACACCTGCTCCGCGGTGACCGGGTGGCCCGCGGTCCGGGTGAGGTAGGCGGCGAGCGCGGTGCGCAGCTCGACCGCGTCCCGGTCCGGGTAGCGGTTGAGGCCGCGCGCGGCCTCGGCGACCCGCTCGGCGATCCGGGCCACGAGGGCGTCCGGCAGCGGATACGGGTTCTCGTTGGTGTTGAGCCGCACGGGCACGTCGAGCTGCGGGGCGCCGTACGGGGACTTGCCGCGCAGCTCCTCGCGGATGGGCAGGTCGTCGATGCGGGTCACTGCTCGGCCCCTCCGAACCTGATCTGCACCGCGGCGCCGTGCGCCGGCAGGTCCTCGGCTTCGGCGAGCGTCACGACGTGCCCGGCGACCTCGGCGAGGGCCTCGCGGGAGTAGTCGACGACGTGGATGCCGCGCAGGAAGGACTGCACGGACAGGCCCGAGGAGTGGCAGGCGCAGCCGCCGGTGGGCAGCACGTGGTTGGAGCCCGCGCAGTAGTCGCCGAGCGAGACGGGGGCGTGCGGGCCGACGAAGACCGCGCCCGCGTTGCGCACCCGGGCGGCGACGGCGGCCGCGTCCCGGGTCTGGATCTCCAGGTGCTCGGCGGCGTACGCGTCGACCACCTCCAGGCCCTGGTCGAGGGTGTCGACGAGCACGGTGGCGGACTGCCGCCCGGACAGCGCCGCGGTGATCCGCTCGCGGTGCCTGGCGGCCGCGACCTGGACGTCCAGCTCCTTGTCGACCGCGTCGGCCAGCTCCGCGGAGGTGCTGACCAGCACCGCGGCGGCCAGCGGGTCGTGCTCGGCCTGGCTGATCAGGTCGGCGGCGACGAAGGCGGGGTCCGCGGAGTCGTCGGCGAGGACCGCGATCTCGGTGGGCCCGGCCTCGGCGTCGATGCCGATCCGGCCCTTGAGCAGGCGCTTGGCGGCGGCCACGTAGATGTTGCCGGGGCCGGTGACCAGGTCCACCGGGCGGCAGTCCTCGGTGCCGTACGCGAACATCGCGACGGCCTGGGCGCCACCGGCCGCGTACACCTCGGTGACGCCGAGCAGCGCGCACGCCGCCAGGATCGTGGGGTGCGGCAGACCGCCGAACTCCTTCTGCGCGGGCGAGGCCACCGCGATGCCCTCGACCCCGGCCTCCTGCGCCGGCACCACGTTCATGACCACGGAGGACGGATAGACGGCCAGACCACCGGGCACGTACAGCCCGACCCGCCGCACCGGCACCCACCGCTCGGTGACCGTGCCGCCGGGCACGACCTGCGTCATGACGTCCGTACGGCGCTGCTCGCGGTGCACCAGCCGGGCCCGCCGGATCGACTCCTCCAGGGCCGCGCGCACCGCCGGGTCCAGCTCCGTGAGGGCGTCCGCGAGCGCCTGCCCCGGCACCCGCAGCGAGGCGGGGCGCACCCCGTCGAAGCGCTCCCCGAAGTCGAGCACCGCCGCCGAGCCACGATGCCGCACGTCGTCGCAGATGGGCCGCACAGCCTCAAGGGCGGCCTCGACGTCGAAGTCGGCACGGGGCAGCAGGTCGCGGTCGATCCCGCCCTCGGGGAAGGCGGCGCCGCGCAGATCGATTCGGGAGATCACGCTGCCAAGTGTAGAGACCCGGACACGCGCCCCGGTCGCGCCATCCACTCCGTGATACGAGCCGTCCCGCCCCGGCCCGGCGGAAACCCGCACCGCGGCCCGGCCGGTCCGCCCGGCCGGACCTCGCGAAACGGTGAACCTTCCGGCCCGCGGCGCTAGCGTGAGCGGCATCGGGCTACGGGGAGGGGACGCCGGTGAGTGACGCTGCGCGCGGGGCGGCGGCGCCGTCGGACTGGACGGCGGTCGAGCAGCGCATGTGGGAGGCCTTCCGGCACGGCCGCACCCTGGACCTGCGCACCGGCGACACCGCCGAGGACGACCCGCTGGACGGCCCCGCGTGGGGCGCCGACCGGACGGTACGCGGCCAGGTCGTCGCCGAGCTGCTGCTCGCCGGGCCGCCCGCCGCTCCCGGGCGGGTCGCCGCGCTCAAGCTCGCCGGGGTACGGATCAGCGGGCGGCTGATGCTGTCGGGCGCCACCGTCACCCCGTACGTCCAGCTCGACGACTGCCGCTTCGACGAGCACCTGATGCTCCAGGAGTGCCAGGCCGGCAGCATGCGGCTGGTGCGCTGCCTCATACCCCGCCTGGAGGCCGCCCGGCTGCAGATCACCGGCGACCTGCACCTGCCGCAGTGCCGCATCGCCGGGGGCGTGCGGCTCACCGACGCGCACATCGGCACCGACCTGCTGCTCAACGACGTCACCGTCCGCCCCGGCCGCGCCGCGCGGGCCGTCGCCGCCGACGGGCTCATCGTCGGACAGGACCTGGACGCCGAACTCATCGACGTCACCGGCGAACTGAGCCTGCGCAGCGCCCGCGTCGGCGGCCGGCTCAGCCTGCGCGGCGCCACCCTGCGCAACCCCGGCGGACGGCAGGCCCTCAACGCCGCCCGCATCACCGTCGAGCACACCCTCTACCTGTCCGGCGGCCGCCACACCGTCCCCGGCTCCGCCCCCTCGGCCCCGCCCGCCCCGGACGCCGAGATCCGCGACTTCACCTGCCACGGCGGCCTGCGCCTGGACGACGGACGGTTCGGCAACGCCCTCGTCATCTCCCGCGCCCGCTTCCTGACCACCACCGCGGAGCAGCAGGTCTCGCTGCGCCGCATCCAGACCCCCGAACTGTGCTGGCGGCTGCACCGGGCCCCGAACTGCACCGTCGTCGTCTCCGGCACCGTCGGCAAGCTCAACGACATCCCCCGCGCCTGGCCCGGCCCCGGCCGGGTGCGTATGACGAGCTTCACGTACGACACCCTCACCCCGCTCGCCGAATTCCCGCTGGCCGACCGGCTGGAATGGCTCCAGGCCGCCACCCCCGAATTCCGCCCCGAACCCTACGAACGGCTCGCCACCGCCCTGCGCGCCGCCGGCGAGGACGCCGAGGCCCGCGAGGTGCTGCTGGCCCGCCAGCGCCGCCGCCGCGAGACGCTGCCGCTCGCCGGACGCGTCTGGGGCTGGGTCCAGGACGTGACGGTCGGCTACGGCTACCGGCCCGGCCGCGCCGCGGTCTGGATGGCCCTGCTGTGGGCCCTCGGCGCGGTGTACTTCGCCCTCCACCCCACCCCGCAGCCCGCCGACGCGGGCGGCTACCGCCCTCACTGGAGCCCCGCGCTCTACGCCCTGGACCTCCTCCTCCCCGTCATCGACCTCGGCCAGGACAACGCCTGGCGCGAAGTGGGCTTCGCCCAGTGGGTGGCGTCCGGCCTCACCCTTCTCGGCTGGATGCTCGCCACGACCGCCGCCGCGGGCGCCACCCGCCTCCTGCGCCGCAGCGCATGACCGCTCCGCGGGGCGCGGTCTGAGGGTCAGGAGGGGGCGGGGGTCTGCTGGGGGGTGAAGGTCAGGCGGTCGTCGGGCGCGTCGACCGTGACGCGGCCACCTTCGCGGACGCGACCGTCGAGGAGGAGACGGGACAACTGGTTGTCCACCTCCCGCTGGATCGTGCGGCGCAGCGGCCTCGCCCCGTACTCCGGCTGGTAGCCGTGCCGCGCGAGCCAGTCCACCGCGGCCACGGTGAAGTCCACCTCCACGCCCTGCGCCCGCATGAGCCGCCGGGTCTGCTCCAGCAGCAGGTCGGTGATCCGCCGCAGCTGCGGCTCGTCGAGCTGCCGGAAGACGACGATCTCGTCGATCCGGTTGAGGAACTCGGGCCGGAAGTGCTCCCGCAGCGGCCGCAGGATCTGCTCGCGGCGGGCCTCCTCGTCGGCGTCGGCGCCACCGGAGCCGAAGCCGATGCCCGCGCCCCGCCGGGCGATCGCGTCGGAGCCGAGGTTGCTGGTCATGACGATGACGGTGTTGGTGAAGTCCACCGTGCGGCCCTGGGAGTCGGTGAGCCGCCCGTCGTCGAGGACCTGGAGCAGGATGTTGAAGACGTCCGGGTGCGCCTTCTCGACCTCGTCGAGCAGCAGCAGCGAGTACGGGTGCCGCCGTACGACCTCGGTGAGCTGCCCGGCCTCCTCGTGGCCGACGTATCCGGGCGGGGCGCCGACCAGCCGGCTGACGGTGTGCCGCTCCTGGTACTCGCTCATGTCGAGCCGCACCATCCGGTCCTCCTCGCCGAACAGCGCCTCGGCGAGCGCGCGGGCCAGCTCGGTCTTGCCGACGCCGGTCGGGCCGAGGAAGAGGAAGCTGCCGATGGGGCGGTGCGGGCTGCCGAGTCCGGCGCGCGAGCGCAGCACCGCGTCGGCGACGACGGCGACCGCCTCGTCCTGGCCGACGACCCGCTGGTGCAGGTGCTGTTCCAGGCCGAGCAGCCGGTCCTTCTCCTCCTGCGTGATGCTGCTCACGGGGATGCCGGTCTGCCGTGAGACGACCTCGGCGATCGCCTCGGAGGTGACCTCCAGGTCCTGCCCGTCGTCGGCCCGCCCCTCCTCGCCGGCGTCGTCGATCCGTTTGCGGAGTTCGGCGACCCGGTCGCGCAGCTGCGTGGCGCGCTCGTACTGCTCGGCGGCGACGGCCTGGTCCTTGTCGCGGGCGAGCTGCTCGGCCTCGCGTTCCATCGCCCGCACACCGGTGCCCTTGGTGCGCGAGCGCAGCCGGACGCGGGCGCCCGCCTGGTCGACGAGGTCGATGGCCTTGTCCGGCAGCCGCCGGTCGGTCAGGTAGCGGTCGGACAGCTCGACGGCCGCGTCGAGGGCCTCGTCGGTGTAGCGGACCTGGTGGTGCGCCTCGTAGCGGTCGCGCAGCCCGCGCAGGATCTCCAGCGTGTCGGCGACGGACGGTTCGGGGATCAGGATCGGCTGGAAGCGGCGGGCGAGCGCCGCGTCCTTCTCGATCCGCCGGTACTCCTCCAGCGTGGTGGCGCCCACGATGTGCAGTTCGCCGCGGGCGAGCGCGGGCTTGAGGATGTTCCCGGCGTCCATGCCGCCGCCTTCGCCGCCCCCGCCGCCGCCCGCGCCCACGACGGTGTGCAGCTCGTCGATGAAGATGACCAGCTCGTCGGAATGCGCGCGGATCTCGCCCACGATGGCGTTCATCCGCTCCTCGAAGTCGCCGCGGTAGCGGGTGCCCGCGACGACCGCGGTCAGGTCCAGCGCCACGACCCGGCGGCCGGTGAGGGTGTCGGGCACGTCCCCGTCCGCGATGTGCTGCGCGAGGCCCTCGACGACGGCGGTCTTGCCGACGCCCGCGTCGCCGATCAGCACCGGGTTGTTCTTGCCGCGCCGCGACAGCACCTCGATGGTCTGCTCGATCTCCTGGTCCCGGCCGATGACCGGGTCGATACGGCCCTGCCGCGCCTGGTCGGTGAGGTCCCGCCCGTACTGGTCGAGGGTGGGCGTGCCGGAGGAGCCGCCGCCGGGCCGCCCCTGCGTCCGCACCCCGCCCGCGGGTCCGCCGCCGCCCTGCTCGGAGGGCAGCCCGGAGGCGGCGAGCCGGGCGGCGTTCAGCATGTGCCCGGCGGCCGACTCCGGGTTCGCCGCGAGCGCGCCGAGCAGGTGCTCGGGGCCGATGTACCCGGCGCCGGAGGTCCGCGCCAGCTCGTGGGCGTCCAGCAGTGCGCGCTTGGCCGCGGGGGTCAGCGACAGCGCCGCGGGCCCCGAGTCGTCGGGCTCGTGCGCGGGCCCGGAGCGCTCGTCGATCTGCGAGGCCAGCGCGTCCGGGTCGGCGCCCGCCCGGCTGAGCAGGTCCCGGGTGGGTTCGGCGGCGAGCGCCGCCCGCAGCAGGTGCTCGGTGTCGAGGTCGTGCCGCCCGTGGTCGGCGGCGTACTGCGCGGCGCCCTCCACCAGTTCCCGGGCGGGCCGGCTGAGCAGCCGGCCGATGTCGACCTGCCGGGGGGCGGGCGGACGGCCGCCGAAAAAACGGGCGAAGAAGTCGCCGAACGGGTCGTCCTCGGGTCCCATGAATCCGTTGGTCATCGTGGCTTCCCTCGCTGGCCCGTCACGGGCCCTCGCCGCCGTGACCGACCGGTGCGGCTGCGCGTGCCGCATCCGGCCGGCACCTGACTTCCCGCCGCGTACCCGGGCGGGGCGTCCTCATGCCACGATGACACTCCGGGGCCTTCCCGGCATATCGGGCACGGGCCCGCGGCGGCGTCCGGTACGGTCGGGTCCACCGGCCCGGCGTACGGCCCCCGGCGCCACACCCGCCCCGTCCGTCCACCGCCGCCGCACGCGCGCCGCCGGGACGACGGTCCCGCCGAACAGGGGCGCGCGGGGGCGGCCCGCCGCCGTACGCTGGCTCATTGTGACCGACAGGATTCCGCTCTTCCCCCTGGGCACCACCCTCTTCCCGGGCCTCGTCCTCCCGCTGAACGTCTTCGAGGACCGCTACCGCGCCCTCGTCGCCGATCTGCTGGCCCTGCCGGAAGGCACCCCGCGGAGGTTCGGCGTCGTCGCGATCAGGAACGGCCAGGAGGTCGCGCCCACCGGCCAGGAAGGCCGCGCGACCGGCCCGGCCGCCGGGCTCGGCGCCGAACCCCTCGCCGCACTGCACGGCATCGGCTGCATCGCCGACGCGACCGGCGTCGCCGAGCGCGACGGCGGCGGCTACGAACTGGTCGCCACCGGCCTCATCCGCTTCAAGCTCCTCTCCCTCGACCTGAGCGGGCCCTACCTCTCCGCGGAGATCGAGGAGATCCCCGAGACCACGGGCAGCGGCGCGGGCGCCCTCGCCTCCGAGGTCACCCGGGTCTTCGCCACCTACCAGAAGCGCCTCGCGGGCGCCCGCGAACGCACCCTCGCGCCGGGCCAGGAATTCCCCGACGATCCGACCGTGCTCTCCTACCTGGTGGCCGCCGCGCTCATCGCCGAGACCCCCGTCAAGCAGACGCTGCTGGAGGAGCCGGACTCCGCCGCCCGGCTGGCCGCCGAGCTGAAGCTGCTGCGCCGCGAGACCGCGGTGATCGAGAAACTGCCCTCGCTGCCCGCGGTCGACCTGACCAGCCAGCCGATCAGCGCGAACTGAGGGGACAATGGCGAAGAAACGCAAGGGCGGTCCCGGCGGCGGGACCCCCGCGACCGTCGCGCTGGAGAACGCCGGGGCGGACTTCACGCTGCACGCCTACGCGCACGACCCCGAGTCGGGCCTGTCCTACGGCGAGGAAGCCGCGCACGCGCTCGGGACCAGCCCGGAACGCGTCTTCAAGACCCTGGTCGCCGAGGTCGACGGCACGCTCACCGTCGCCGTGGTGCCTGTCGCCGGGGCGCTCGACCTCAAGGCACTCGCCACGGCGGTCGGCGGCAAGCGCGCGGCGATGGCGGACCCCGCCGCCGCGGAACGTACGACCGGCTACGTACGCGGCGGGATCTCGCCGCTGGGCCAGCGCCGCCCCCTCCGCACAGTGCTGGACGCTTCCGCGCTGGCCTTCCCCACGGTCTTCGTCTCCGCGGGCAAGCGCGGCCTCGAGGTCGAGCTTGCGCCCGCCGTCCTCCTCGCGCTGACCTCCGCGACCCCCGCCCCGGTCGCCCGCGCCTGACCCCCCGTCTTTCCGGTGCGCCTGCGCCGCGGGGCACCCGTTTTTCCGGTACGGCTGCGGTGGGGCAGCCGCCCGCTTCCCGGGTACGGCTGCGGCGCGCAGCACCCGTTTTTCAGGGGCGCGGGGAACTGCGCGCTCAGCCACATACGTGGCGCGGGTCGTCACCGGCCCGAAGGGGCAGTTCGGTCCGTACCGGACCACCGGCCGGTGGTGGGTTGCTCGCGCAGTTCCCCGCGCCCCTAAAAACGGGTGCCCAGCGGGGCACGGCCCCCCGCAGGGGGAAGGGGCCTACTCCTCGTCCGGCGGGGAGGGTGGGGCGGCGGGGCCGGTGGCGGCGGGCGGGCCCGCGGGCGGGGCCCAGTACGGGGTGAAGGGTTTCTCCGGGGGGTGCGGGTCCTCCCGTGGACCGAACGCCGAGGTCAGGAGGAGATGGACGACCATCGCAGCCGCCGGCCAGGCAACGAGCGCGGACTTGGCCCGCAACTCCAGCGGCGCGTCGAAGACCACCTTCGGCCCCACCCGCATCGCATGCGCAGCAATATCCGTGTCGGGCCCGAGCCATACGCCGATGCGCCAGCCGATGACGGACGCGAGCACGCCGCCCGCCGCGAGGCCGAGGACGACGCCGATCCCGCCCTGCCGCCGCCGCCAGAAGACCGCGGCGGCGGTGAGCACGCCGAGGCCCGCGGCGATGAGCGCGAACGTGCCGTCGCCGCCGATCGCCTCCTCGCCCTCGGTGTCCTTGAGGTAGACCGCCTTGCCGTCGGAGATCAGCGGCACGCGTGGCGACAGCCACAGCCACAGCAGGCCGAGCGCGACACCGCAGACGGCGACGAGTACGGCCGTGAGCGCGCCCCTTCCCGCCTCGGCGAGCACCTCTTTCCTGAGGTCGCCGCCCTTGCCCGAGCCGCCGTCCGCGCCCGGGGGGTGCGGCAGCGGCGACGAGTGGTCGTGGGGAGTCAGCGGAGCGGTCACCTGCCCATCGTGCCAGGTCCGTCACCGGGACGCCTCACCGGCAGGCAGCCCTGCGGTAGGCCCAGGTGGCGACGGCCAGCGAGACCACACCGACCCCGGCGCAGACCGAGAGGTCACCGGCGACCGCGGCCCAGTCCGTACCGCCGGCGCCGCCGAGGGTACGGGCGAAGGCCTGCACGCCGTACGTGGACGGCAGCAGGTCGCGCACCCAGCGGATGACCTCGGGCAGGTGCGAGGCGGGCAGCACGCCGAGCAGCAGCGCGGCGGACATGCCGAGCTGGCCGAGCAGCGTGGCGATCTCCTGCCGGGGCGCGAGCAGCCCGAGCGCGGCGCCGAGCCCGGACAGGGCGGCGCCCGCGAGCGGGATGACGACGGCGAGCACCCACACGGTGGTGAGGGTGAGGTGGAAGAGCACGCAGCCGATCACCGCGGTGAGCACGGTGCCGGGCACGGTGAAGGACGCGTACGCCCCGGCGGCGCCGAGCACCACGGACGCGGGCGGTACCGGCAGTGTCGCGTAGTGGTCGAGCCCGCCGGACGCGCGGAGCTGGCCGAAGTACTGGGCGAGCAGGTTGAGCGCGACGAAGGCCACGACCAGCACGCTGGACCCGGCGACGACCGCGCGGGCCGCCTCGCCGTCGCCCGCGTCCACGACCCCGCGCATCATGACCATGATGCCGACGGACTGGAAGGTGGCGACGAACAGCAGCGGGATGCGGGCGACGCGCGCCCGCGACAGCTGCGCCCGGTAGACGGCCGCGAAGGCGGGCCACAGCCGCGCCCGCGGCGCGAGCGGCGCCGCGGCCTCCGCGACCACGGTCCCGGCCTCGTCCCGCGCGATGACGCTCACGCCCGCCCTCCCGTCCCCGCGCACGGTCCCTCGCAGGAGGTCGCGCCGTCATGGCGGGTCATGACTTCACCAGGCCCTTCGCGCGGCCGCCCAGGGCCAGGTAGACGTCTTCGAGGCTCGGGGCCGCCAAGGTGATGTCGTCGAGGGCCGCGTAGGCGGGGCCCGCGGTGAGGTCGGCCATGGTCGCGCGGGCGCGGGCGTGCGGGAGGCGCAGCGTCCAGCGGCGGCCGGAGACGTCGGCGAGCGGCTGGAGCGCGGCGACCGCGGGCAGGTCGAGCGGCGGCTCGGTGCGCCACACCAGGTCGAGCCGCGCCTCGTCCGCGACCAGCGCGCGCAGGCCCGCCGGGGTGTCGCAGGCGATGACCCGGCCGCGGTCGAGAACCGCGACCCGGTCCAGGACGGTCTCGGCCTCGATGACGTTGTGCGTGACCAGCAGCACGGTGGTGCCGCGCTCGGTCCTGCGGCGGCCGACCGCGGCCCACACCGCGCGGCGGGCGACCGGGTCCATGCCGGTGGTCGGCTCGTCGAGGATCAGCACCGGCCGCTCCCCCACGAGCGTCGCGGCGAAGCAGGCGAGGCGGCGCTGACCGCCGGACAGCCGCTTGAGCGGGCGGTCGGCGATCGGACCGAGCTCCAGCTCGTCCAGCACGGCGTCGCGGGCCGCACGGGCCGCGGCCGCGTCCAGGCCGCGCAGCCGCCCGGTCGTCTCGGCGGCGAGCGAGACGGTCAGCTCGTCGAGCGCGGTCGACTCCTGGCCGAGGTAGCCGATGAGCCGGGAGGCACGGTCCGGGTGCCGCACCAGATCGTGGCCGAGGACGTCGATACTCCCCGCGTCCGGCCGCAGCAGCCCCGTCAGCTGCCGCACCAGCGTGGTCTTGCCCGCCCCGTTGGGGCCGAGGATCCCGAACAGCTCGCCGCGGCGCACGTCGAGATCGATCCCGTCACTCGCCCGTACGGCGGCCGTGGCGGCACGACGGCGCGCCCCGGAACCCGCCGGGTAAGTCCTGACCAGACCGCGCACGGTACACACCGCGTCGCGGACCGCGGCTGCCGCGGGGGGCGCCTCGTCCTCCGTGCCCGTCTTCACGAACATCGAGATTACGCGGCGCGAGCGACAACCGCCGCAACGGGGTTGTCCCCACCCACCCCTCAGGCTGCCACTTGCGATGAGCCCCGCCCCCTTCCGCCGGTGGCGAACTTGCCGCGCAGTTCCCCGCGCCCCCAAAAAACGCTCACCCCCACCGGCAGGCAGCCGCCGAACCGTCCCGAAGGGGGACGGTGCGGGGTGCCCCCGCAGGAATGCGCTGTCGGTGGCTCACCGACCAGGTAGGGGGGTGAAGGCGCATTCCGAGGAGGTGCCCCGTGGCGGCACCCGACCCAGCGGCGGCGCCGCGCAAGGGGCGCGAGGAACTGCGCGACCAGCCCCCACCAGCAGAAGGTCGCGCGGCGAACCGCAAGAGGCGCCCCAGAGCGCCAGCTCAAGCTCAAGCCTCAGCCCGCGGCGTCCCCGTACGCGCGTCGACCTCCCGCCAGAACCCCGCCCTGATCGCGTAGCGATCATGCTCGTCGATCTGGTCGTCCTTGTGCGCCAGCAGCCCGAACCGCGCCGCGTACCGCAGCAGCTCGCCGTCGATGCGGTGCGGCACCCGCGGATAGTGCGCGGACAGCTGCTGAAGCTGTCCGGGCTCGCTGATCCGCGCGGTCCACCGCCGTGCGAAGACCTGGCCGACCTCGTAGGGGTCGCCGCTCACCGCGGTGATGTCGGCTTCCCGGTCGGCCCACCGCTGCTCCGCGGTGGTGAGCTGGGCGAGCGTGGGCAGGCCGCTGGTGTCGGGGACGTCGGCGGTGCCGCGGTCGGTCCAGCCCTTGTCGGAGGACCACCGCAGGGTCGCGCTGGGCGCGGGCGGGGGCGGTCCGGTGTGGGCCGCGGGCGGGTGGTGCTTGCCGAAGCCCGCGAGGTCCTTGGGCGTGGGGACACCCTTGCCGGTGCCGTTGCTGCCGCCGGCCCCCGCGGGTGCGGCCCGCGGGTCCTCGTCGTCCGGGTGCTCGGGCGGCGCGGGGCGCGGTTCGGAGGGGCGCGCGGGGGAAGCGGCGGGGTCGGGCAGCGGCGCGGAGAGGATCGCGGCGATCTCGGGGCCGATGTCGGCGCCGAGCCCGCCGTGGCTGGCGCCGACCGGCGGACACACGCCGTCGCGGGCGTGGATGGCCGCGGTGATCCATTCGCGGTCGAGGACGCGGCGCTCGTCGGCCTCGGCGACGAGGTCCTCGGACTGGTTGTAGTCGCCGTCGGCGGCCTGCACGGCCCACAGGTGCACGGCGACGCCGTGCTCCTTCGCGGACATCATGCCGGGCAGCAGGTCGCCGTCGCCGGTGACGAGCACGATGTCGGAGCAGGCCCGGTTGCGGGCCAGCTCGGACAGTTCGGCGTGCATGGCGGCGTCGACGCCCTTCTGCGCCCAGCGGCCGTCCGTACGGGTGAGCGCGCCGAGCCGTACGGTCACCCGGGGCATGACGCGCAGCCTGCGGTGCTCGGGTTGCGGAACGCGGTCGGGCGCCCCGTCGAACCAGTAGATCCGCAGCAGCGGCTGGCCGGTCTCGCGTTCGGCTCTTTCCCGCAGGCCAGCGACGACGGCGGCATGATCGACGACGATCCGGGAACGTGAGGGTTCACCGGCCAGGAGGCTCGCTGCTGCACCCAGCAGATAACCGGCGTCCACCAGGACGACGCAGCGGTCCATATCGCTCCTCTTCCGGTCGCCCCCTCGGCAGTGAATCCCCCCAGGTCCCCCCGAGTCTGCCCGAATGCCGGGGCGTTATGAGCCCGAACGCGATCTTCGGCGTGGCGGTGGGCCGTTTTCCGTCACACGCGGTGCACCCCGAAGCGCCAACTGCCCGAAATGCGCGCTTCGTCCCGGCGTGCAAGTCTGATCTCGGCCGCTCGGCCACGAGCCCCCGGGGCGGCAAGCCCGCAGGGAGGCAGGCCCTTCGGCCGTCATTCCCCTCAGAGGAAGGCACGACAGTGGCGAAGAACCGCAACCAGAACCCGAACCGCCGCTCCCCGCAGCAGGACCCGCAGCGGTCCTCCGCGGAGGCCCAGGAGCAGGGCCGGAGCCCGCAGTCGGAGGAGCACGTGATGCCGGGGACGACCCAGGTGTCGCGCAAGCACCAGCAGAAGCGGTTCGGCCACAACTGAACCTGCCGCGCCGGTAGTACGGCATGACGCGGGGGTGCCCCTCACCCGAGGGGCACCCCCGTCGTGCGTCCGGCCCGGCCCGGGAAGGCGGGGACGGGGCCCGGGACGGGCGGGGTTCAGCCCGCCTGCTGGCCGGACCCCAGGCACGCCGGGCCCAGCAGCGCCTTGAGGTCGCCGAAGAGCGAGGGGTCGGCCGTCACACGGTGCCGGTCCAGCCGCAGCACCGTGGTGGTGCGGGCGCCCTGCAACCGCACCCGTACCTCGGTGTTGCCCTTGTGGCTCTCCAGCACCTCGCCGAGCCGGGCCACCAGCGGCGGGGTGACCTTGACCGTCGGGATGGAGATGTGCACGGGGGCGTTGGCGCCGACGTCGGTGAGGTCGGGGACGGCCAGTTCCATCGCGACCAGCCGCGGGATGTCCTCGCGCTTGTCGAGCCGTCCCTTGACGAAGACGACGGTGTCCTCGACGAGTTGGGTGGACACCAGCTGGTAGGTGGCGGGGAAGAACATGCAGTCCACCGAGCCGCCGAGGTCCTCGACGGTGGCGATGGCCCACGCGTTGCCCTGTTTGGTCATCTTGCGCTGGAGGCCGGAGATGATGCCGCCGATGGTGACGATCGCACCGTCCGCGTAGTCGCCGGCGAGCGCGGAGATCGCCGCGTCGGCCTTGTCGCCGAGGATGTGCTCGATGCCGAACAGCGGGTGGTCGGAGACGTAGAGGCCGAGCATCTCGCGCTCCTGCGCGAGCAGGTAGGTCTTGTCCCACTCGATGTCGGAGAAGACCACGTCCATCCCGAAGGCGGGTCCGTCGTCGCCGCCCTCGTCCATGCCGCCGAAGAGGTCGAACTGCCCCTCGGCCTCCTTGCGTTTGACCTGCACCACGTTGTCGATCATCGGCTCGAAGTGCTCGGTCAGGCCGCGCCGGGTGTGCTCCATGGCGTCGAACGCGCCCGCCTTGATGAGCGACTCGACCGTCCGCTTGTTGCAGACGACCGCCTCGACCTTGTCGAGGAAGTCCGGGAAGGTCGCGTAACGGCCCTTGGACTTGCGGCACTTGACGATGGAGTCGACGACGTTCTGGCCGACGTTGCGGACCGCGGTGAGGCCGAAGACGATCGTGTCGTCGCCGCGCGGGGTGAAGTTGGCGTTGGACTCGTTGACGTCCGGCGGCAGCACCTTGATGCCCATCCGGCGGCACTCGTTGAGGTAGAGCGCCATCTTGTCCTTGTCGTCCTTGACCGAGGTGAGCAGGCCCGCCATGTACTCGGCCGGGTAGTTCGCCTTCAGGTAGGCCGTCCAGTAGGACACCAGGCCGTACGCGGCGGAGTGCGCCTTGTTGAAGGCGTATCCGGCGAAGGGCACCAGCACGTCCCACACGGACTGGATGGCCTGGTCGGAGTAGCCGCGCTCGCGCATGCCCGCCTGGAAGGGGATGAACTCCTTGTCCAGGACCTCCTTCTTCTTCTTGCCCATCGCGCGGCGCAGCAGGTCGGCCTGGCCGAGGGAGTACCCGGCGAGCACCTGGGCGGCCTTCTGCACCTGCTCCTGGTAGACGATCAGCCCGTAGGTGACCTCCAGGACCTCCCGCAGCGGCTCCTCCAGCTCCGGGTGGATGGGGGTGATCTCCTGCTGCTTGTTCTTCCGCAGGGCGTAGTTGATGTGCGAGTTCATGCCCATCGGGCCCGGCCGGTAGAGGGCCGAGACGGCGGAGATGTCCTCGAAGTTGTCGGGCTTCATCATGCGCAGCAGGGCGCGCATGGGTCCGCCGTCGAACTGGAAGACGCCGAGGGTGTCACCGCGGGAGAGCAGCGCGTACGTGTTGGGGTCGTCGAGGGGCAGGGCGAGCAGGTCGATGTCGATGCCCTTGTTGGCCTTGATCGACTTGACCGCGTCGTCCATGATCGTGAGGTTGCGCAGGCCCAGGAAGTCCATCTTCAGCAGGCCGAGCGACTCGCAGCTCGGGTAGTCCCACTGCGTGACGACCGCGCCGTCGTTCTTCGGCGAGAAGATCGGCACGTGGTCGATGAGCGGCTCGGCGGACATGATGACGCCGGCGGCGTGCACACCCATCTGCCGGACCAGGCCCTCGATGCCGCGCGCGGAGTCGATGACCTTCGTCACGTCCGGCTCGTTCTCGTACATCGAGCGGACCTCGCCGGCCTCGCTGTAGCGCGGGTGGTCCTTGTCGGTGATGCCGGACAGCGGGATGCCCTTGCCGAGCACGTCGGCGGGCATCGCCTTGGTGATCCGGTCGCCCATCGAGAAGGGGTAGCCCAGCACCCGGGCGGAGTCCTTGATCGCGGCCTTGGCCTTGATGGTGCCGTAGGTGGCGATCTGGGCGACCTTGTCGGAGCCGTACTTCTCGGTCACGTAGCGGATGACCTCGCCGCGCCGACGCTCGTCGAAGTCGATGTCGACGTCGGGCATGGAGATGCGTTCGGGGTTCAGGAACCGCTCGAAGATCAGGCCGTGCGGGACGGGGTCGAGGTCGGTGATGCCCATCGCGTAGGCGACGATCGAGCCGGCCGCGGAGCCTCGGCCGGGGCCCACGGCGATGCCGTTGTTCTTCGCCCACATGATGAAGTCGGCGACGACGAGGAAGTAGCCGGGGAACCCCATCTGGATGATGGTGTCCATCTCGTACTCGGCGAGCTTCTGCCGGTCCTCGGGGATGCCGCCGGGGAAGCGCCGGGCCATGCCGCGGGCGACCTCCTCACGGAACCAGGTCACCTCGGTGTAGCCCTCGGGCACGTCGAACTTGGGCATCAGGTTCTGGAACTTGAACATGCCCTCGGTGTCGACGCGCTCGGCGATCAGCAGCTGGCTGTTGCGGCAGCCCTCCTGCCAGGCGTCGGACGAGTCGATCGCGTACATCTCGGCGGCCGACTTCAGGTAGTAGCCGGAGCCGTCGAACTTGAAGCGGTCCGGATCCGACATGTTCGAGCCGGTCTGGATGCACAGCAGCGTGTCGTGCGCCGCGGACTCCTGCGCGTACGTGTAATGCGAGTCGTTGGTGACGACGAAGGGCGCCTGCAGCTTCTTGGCGATCTCCTCCAGACCGGCACGGGCCCGGCGGTCGATGTCGATGCCGTGGTCCATGATCTCGACGAAGAAGTTCTCCTTGCCGAAGATGTCCTGGTACTCCCCGGCGGCCTTGACCGCCTCGTCCATCTGCCCGAGCCGGATGCGGGTGGAGATCTCGCCGGACGGGCAGCCGGTGGTGCCCATGAGGCCCTCGGCGTATTCGCTGAGCAGCTCGCGGTCCATCCGGGGCTTGCGGAAGTAGCCCTCGAAGGAGGCGCGGGACTGAGCGCGGAAGAGGTTGTGCAGGCCGGTGTTGTTGCGCGCCCAGATCGTCATGTGGGTGTACGCGCCCGCGCCGGACACGTCGTCGTTCTTCTGGTGCGGGGCGCCCCACTTGACCGGCTTGGCATAGCGGCGCGACTCGGGCGCCAGATACGCCTCGATGCCCAGCACCGGCGTGACCCCGGCGTCCTTGGCCTGGTGGAAGAAGTCGTAGGCGCCGTGCAGGTTCCCGTGGTCGGTGATGGCCACATGGCTCATCCCCATCTCGTTGCACGCCTTGAACATGTCCTTCAGTCGCGCCGCTCCGTCCAGCAGCGAGTACTGGGTGTGGACGTGCAGGTGAGCGAAGGGCTGATCGGTCAAGGCGCGACACCTCCGGCGGGGAACGGACCACCGGGAAACGGTTGTCCGGCGGCGTCGGTGAGTCTACGACCCGGCACCGACAATCCGGGGCCCGCCGCCGGGTCTCCACGGAAGTCCGGCACCTTAGGTCACGCATACAGGTTCCCGTGGCACACTCTGCTCCCATGGAGGAGATACGGCCGCAAGCGCTGCGGGCGCTGAGAGCGCTGCGCGCTGCCGTCTTCGCCGCACTGTGCGTCACCCTCTCCTCCACCTCGCACGTCCTGATGGCCAAGGAACCGCTGCCGCTGCCCGCGGTCGCCGGGGCCTTCGCCACCGCCTTCGGCCTCGCCTATCTCGTCACGGCCCGCCCGGAGTGCGGTTTCTGGGCCCTGGCCGGCCTGATGGTGCCGATGGAACTGGCCCTGGACACCCTGCTGACCACCGGGCAGCAGGCCTGCTACGGGCCGGCCGGCGGGCCCGTGACCGGCTCGTGGCGCTCCTTCAACGAGGCGGTGCTCTGCCACGGCCACGTGGGTCCCGAGCACGCCGCCACCTTCGCCTCCTCGGTCGCGGCCGTCCCGGGCGGTGCCCAGGGCACCGTGGCCGTCGCCTCGGCCGGGGCGCTGCCCTGGCTGCTGCTGGCCCTGCACGTCGCGGCGGGGCTGCTCGCCTCGTTCTGGCTGCGGCGCGGCGAGGCGACGGCCTCGCTCGCCTTCCCCACCGACGTGCTGGCCGACGCGGTGCAGGCCGACGTGTCGGGCGCGGACGCGAAGGCGGCCGT
>NZ_JBSGHL010000064.1:0-50051 GCF_053604375.1 Streptomyces sp. NPDC004031 | reverse complement strand
GACAGCGAGGTCAGCGCCAGCCACCGGTCCCGTTCGGTGGAGCCGACCAGATCCCGCATCGCCAGCAGGAAGTTGACCAGCGCCCGGTGCGGGACGACCACACCCTTGGGGTTGCCGGTGGAGCCGGAGGTGTAGAGGACGTACGCGGTGTCGGACGGCGCGGGGCGCGGCAGGTCCGTGGTGCTCGCGCCGTCGAGGTCGTCGAGGACCCCGTCCAGGTCCGCGTCCGTCAGGACGAGCGCGGCCCCGCAGTCCTGGACGACGTAGTCGATCCGCGCCTTCGGGTACTCCGGGTCCACCGGCACGTAGGCGGCCCCCGACCACACCACCCCCAGCAGCGCGACCAGCATGTGCGCCCGCCGCGAGCTGAGCACCGCCACCCGCGCACCCGCCACCGCACCCCGACCCCGCAGCTCGGCACCCAACCGCGAGGCCGCCGCGACCAGTTGCCGGTAGGTGAGGACGGTCGTGCCCGACACCACCGCCACCGCGTCCGGCGCCGCCTCCGCCCGCTCACGCACCAGGTCCACGAGCGTCACGGGCGGCAGCTCCACCACCGGACCGTCCCACGACGCCAGCAGCTCCCGCTCCGCCACCGGCAGCAACTCCAGCTCACTGACCGGCAGTTCGGGAGCCGCGGTCGCCGAGCCGAGGAGGTGGAGGAAGCGCGCGACGAGGCGTTCGGCGGTCGTGCCGTCGAAGAGGTCGGTGCTGTGGATGAGGATGCCGACCATGCTGCCGTCGGGCTGCTCGTAGAGGTCGAGGGTCAGGTCGGTGCGGGCGGAGTGCCAGCCGAAGGGGAAGGGTTCGGCGTCCAGGCCGGGGAGCGGTTCGGCGACGGTGCCGTGCGTGTGCAGGGCGAAGAGTGCCTGGTAGATCGGGGTGCGGCTGAGGTCGCGCGGGACGCCGAGCGCGCCGACGAGCTGCTCGAAGGGCACGTCGGGGTGGGCGAGTCCGGACAGCACGCCGCGCCGGGTGGCACGGACCAGGTCGGTGAAGGACGGGTCACCGCCCAGGTCGCAGCGCAGCACCATCGTCGTCGACAAGTAGCCGATGACGCGCTCCAGTTCGGGGCGTCCACGCCCGGCGGCCGGGGTGCCGACGCAGAAGTCGGTCTGCCCGCTGTGCCGCGCGAGCAGCACCTCGTAGGCCGCGAGCAGCACCATGTACGGCGTGCAGCGCGTCTGCCGGGCCAACGCCCTTACCGCGTCGGCCAGTTCGGTGCCGAGGGTGAAGCGGACCTCGCCGCCGTCGGTGGTGCGTTCGGCCGGGCGTGGCCGGTCGGTGGGCAGCTCCAGGTCCGGCGCGCCGGACAGCTGCTCGACCCACCAGGCGGGGTCGGCCTGGGCGTCGCCGGCGGCGGCGACCACGTCGGCGTACTGCAACGGCGGTGCGGGCAGGGCCTGTCCGGCGTAGTGGGCGGCGACCTCGTCACGCAGCACGTTGAAGGACCAGCCGTCGCTGTTGATGTGGTGGGTGACCACGCACAGCACATGGTCGTCCGGCGCGATCCGTACCAGCGTGACGCGCAGCGGCGGTGCGGCGGTGAGGTCGAAGGGGGCGGTGGCGCGAGCGGCGACGACGCGTTCGGCGTGCTCGGCCGACTCCGCCGACGTGACCTCGACGCGCACCGGGCTCGGGTCCTCGACCACCGCGAGGGCCGTGCCGTCCTGCGCGGTGAAGCGGGTGCGCAGCGCCTCGTGCCGGGCGACCACGGCGGTGAAGGCCGCCTCCAGCGCGGGAACGTCCGGTGCGCCGCGCAGCCGGTAGGCGTAACCGGCGTTGTGCGAGGCATCCTCGGGGTCGAACTGGTGCAGGAACCACAGTCTCTGCTGCCCGAACGAGAGCGGTCCGGTCTTCACAGGTCTCTCCCCCGTGCTGTGCTGTGCGGTACGTGTGCGGGTACGCATGGCAGGCGATGGTGCGTGCGGTACGTGGCCTCGGATCCGTCACGGTGCGTGTGCGTGGCGCGACCATCCGGAGCGGGTGCAGCCGGGAAGAGAGCCACGGGATGGCGGTCTCGGGGCGGCTGTGACGGATGCGTCGGCGGTGAATTTCGTAAACTCAGCCGACACATTTTCGAGGGTTGACGGTTCTGGGTGACGATGCCAGGGTGAGGCCCGCTCAGTCAATGAGCGTATTTCGGGGGATGCGCTGCACCGCGCTGTGGCGTCGATCCCGTCAATTGACCGGCTATTGCCCGGTTTTGGCACAGGGGGATCAGCACGTGAGTACGATCCTTTCCGAATTGCTGCGCGCCCGCGCGGTAACGGAAGCCGATCGTCCGGCTTTGAAAGTTGCGGGGGCAGGAAACCTTACTTTCGAAAGCTGGTGGCGCCGCTCCGACGCTGTCGCCGCAGGTCTGCTGCGCCGCGGTGTCACTCCCGGCGACCGTGTCGGGCTCGTCTTCGGCAACGCCGACTGGATCGACTACGCGGTGGCCTTCCTCGGCACCCTCAAGGCCCGTGCCGTCGCCGTACCGCTGTCCGACCAGCTCGGGCCCGCCGACATCGACGCCCGGCTGGCCCACTGCGGCGCCACGCTCGTGCTGCGGGCCGGTGAGCTGCCCGCGGCCGAGGCGGAACCGGGTACGGACCTGGTCCGGCCCGCCCCCGGCGACCTCGCCCAGATCCTCTACACGTCCGGAACGACCGGCCGCCCCAAGGGAGTCGCGGCCACCCACGCCAACCTCGGCCACGGCTGGGGCGGCCGCCGCAAGCCCTTCACGCACTCCGAGACGCTCGCGCACGCCTTCCCGATCGGCACCCAGGCCGGGCAGTGGATGCTCGCCAACGCCGTGGGCGCGCACCCCACCGTGGTCACCCTCGGCCGCTTCACGCCCGGCCGCTTCGCCCGCATGATCGAGGAGCACCGCGCGGGCACCGTCTTCCTCGTCCCCACCATGGCCATCGAACTGCTGGCCAGCGGGGCGCACCTGAAAGCCGACCTGTCCAGCGTGCTGCTGCTCGGTTCGGCCGCGGCGCCGCTGCCCGCGCGGATCGCCGGCGAACTCGCCGCGGCCTTCCCGCGCGCGACGATCGCCAACTACTACACCTCGACCGAGGCCGCGCCCGCGCAGACCGTGATGCTCTACAGCGCCGGCCGCCCCGGCAGCGTCGGCCGTCCCGCCTCCGCGGGCGACGTCCGGGTGGCCACCGCGGAGGGCGAGCCGCTGCCCGCGGGCGAGACCGGCGAGGTCTGGATGCGCTCGCCCACCGCGAGCCGCAGCTACTACGGCGACGCGGCCGCCTCCGCGGGCGTCTTCCGCGACGGCTGGGTGCGCATGGGCGACCTCGGCTACCTCGACGCGGACGGCTACCTCTACCTGGTCGACCGGGAGAGCGACGTCGTCAAGTCCGGGGCCCACAAGGTGTCCACGCTGCACGTCGAGGAGGCCGTGTACGCGCACCCGGACGTCGTGGAGGCCGCCGCGTTCGGGGTGCCGCACCCCGCGCTCGGCACCGCGGTCGCCGTCGCCGTCGTCGGCCCCGCCGACCACACCGCCCTGCGTGCCTTCCTCAAGACCCGGCTGGCGTCCCACGAACAGCCGCACCACCTGATCACGCTCGACGCCCTGCCGCGCAACCACGGCGGCAAGGTGGACAAACGCGCCCTGCGAGAGGTCGTCCGATGAAACGCCAACTCTCCTTCACCCAGCACGGAATGTGGATCGCCGCGCGCATGGGCGCCGGCACCGCCTACCACATGCCCCTTGTCGTCGCCCTGGACGGCGACGTGGACCGCGGCGCGCTCGCCAAGGCCTGCCACGCCGTCGTCGAGCGCCACCCGCTGCTCGGCTGCGCGCTGAGCGACGCGGACGGCGACCCGGCGCTCGTCCCCGCCGGGCGGCTGCCCGCGCTGGAGGAGGCCGGCACCGTGGCCGAGGCCGTGACCCGGCCCTTCGACCTGCACACCGGGCCGCTGGTGCGCTTCGTGCTGGTCGGCGGCGACACGCTGGTGGTCGTCGCCCACCACCTGGTCTTCGACGGGGCGTCCAAGGACCTGCTGGTCGCGGACCTCGCGACGTACTACGAGGGCGGTATCCCCGCCGAGCTGGAGGAGGCCGACCACGCTGCCGCCCAGCGCGAGCGCGTCGCCGAACTCCTCCCGCAGGCTGCCGACTTCTGGGCCGAACGGTGGCACGAGCCCGCCGCCACCGCCGTGCCCGGGGGCGCGCTGCGCTCGCGCGGCGCCGCCGACGCGGACGTGCTGGAGATGCCGCTGCCGCTGCCCCGCCTCGACGGCCTGACCTCCTTCGAGGTGCTGGTCGCCGCGGTGCACGTGCTGCTCGCCTCGTACGGCAACGCCGAGGTCGTCACCGCGCTCGACCTCGCCACGCGTACGGAGGCCGAGGCCGCGCACATCGGGGCGTACGTCAACGAACTCCCGCTGTTCTCCCGGCCGTCGGGGCAGCAGGCCTTCGCCGACTTCGCCGCCGGGCTGCGGACGGAGCTGCGCGAGATCTACCGCTACCGCGAGGTGCCGCTCGCCCGCGCCGTGCCCGGACTGCGGCCGCACGCCGCGCTGGCCCCGGTGTCGATCAGCTACCGGCGGCTGCCGGACACCCGCAGCCCGCTCGGCGAGGTGCGGTGGCTCGCCTTCAACCACAGTGTGCGCGGCGCGCTCCAGCTCCAGGTTGCGCACGGCCCGGCGGGCGCGGTCGCGAGCCTGCGCTACGACCCGCTCGAACTCCCCGCCGCCGGGCGCTTCGTGGACGACCTCACGCGGCTGCTCGACGCGGCCGGACGCGACCCGCGGCAACGGCTCGCCGACCTCGTCGACTTCACCGCGCCGGTCGTCCAGGGCGAGGAGGACGCGGACGTGGCACCCGCCGCCGCCCCGGCCGACGACGCGCTCGCCGCGGGCGACCCGCTGGTCGCGCAGGTGCGGGAGATCTGGGAGCAGGTGCTCGACATGGCGCCGATCGGCCTGCACGACGACATCTTCGACCTCGGCGGCCACTCGCTCACGATCACCCAGATCATCGCCCGCATGCAGCAGCAACTCGGTGTGGAGATAGGCCTGGACGACTTCTTCGACAACTCCACCGTCGCGGGCGTGGTCGCGGTGATCCGGCGATGACCGTGGCGAGCACGATCTGGGAGCGCTCCCACACGCTGGGCGACGCCCCCTCCGACGACGACCTCACCCAACTGCTCACGATCCGGGCCTTCGAACTCAAGCTCCTCGACCTCTTCGACCGCGGCATGCTCAACGGCACCACCCACACCTGCCTCGGCCAGGAGTACGTGCCCGTCGCGCTCGACGCGCTGCTCGCCCCCGCCGACCACGTCTTCAGCAACCACCGAGGCCATGGCCACTACCTCGCCCGGCACCGCGACCCCGAGGGACTGCTCGCCGAGATCATGGGCCGCCGCGGCGCGGTCTGCGGGGGCGTCGGCGGCAGCCAGCACATCAAGCGCGACCGCTACCTGTCGACCGGCGTGCAGGGCGAGTCCCTGCCCGTCGCGTGCGGTGTCGCCCTGCATCTGAAGCGCACCGCACCGGGCGCGCTGGCCTGCGTCTACATCGGCGACGGGACATGGGGCGAGGGCGGCGTCTACGAGGCCCTCAACCTCGCCGCACTGTGGCAACTGCCGCTGCTCGTCGTCGTGGAGAACAACGGCATCGCCCAGTCCACGCCGACCACCCGCACCATGGCGGGCAGCATCGCCGGACGCGCCGCCGCCTTCGGGATCGACCACGTGCGGACCGCCTCCACCGACCTGCACGAGATCCGCACGCTGCTCGCGCCCGCGGTCGCCGCCGTACGCCAAGGGCGCCCGCTCGTCACGGAGTTCGCCACACACCGGCTCGGCCCGCACAGCAAGGGCGACGACACCCGCGGGGCCGAGGAGATCGCCGCCGCCCGCGCAGCCGACTGGTACCCGCGGCTCGCCGCCGCAGAACCCGAGCGCTTCGCCCGGCTGGACGCCGCCGTCCGGGCCCGGATCGACGCCGTCGCCGAGGACGTCACCGCCAGGGAGCCGGTATGAGGGTCGCCGAGAACCTGAACGCGGCGCTGCACGGCCTCATGGAGCAGCGGCCCGAACTCCACGTCCTCGGCGAGGACATCGCCGACCCGTACGGCGGCGCCTTCAAGATCACCCGCGGGCTCTCCACCCGCTTCCCCGAGCGCGTGCTGTCCACGCCCATCAGCGAGAACGCCATCACCGGGGTCGCGGCCGGGCTCGCGCTCGCCGGGGACAGCGCGATCGTCGAGATGATGTTCGGCGACTTCACCGCCCTCGCCTTCGACCAACTGGTCAACTTCGCCGCCAAGTCCGTGACCATGTACGGCTCCCCGGTGCCGATGCGGATGGTGCTGCGCTGCCCGGTCGGCGGCGGGCGCGGCTACGGCCCCACCCACAGCCAGAGCCTCCAGAAGCACTTCGTGGGCGTCCCGAACCTCGCGCTGTACGAGGCCTCGCCCTTCCGCGACAGCGCCGCCGTCCTCGCCGAGATGCTCGAACGCGGCGAACCCGGCGTGCTGTTCGAGGACAAGGTCCTCTACACCAAGCGGATGTACGAGGTCGAGCCGCCCTTCGCCCTCGCCGAACGCGACGGCGGCACCGCCGAGGTGAGCCTGCCCGGCGAGCGGCCCGACTGCGTCGTCATCGCGCCGGGCGGCGTCGCCCACCGCGTGCTGGACGCCATGCGCACGCTCCTCGTCGAGGAGGACATCGCCTGCACGCTGCTGGTGCCCTCCCGGCTCTACCCCTTCGACGCCGACGACCTCCAACTCCCCGACGTACGGCGGATCTTCGTCGTCGAGGAAGGCACCGCGGGCGGCACATGGGGCGCCGAGGTCGCCCACGTCCTGCACCGACGCCTGTGGTCGCGCCTCGACGGCCCGGTGACCCTCGTCCACTCCGCCGACTCCGCCATCCCCACCGCCGCACACCTCGAACGCGCCGTCCTCGTCAGCGCGGAGGGCGTGCACCGCACGATCCTGGAGACGCTGCGTGGCTGAGCTGCTCGTACCCAAGCTCAACAACAACGACACGGAATACGTCCTGACGGACTGGCTCGTCCCGGACGGCACGGACGTCGCCGTGGGCGACCCGGTCGCCGTCGTCGAGACCTCCAAGGCCGCGGAAGAGCTGGAGGCGACGTCCCCGGGCACCCTGCGGCACGCCCTCGCGGCGGGCGCGGTGTGCCGCCCCGGCGAACGGCTCGCCGTCATCGACGACAGCGAGGAGCCGGCCCCGGGTGCCCTGCCGGGCGGGGCTGCGCCGGCCGGCGTGCCCGTGGCCGGGCCCGGTGGTGTGTCGTCCGGCGTGGCGGGGGCGGATGCCGTACGGGGCCCTGCGGTGGCCGTGGGCGTCGCCCCGGCAAGCGGCTCGGGCGTCGGGGCCGGTGCGGTCCCGGCCCTCCGGGGCGGCGGGGACGGCGGAGGGGGCGTGCCCGAGGCAGCGGGTGCCGTGCCGGGCGGCTCGGGCGCCGACCAGCTCGTCACGCGGCCCGCGCAGCAGCTCATGGACGAGCTGGGTGTCTCCGCGGCGGAGGTGGCCGCGCTCGGGCGCGCGGTCGTGCGGCGGGAGCACGTCGCGGCACTGCGGCCCGGTGCGGTGGTGCCGGGCGGCACGTCCGTGGGCAGCCCGGGGCCGGCCGCACCCGCGGGAGCGGCGCGGACCGCAGGCACCGGAGCACCCTCCGGCGCATCGGCGGCACCGCCCGGCCCCGTACCCGCGGTGACCGCGGCGACCGGGCTCGCCCCCGCCGGGGGCGGCGGGCTCGGCGCTCCCGGTCCCGCGGCCGACGCCCCCGGCGTCACCCGTGTCGCGCTTCCGCGCGTGCAGCGCGGGGTCGCGCGGGCCGTGGAGATCTCGCACCGCACGATCCCCGCCGCCTACACCGTCGTGCGGATGGATCTCGGGCCCGCGCTCGCGTATGCGAAGCGGGTGACGCGGGAGGTGCGGCGGCCGGTCGGGGCGGGGGAGTTGTTCGTTCGCGAAGTGGCGTTGCTGCACGCCGAGTTCCCGCGCTTCTTCGCCAGCGTCGAGGGCAGTACCGCGCTGCTCGCGGACGCCCCGCACATCGGGGTGACCGTCGATCTCGGGGAGGGCCTGTTCGTGCCGTGCGTGCGGGACGCGGCCGGGCTGTCGATCGGCGAGATCGCGACGCGGCTGATGACGTTCCGGCTCGCCGCGACGACCGGCTCGTTCCGTGAACGCGACCTCACGGGCGCGAACTTCACCGTCACCCTGCACACCGACGCCGACGTGGTGCTCGCCGTGCCCTTCGTGCTGCCCGGGACGGTGTGCGCGCTCGCGGTCACCGCGCCCGGCGACGGCTCGCCCGCGAACATCGGGCTCGCCTACGACCACCGGCTGATCAACGGACGCGAGGCGACGCTCTTCCTGCACGCGCTCAAGAACTCCATGGAAAGGCTCGCCTGATGACGTCGGCCGTCGAACTCTCCGAGGCGAAGCGGGAACTGCTCAGGCGCAGGCTCAGCGGCAAGCGCGGCGCGCAGGGCATCCCGGCGCGCCCCGCGGACGCCCCGGCGCTGCTCGCGCCCGCGCAGGAACCGCTGTGGTTCATGGAGCAGTACATGCCCGGCACGGGCACGTACACCATCGCCCTCGCGGTGCGCCTGTCCGGACCGCTGGACGTCGCGCGGCTGACCGCGGCGCTCGCCGAACTCCCGCGCCGCCACGACAGTCTGCGGCACCGTTTCCCCGCAGACGACGAGGGCCATCCGGCCGTGCACGTCCTCGACGAGGCGCCTGTGCCCCTCGCGCGCGTGGAGGCGGCGAGCGACGAGCAGACCCTCGCGCTCATCGGCGAGGAGTGCGCGATCCCGCTGGACCCGGCGGACGGCCCGCTGCTGCGGGCGCTGCTCGTGGAGCGGCTGGACGGCGCGGAGCCCGAGCACGTCCTCGCCCTGCTCGTGCACCACCTGGTCGCCGACGGCCAGTCCGCCCAGCTGCTCGTCCGCGATCTCGTCGCCCTCTACCGGGACGAGGCCGCGCCCGCGCCCGCCGTGCGCTTCGGGGACATCGCCGCCTGGCAGCGCGACCGCACGCTGGAGCGCGAAAGCACCTACTGGCTGCGGCAGTTGGACGGCCTGCCCCGGCTGGAGCTGACCACCGACCTGCCCCGCCCGGCCCGGCAGCGCTTCGAGGGCACCTCGACCGTACGGCTGCTGGATGCCGAACTGACGGCCCGCATCGACGCGTTGGGCCGCGAGCACGGCGCCACGCGCTTCATGGTCGTGCTCGCCGCCTTCGAGGCGCTGCTGTCCCGCTGCACCGGCCAGCGGGAGTTCGGCGTGGGCACGCCCGTCGCCGGGCGGACCCGGCCGGAGTTCGAGGGCGTCGTGGGCATGTTCGTCAACACCCTGGTGCTGCGCGCCGACATGACCGACGACCCGGCTTTCACCGAGCTGCTGACGCGCACCCGGGATGTCGTGATCGACGCGCTGGACCACCAGGAACTCTCCTTCGCCCGGCTGGTCGAGGAGCTGAACGTGCCGCGCGACCCGAGCCGTCAGCCGCTCGTCGACGCGCTGTTCTCGATGCACGACTTCCCTGTAGCCACGGGTGACGACGACGGCGCCGAGGTGCGTGTCGCGGACTTCCCGCTCACGCCCGGCTCCTCGCGGCACGACCTGGAGCTGTACGTCGTACCGTCCGGCGACGGCGGTCTGGCCTGCACCTTCACGTACAAGACCTCGCTGTTCACGGCCGGGACCGTGGAGCGGATGGCCGGGCACCTGGAGACGCTGCTGCGCGCCGCGCTCGACGCGCCCGGTACGGCAGTGAGCCGTCTTCCGCTGCTGGACGCCGCCGAACGCGCGCTGCTGGACGGCTGGAACGACACCGCCGCCGACTACCCCGCGGACGCGACGCTGCACGGCCTCGTCGCCGACCAGGTCCGCCGCACCCCCGACGCGCCCGCCGTCACCTTCGACGGCGCCACCCTCACCTACGCCCAGCTCGACACCCGGGCCGACCGGATCGCGCACCGGCTCGCCGACGAGGGCGTCGGCGCCGGCTCGCTCGTCGCCGTCTGCGCCGAACGCTCCCTCGACCTGCCCGCGGCGCTGCTCGGCGTGCTGCGGACGGGCGCCGCGTACGTCCCCCTCGACCCCGAATATCCGGCGGAACGGCTGGAGTTCATGCTCCAGGACGCGCAGGCCCCGGTCGTCCTCACGCAGAAGAGGCTGCTGGACGGCACCGCGCAGGGCGCGCTCGGCGAGAACGCGGGCACCGCGCAGGCGCTCGCCGCGAGCAGCGCGACCGTCCTCGTCCTGGACGACCCGGCGGTGTGGGAGGGCGGGCCCGGCACCGCGTTCCCGGCGGCGGGCGAGCCGGGCGCGGCCGCGTACATGATCTACACCTCGGGCTCCACCGGCCGTCCCAAGGGTGTGCCCAACAGCCACCGCGGCATCGTCAACCGGCTGGACTGGATGCAGAAGCGCTACCGGATCGGCGCCGCCGACAGCGTGCTCCAGAAGACCCCGGCCGGATTCGACGTCTCCGTGTGGGAGTTCTTCTGGCCGCTCCTGTCCGGCGCCCGGCTGGTGCTCGCCGAGCCCGGCGGCCACCGCGACCCCGGCTACCTGCGCACGCTCATCGCCGAACAGGCCATCACCACCGCGCACTTCGTCCCGTCGATGCTCGGCCTCTTCCTCTCCGACGACTCCGTGGCCGAGTGCACGGGCCTGCGCCGTGTCATCTGCTCCGGCGAGGAACTGCCCGTCGATCTCGCCGCGCGCTGCCTGCGCACCCTGCCGGACGCCGAACTGCACAACCTCTACGGGCCGACCGAGGCCGCCATCGACGTCTCGTCCTGGCAGTGCACACCGGAGGAGCTGGAGGGCCGCGCCCGCGTGCCCATCGGCCGCCCCATCCAGAACGTCACCCTGGACATCCTCGACGCGCACGGCGAGCCCGTACCCGTCGGCGTACCTGGCGAGTTGACGATCGGCGGGGTGGCCGTCGCGCTCGGCTACCACAAGCGGCCCGAGCTGACCGCCGAGCGCTTCGCGGGCGGCCGCTACCGCACCGGCGACGCCGCCCGGCGGCTGCCCGACGGCGCGATCGAGTTCCTCGGCCGCCTCGACAACCAGGTCAAGCTGCGCGGCCTGCGCATCGAACTCGGCGAGATCGAGACGGCGTTGCGCGACCGGACGGGCGCCCGCGAGGCGGCCGTCGTCGTCAGCCCCGACCAGCGGCTGATCGCCTACCTCGTCGGCGGCCCCGACGACCCGGCCGACGCGCGCGACGCCGTACGCGGCTACCTGCCCGACTACATGGTGCCCTCGCACGTCATCGCCCTCGACGCGCTGCCGCTCACCCCGAACGGCAAGCTCGACCGCAGGGCGCTCCCGGAACCGGAGGTCACGACCGCCGCGTACCGCGAGCCGACCACCGAGGTGGAGCGGATCGTCGCCGCGGTGTGGGCGGAGGTCCTGGAGGCGACACGCATCGGCCTGGACGACGACTTCTTCGACCTCGGCGGCCACTCGCTGCTCGCCATCCAGGTCGTCGCCAAGCTCCGTACGGCGCTGCCCGCGGGCGGCCGCCCGGTCGGCCTGGTCGACATGTTCTCGAACCGCACCGTCGCCGAACTCGCCGACTTCGCCTCGGAGTCCGCCCCCGAGGGCCCGCGCCCCCTGCTCCAGCGCCTCACCCCGCGCCGCAAGTCCACCCGCGTGACGTACGTGTGCGTCCCGTACGGCTCCGGCAGCGCCATCGTCTATCAGCCGCTCGCCGACGAACTCCCCAAGGACGAAGCCCTCTACGCCCTCTCGATCCCCGGCAACGACATCGGACTCGACGAGGAGCCGATGGAGTTCGACGAGCTGGCCGCGCGCACGACCGAGGAGATCCTCGCGATCGAGGGCCCGTTGGTGATCTACGGGCACTGCGGGGTGGGCGCCGCGCTCGCCGTCGAGCTGTCGCGGCGCGTCGAGGCCGCCGGGCGGGAACTGGAGGCCTGCTACATCGGCGCGATCTTCCCCTTCGCCAAACCCGCGGGCATGTGGCGGCGGCTGGTCCGCCCCGAGTTCTTCGAGCGGCTGCGCAGCAGCCAGAGCGACCTGGATTCGCTGAAATCCCGCGGTGTGGACCTCGACGAGCTGGACCCCGCCGTCGCCGACCGCATCATCCGCACGATGCGGCACGACTCCCGATCCGCCGAGGAGTACTTCACCAAGCTCTTCGACCAGCCCGACCGCCGCAAACTGCGCGCCCCCGTCGTGTCGTTGATCGGCGAGCGCGATCCGGCCACGCAGATGTACGAGGAGCGCTTCAAGGAGTGGCGCGCCTTCACCGACACCACGGCGCTCGTCGTCCTCGACGAGGGCGGCCACTTCTTCCTGCGCTACCGCGCCGCCGAGGTCGCCCTCGCGCTCCGTACCCACACCCAACTGCCCGACCCGCCACGGCGGGTGGACGGCGACACCTGGTGGGTCGAGGACGTCGCCACCGCGGAGTCCGAGGCGGCGCTGAGGGCCGACGCGGACCGGGTACGTCCCAGCATGGGCCGCTTCCTGACCATCGCCAGCGGCCAGCAGATCTCCCTCATCGGCTCCGCGCTCACCGGCTGGGCGCTGCCGCTCACCGTGCTCGTGGACAACAAGTCCCTCGCGCAGTTCTCGCTCATCGCCGTGCTCAACCTCGCAGGGCTGCTCATCTCCCCGCTCGCGGGCGCGATCGTCGACCGCGGCGACCGGCGGCGCGTCATGCTGTGGGCCGACGCCGCCTCCGGCATCATCGAGGCGATCCTGTGGGGGCTCATCCTCGCCGGCGGCATCCACGTCTGGCAGATCTACCTGCTGGTCACGGCCCTGTCGATCAGCACCACCTTCCAGCGCCTCGCCTACGGCTCCGCGGTGCCGCAACTCGTGCCCAAGCAGTACCTGGGCCACGCCATCGGCGTCACGCAGATGACCAACGGCGTCGCCCAACTCGTCGTCCCGCTCATCGCGGCGGGCCTGCTCAGCGTCATCGGACTGGACGGCATCGTCCTCATCGACGTCATCAGCTACGCGTTCGCCGTCGCCGTCGTCCTCTTCGTGCGCTTCCCCAACACCCTGCCGTGGCGCCCGCGCGAGCCGCTCACCACCGAGATCGCCAAGGGCTTCAGCTACACCTGGAACGACCGCGGCCTGCGCTCCGTCCTGAGCTTCTTCGCGGTGCTCAACCTCTTCATGTCGCCGCTGCTGCTGCTCGTCTCACCGCTCGTGCTGTCCTTCGGGACGCTCGGCGACGTCGGGCGTGTGTCGGTGGTCAGCGGGCTCGGCGTCATGCTCGGCGGCACGACGATGGCGATCTGGGGCGGACCGCGCGTCAAGCGCTTCCGCGGGGTGCTGATCACGACCGTGTGCATGGCCGCGGGCGGTTTCCTCGTCAGCCTGCGGCCGTCGCTGTGGCTCATCGGGGCGGGCGCGTTCGCCCTGACGTTCTTCCTGACGATCATGAACTCCGTCTACACGACGATCGTCCAGCTCAAGGTGCCGTACCGCTACCACGGGCGGGTGTTCGCCCTGAACACCCTCGTCGCGTGGTCCACGCTGCCCATCGGCATGGGCCTGATCGCCCCGCTCGGCTCCGACCTCTTCAACCGGCTGCTCAGCGAGCACGGGGCGCTCGCGTCGAGCGCGGGACACGTCGTGGGGACGGGCCCCGGCCGCGGGGTCGCCTTCATGTTCCTGCTGTGCTCGGCGGGCATGGCGCTGGTGGTGGTCGGGGCGCTGCGGATACGGCGGCTGGCGCGGTTCGACACCGACATGCCGGACGCGGTCGCGGACGACCTGCTGGGCGTGGAGGCGCTCGCGGAGAAGTCGCGGGCGGCGGCTTCTCCGGAGGAGGAGCTGGAGCCCGCGGCCGCGCCGGTCGGGTGACGCCGTCCCGGCTGTCGGAGCCTCGTGGCACGATGAGGGTTCGCGAGGTTCACGGTCGTTAACCGGGAGGCGGTCCGATGGGTGCTCAGGCGGATGGGGTGCGGTACGGCGAATGGGTGCGGGTCGAGCGGCCCGCGCCCAGGGTCGCCGAACTGGTGCTGGACCGGCCCCGGGCGATGAACGCGGTCTCCTCCGCGATGGCCGAGTCCATCGCGGGGGCGTGCGCCGCGCTGGCCGCCGACGCGTCCGTGAGCGTCGTCGTGCTGACGTCGTCCAACGAGAAGGCGTTCTGCGTCGGGGCCGACCTCAAGGAACGCAATGCGATGACGGACGCGGAGCTGGTCGCCCAGCGGCCCGTCGCGCGGGGCGCGTACACGGGGGTGCTGGAGCTGCCCATGCCGACGGTCGCCGCCGTGCACGGGTACGCGCTCGGCGGCGGATACGAGCTGGCGCTGTCGTGCGACGTGATCGTGGTCGACGGTACGGCGGTGGTCGGCCTGCCCGAGGTGTCCGTGGGCGTCATCCCCGGGGGCGGCGGCACACAGCTCCTCCCGCGCCGGGTGGGCGCGGCGCGCGCGGCGGAGCTGGTCTTCACGGCGCGGCGGGTGGGGGCGGCCGAGGCGGTGGGCCTCGGGATGGTCGATGTGCTGGCGGAGGAGGGCACGTCCGCGCGGGACGCGGCGCTTTCCCTTGCGGGGCGGATCGCCGCGAATTCGCCCGTGGGGCTGCGGGCGGCGAAACGCGCCTTGCGGCTCGGGCACGGGCTCGACCTGCGGACGGGGCTCGACATCGAGGACGCGGGCTGGCGGACGGTCGCGTTCTCCGGTGACCGGGCGGAGGGGGTGGCGGCGTTCAACGAGCGGCGCACGCCGCGGTGGCCGGGGGTCTGACGCTCTGGGGTGCCCCCTGCTGTGGGGTGCGCGATCGTCCCCCGGTGGGGGTTGCTCGCGCCGTTCCCCGCGCCCCTGGTGTTGCCCGGCGGGGCATCGCGCTTTCCCTCCGGGGGGTGGGGTCGGGGGCCGCCACGGGGCACCTCCTCGGAATGCGCCTTCGCCCTCTTCCCGAGTTGGTGGAGGGACTGGCAGCGCATTCCTGCGGGGGCACCCCGCACCGTCCCCCTCCGGGCCGGTTCAGCGGCTGCCTGCCGGTGGGGGAGATGTCCCAGGTACTGCGGTTCGCCGCCGACGGCGAATGCGTCCCACTGGAAGACCGGCACTTTTCGCTCCTACCTGCACGGGTGGTGCGGGTGGGAAACACCCCGCGCCGAAGGCGCGGGAAACCCCCGCGGCGGGGAAGCCGCAAACCGACTGAACGGCCGTTCGGAGTATTAAGCCCCCGCGGACGCGAGAAGGTTTCTAGCCTGGGGAGATGGAGGACGGGACGGCCGATCGACGGCTCGCGGCGGTCGTCGAACTGGCACAGGCGCTGGCGACGGCGCAGACCCCGCAGGAGGCGGCCCGCGCGGGCGCGCGCGGGGCGCGGCACGCGATGGGCGGCTCCTTCGCGGCGGTGTCCGCGTGGGAGCGGGAGACGGGCCGCCTGCGCGTGCTGGTGAACGACGGCGACCTCGCGCCGGGTGAGGAGCCGGAGCCCGAGGACGAGTCGTATTCGGTGCACGACTTCCCGGAGATCGCCGAGTTCCTGCACGGCAGCTGGGCCCGCGGCGGCGCCCCGCACGCGTGGGTGGAGACGGCGGAGGGTACGGGCGCGTCGCCCGGGGGCAGCTCGTGGGGGCGGGCGGCGGCGCTGCGGCGGCGGGGCCGGGGGAGCTGTGTGGTGGCGCCGCTGGTGCTGCACGGCCGGGCGTGGGGGGAGATCTATGTGGCGCGGGGCGCGGCGGAGCCGCCCTTCGCCCGGCGCGACGCGGATTTCGCGACGGTGCTGGCCGCGGTGCTGGCCTCGGGGATCGCGCAGACGGAGCGGCTCGCGGAGGTGCAGCGGCTGGCGTTCACCGATCCGCTGACGGGGCTGGGGAACCGCCGGGCGGTGGATGTGCGGCTGGACGAGGCGCTGGAGCGGCACCGGGCGGACGGCACCCCCGTGAGCCTGGTCGTGTGCGATCTCAACGGTCTGAAGACGGTGAACGACCGGCTGGGCCACGCGGTGGGGGACCGTCTGCTGGAACGGTTCGGCTCGCTGCTGAGCCTGTGCGGCGCGATGCTCCCGGGGAGTCTCGCGGCGCGGCTGGGCGGTGACGAGTTCTGCATAGTGGCGGTGGGCAGCTCCGCGGACGAGGTCGTGCGGGCGGCGACGGAGCTGTGCCTGCGGGCGGCGAAGCTCGACGTGGGGGAGGGCGTGGCCTGCGGTGTGGCGTCCACGGGTGACCCGATCGGTCCCGTGCGGTCCGCCCGGCGTCTGTTCCGGCTCGCGGACGCGGCCCAGTACCGCGCGAAGGCGCTGCGGGCGGCGTATCCGGTGGTCGCGGGCCGGGAGGGGCCGGAGGATCCGGTGCTGCATCTCGCCGATTCCCCTCCGCCGACCGACCCGACCGAGCGCCGCCACATCCGCGGCCACCATCCGTGAGGTGTCAGTTGCTGATCGCCGGGGCCCTGCGTATGTAGGTGTCGTCGCGGACCTGGGAGAGGAGGAAGGCGGCCATGTCGGCGCGGGTGAGGGACAGGCCCACGACGCCGTGGCCGTAGGCGCCGACCTTGACGTCGCCGCGCGCGGGCTTGTCGTTGAGCTTCGCGACCCGGACGAGCGTCCAGTCGAGATCGCTCGCGCGTACGTGCTCGGCCGCGGCGCGTACCTCGGCGTAGGGGCGGGGCGCGGCGGTCCGCACGAAGCGGACCAGGGCCTTGAACTTGGCGTCCGGCAGGTCGTCCGGATCGGGGACGCTGCACGTGGACACGACCACCAGCCGTTTCACCCCCGCGGAGCCCATGGCGGCGATGACGCGGCGGGTCGCCGCGCTCTCCGAGCCGACGCCCTCGATCACGGCGTCCGCTCCGCGTACCGCGTCGAGGATGGCCGCGTCGTCGTCGAGCTGTCCGGCGACGACGGACAGGTGCGGGTGGGTGATGCGGAGTTTGGCCGGGTTGCGGGCGTAGGCGGTGACCTCGTGTCCGGCGTCGAGGGCCAGTTGTGTCAGCAGTTGTCCCATCCGGCCGGTGGCGCCGAATAACGTGATCCTCATGGCGGCGGAACCTTTCTGTCGACCACTAAAGATTCTTTACCGCTAAAGCTAGCATAGCGTTCGAGTGTGGAAGGCGTCATGGAGCAGACGAACGATCCCCGGACGGCGCGGTGCATGGAGATCCTGGCGCTCGTCGGCGACCTGTGGACGCTGGCGATCGTCATGACGCTCCAGGAGTCGGAGCGGCGCTTCAACGAACTGCAGCGGGCGATCCCGAAGGCCAACGCGGTCACGCTCACCAGCCGCCTCCGCCGACTCGAAGAGGCCGGCATCGTGAGCCGGGTCACCGAGTCGAGGGGCAAGCAGTCGACGGTCTACGGACTCACCGCCTTCGGCCGCAAGCTGACGCCCATCGCGGACGCGGTGCGGGCGGTGGCCCTCGACCTGGAGCGCTCGGGCGAAGCGCCGTGACGGGTGCCGCGCGCCCCGCGGGTCACCCCCGGCGGTGCAGGCGGTTCGCCGAGGCGAGGAAGAAGATGCCGCCGAGCGCTGCGTATCCGGCGAGGGCGGTCAGGGACGGGTTGTCGGCGCTGGCGCTGCGGAGGAAGGACGCGCCCGCCAGGACGGAGATGCCGCCGCTGGCGATCATCGCCCACTGGCCGCCCATCGGACGGCGGACGACGCCCACGAGGAGCTGGACGAGCCCGGAGACGATCGCCCACGCGCCCCAGACGCGCAGGACGGCGGGGGTGCCCGAGGTGGCGGCGAGGGCGATGCCGAGGGTGGCGAGCGTGCTGGCGGCCATGTTCGCGTAGAGGCCCCTGACCGGGCCGGTGGTCCGGGCCGACCGTGCGTCGACGACGGCCGCGGCGACGTCGAAGGCGGGGTAGACGATCAGCAGCACCTTGGCCGGGGTGGTGAGGTCGGAGCCTGAGGCGAGGAGGAGAGCCGCCCACGCGGCGGCGAAGACGAACCGGGCGGCGTAGAGCGTGCGCAGGGTGGGTGCGGCGGGGGTTGCGGGCTCGGCGGATGTGGTGGATGCCATGGTCTGCTCCTGATGTGGGGTAGAACGTTCTCTCTCTTTTTGGAGCGTGGCACACTTCCGGCGCCGAAACAAGAGAGAACGTTCTCCCTGTTAAGCTGGACGGTATGACGCAGACGGAAACCGGCGCGAGGGTCTCGAAGGCCCGGGAGCGGCTGCTCGCCACGGCCGCGCGGCTCTTCTACGCCGAGGGCATCCACACCGTGGGCGTCGACCGCCTGGTCGCGGAGGCGAAGGTCACCAACGCCACCTTCTACCGCCACTTCCGCAGCAAGGAGGATCTGGCGGTCGCCTACATCGGCAGCGTCGACCACGCGATCCGCGCCCAGGTCGGCGCCCTGACCGCCGCGGAGGCCCCGCCGGACGCGATCCTGCGGGGCATCGGCGCCTCCCTCGTCGAGCAGATCCGCTCACCCGGCTACCGCGGCTGCGCCTTCCTCAACGCGGCCGCGGAATTCCCCGACCCCGGACACCCCGTCCACCGGGCCGTGGTGCAGCACCGGGCCTGGTTCCTGGAGACCGTCACCGCACTGTTCGCCGAGATCGCGACCGACTCCGCCGACCACGCCGGCCGCCACTTCGTCATGCTCCGCGACGGCGCGATGAGCGCGGGCTACCTCGGCGACCCCGTCCTCGCGGGCGAGACCCTGCTGCGCGGCATCGACGGCCTCCTGCGCATCCACGCCACGCGCGCCGCCACCGAAAGCGCCACCCCCGCCCCGCCCGCGCCCGTCCCCGGCATCGACTGCGCCCCGCCGCCCGGCGAGTAGCCGGGACCGGCCGGAGCGGGTGCGCCTGCGAGCCCGCTGTTGGTGAGCTGTTGGCGGCCCGGCCTACCGTGCGCGCCGTCGAGGCGGTGGCGCGGGACGAGCACGGGGAGGCGGGCATCGGTGGAGCTGCGGGACATCGAGATCTTCTTGGCGCTGGCGGAGGAACTGCACTTCGGGCGGGCCGCCGAGCGGCTGTTCGTCTCGCAGGCGCGGGTCAGTCAGGCGATCGCCAAGCAGGAGCGGCGGCTCAACGCCGTGCTCTTCGACCGGGGGAACCGGCGGGACGTGCGACTCACCGCGGTGGGGCGGCAGTTGCGGGACGACCTGCTGCCGGTCCACGCGAGCGTGCACGAGAGCCTGGAGCGGGCGCGGGTCGCCGCGCGCCGGGTCGGCAACACCGTGCGGGTGGGCATGATCCCCGGGAACGTGCACTATCTGCGGGGCTACTGGCGGGAGTTCCGCGCGCGGTGCCCGCAGCTGGCGCTGGAGTTCGGGCACGCCCCGTTCAGTGATCCCTTCGCCGCGCTCCGGGAGGGCGAGCTGGACGTCCTGGTCACCTGGTTGCCCGTCGAGGAGGACGACCTCACCGTCGGGCCGGTGCTGTTCGCGGACGGCAGGGCCGTCGCGGTGTCCGTCGACCACGAACTCGCCGGCCGGGAGCGGGTCCCGGTGGAGATGCTCGCCGACTTCGCGATCACGAGCGCCCGGATGCCCTCGTACTGGGGCAACACCCTCGTCCCCCTGTACACCCCCGCCGGCCGGCTCATCGCACGCGGGCCGCTGGTCACCGACATGGAGCGGCTGCTGTCCCTGATCAGCCACGGGGAGGTGTTCCACCTCCTCCCCGCGCACTCCGTCCCCTACTGGTCCCGCCCCGACATCGCCTGGCGCCCGGCCGACGGCCTGCCCCCACTGACCTTCGCCATGGTGTGGCGTACCGAAAGCGAGGGCGACGCCATCCGTTCCCTGGCCCGGGTGGCCGCCGACCTGGGGCCGCTCCCTGCGGCGACGGCGTGAACGGCGTGCCGTGAGCCGGCCCGGTGACCGGCTCACGGCGTGGCTACCCGACCAGGGCGGGGATCACCTGCGGTACCAGTTCTGGTCCCGGTAGAGCATGCAGGTGTACTGGAAGGCGGTGCTCCCGTTGCCGGTCCCCTGGACGACGACGCAGCCGTTGCCGCTGTTGTCGTTCAGCAGGTGACCGATGTAGGACGGCTCGTCCTGTCCCACGCCGATGGTGTCGAAGTACCACCTCTGGTTGGCGCCGCCGGTGCAGTCCCACTGTCGTGCGGGTGCGCCGTTGTCGGTGCGCCAGTCGGCGATCTCCAGGCACTTGCCGCTGTTCTGGTTCACGTACGTGTGGCGCCCGTAGTAGTCGGTGGTCTCGAACCACTTCTGGTTGGCGCCGCCGGTGCAGTCCCACTGTCGTGCGGGTGCGCCGTTGTCGGTGCGCCAGTCGGCGATCTCCAGGCACTTGCCGCTGTTCTCGTTGACGAGCTGCACCACACCCCCGCTCGACTCCGGCGGCTGGACACTCGCCGACGCGGTCGAGGCGCCCGTGAGCATCCCGGCCCCGATGAGCCCGGCCGTCGCGGCGGCCATTGCCAGGGTCTTGCGGATGAGCATCTTTCCCCCTCGGTGACGGACCGCGGTGCGGTCCCGCGTTGGTGCGGCGCGCCCGGGACGGTGGTCTCCCGGCGTGTTCGGACGCGCCGTGACCAACCCTCGCCGGGGGGCGGGGGCCGATCAACGCCGGTTTCGGGGGGGCCGAGATCACCCGCGCTTATGACGGGCGACGGGGGCGGCCTCCTCCGCGCTGAGGGGGGTCAGCCAGTGGATCTCCAGGTCCTCGCGGAGGTAGTCCATGCGGGTCTCGCCGAAGCGGGCGAGTTCCGGGACGGCGAGGTGGCGGCGCAGGTCGTCCGGGGAGCGCCACAGCTCGTAGAAGACGAGGGTCGTGGGGTCGGCGGCGTCGCGGTGGACCTGGTACTGGAGCGAGCCGGGCTCGCGGCGGGTGGGCTCGACGAAGGACAGCAGCAGCTTCTCCAGCTCCGCCGCGCGCTCGGGGCGGGGGCGGGCGAATCCGTACAGGGCTACGGGGCCCGAGGCCTCAGGTATGACGATGTTCATACCTCGCGACCTTAGGGCGCCCCCTTGGTACGATGCAAGCCGTACCTTTCGGAGAGGGGGCCGCTGTGGAGCTGGGCAAGGTGCTCGCCGCGCTGGCCGACGACCGCCGCCGCCGCGTCGTGGCCGAACTCGCCGCCGGCCCCGACGGCGAGGAGCGCGCCTGCGGCTCCTTCGACCTCCCGGTCGGCAAGGCCACCCGCACCCACCACTACCGCGTGCTCCGCGAAGCCGGCCTCATCGACCAGCGCTTCCACGGCAACGGCAGCGCGGTGTCCCTGCGCCGGGAGGCCACCGAGCAGCACTTCCCGGGCCTGCTCGCCCTCCTCGTCAGCGAACTCCGCGAGCCCCCTGAACTCCCCGAACCCTGTGGGCGCGGCGAGGATGGGGCCTGATACCGGTGGGCTCGCGTATGCAACTGTCGCCGGTTCTTCAGGGAGAGCAGCCCGACTGTGACTGTAGGTGATCCGTGGGGCACCCTTGGGCGGGGAGACCGGGGTGGAAGCCGGCCCTGGGGTCGGGTCAGGCCGGGCGGGTGGCGAGGACGTCGAGAAGATCCTCGGTCGTGGTGGTCTGCCCCAGGCGCGGGAAGATGCGGGTGACGCTGTGGTCGTGGGCGATCGCGTCGAAGCTGGTCATCGCGTCGGTCACCAGCACGACGTTATAGCCGAGCTCGTAGGCGGTGCGTGCCGTGGTCTCCACGCCGATCTGCGTGTTGATACCGGCGAGCACCACCTGCGTGACGCCCCGCTCCTGGAGCTGGGCGTGCAGGGTGGAGTTGGTGAAGGCGCCCCAGTTGGTCTTGGTCACCCGCAGATCACTTGGCTGGGCGCCCAGCTCGGGCAGGAGCTCGACCCAGTCCTGCGCGTCGTCCTCGTCCTCGTCCTCGTCGTCGCCGTAGTCGAAGTCGGTGCGCCCTGGGGCTCCCCCGGCGACGTTGACGAGCACCACGGGCAAGCCCTGGGAACGGAAGGACTTGGCCAGGGCGACGGCGTGTGCGACGACGCCCTCCACCGGGTGTGCTTTGGGCCCGTCGACGATCCCCTTCTGCAGATCGATCACGACGAGTGCCGGCAGTGCGTCAAGGAGAGTCGGCTGCATGATCGGTACCCTGTCACATCCACCTGCTGAGATCGGACTGATGTTCTGGCTCCCGGCCGCGGCCGTACCGCAGGACATCGATGACGCCCGCCACCTGGCCGCCGCCATCGACCAGACCTACGGCGGGGTCACCCCCCAGGCCAAGACGATCGCCCAGCAGTTCATCCAGGGCGGAGCCAAGGGGATCACCGACGTGAGATCGAGAACGTACGAGGCAAGTGGGCGGCCGTCCGTGCCGGTTGACTCGCTGTGCGACCGGATCGATGAGATGGACCGTGTCATCCATGCCTTCGTTGCCGAGTCGGAGACGGGTGCGGCCCGGCGGGAGCGCGTTCGTGATGAGCTTCGATCAGTCCACGAGCGTTGGCCGATGGCTGGCGCTCGGCCGCCGTTGTTCGGCGTCCCGATCGGGGTCAAGGACATCGTGAACGTGGACGGACTGCCCACATGTGGTGGTTCGTTGCTGCCTCCGGAGGTGTTCGAGGGCAGGCAGGCGGGAGTCGTGGACAGGCTTCGTGATGCCGGAGCCCTGATCGCGGGGAAGACCGTGACGGCAGAGTTCGCCATGACCGCGCCGGGGCCGACACGCAATCCGCAAGCCCGCGACCACACTCCTGGCGGCTCCAGCAGCGGGTCGGCAGCGGCTGTCGCGGCGGGAATGGTGCCGCTGGCCATCGGTACGCAAACGGTCGGATCGACGATCCGTCCTGCGGCTTACTGCGGTGTCGTGGGGTTCAAGCCGACTGCCCGTCGGACTCCGCTCGACGGCGTGATCCCCAACGTGCCGACACTCGACACCATCGGCGTCTTCGCAGCGACGCTGTACGGGGTGGCGAGGGTGGCACCCGTCCTGTGCGACAACTGGCAGCCAGTGCGGGACGCCGAACGGAAGCGCCCGGTGCTCGGCGTTCCTGACGGCCCCTACCTGGAGCAGGCTGGAGCGGAAGCGCGCGCCGCGTTCGAAGGGCAGGTGGCGCGGCTGTCGAGCTCGGGCCTCCGCGTGCGCCGCGTCCCCATGTTCCCGGACCTCGCTCACAACGCGGAGGACCTGTACACGGTGAACCGCTATGAAGCCGCACGCAGCCACGCCGAGTGGTTCCCCCGGTACGGGGCTCTCTACCGGCCACAGTCCGCGGCCACGGTGCGCCAAGGGCAGACGATCTCCCGGGGCCGGTACGAGCACGCGCTACGACGGCGGGAAGCCTTCCGGACCACCCTGTCACGTGCGACCGACGAGGCAGACGTGGATATCTGGATCTGCCCCGCGGCCACCGGCCCGGCACCCCACGGTCTGGCCGACACCGGCAGCTCCGCCATGTGCCTGCCCTGGAGCTATGCCGGCTGGCCCTGCCTCTCCGTCCCCGCCGGGCAGGCCGAGAACGGCCTGCCGCTCGGCCTACAGTGCGTCAGCCGCGCCGGGAGCGACGAGCACCTGCTGGACTGGGCAATCGATCTCGGAGTGGCTGGACTTGCGCCAGGCGGCGCCCGCGAGATCCGAACTCCTCATTGACGATGCTCCCTTGCTGGTGGACAGGGATCGGGCTCTCAGGCTACGGACGGAGCGCCGCCGCGGCGCTCGCACGGGCGGGCTGTCAGACCGCTGTGGGAAGCTCCTTCGATGGAACCTTCGAAGATCATTGAGACGCTGTGGGGTCGGATACAGGATCGGGACTGGGCGGGCGTCGCCGAGTTGGTCGCGGAGGACGTCGTCGTCGAGTGGCCGATCAGCCTCGAACGCATCGTCGGCCGGGAGAACTTCGTCGCGGTGAACCGTGAATATCCGGACGGCTGGTCGATCCGGGTGCTCAAGGTGGTGGCCGAGGGCGAGGAGGTCGTCTCCGAGGTCGAAGTACCGCACGACAGCATGGGCGTCTTCCGCGCGGCATCGTTCTGGACGGTCCGTGACGGGCAGGTCGTCCGGGCGACGGAGTACTGGACGAGCCTGGGAGCCGACCCGCGCCCCGAATGGCGGGCCGCCCTCGCCGAACCGATGTAGAGCACGGAGGGCGCTTCGCTGACCGGGCTGTTGTCGGGACGCCCCTCGCTGGCCCTTACGCGGGTGTGAACTCGCCGTCGGCGACGGCGCGGTGGAAGGCCGTCCACGCGGCGGCCGTGAAGACCAGGGCAGGGCCGGTGCCGTCGTCCTTGCTGTCGCGGGTGGCGACGTGCCCGGTGGGGAGGAGGGCGACTTCGATGCACTGGTGGTTGTCTGCTGAGTAGCTGGACTTGCGCCATACCGCGCCCGTGAGGTCCGAACTCTTCATCGCCGGTGCTCCTTTGCTGGCTGTGAGGGATCGGACCTCCAGGGTGCGGTGCCCTGCGGGGCTTTACGCAGTCGTGAACTCGCCATCCATGACGCCACCGTGGAAGGCGGCCCACTCGGCTGCCGTGAAGACGAGTGCGGGGCCGGTGCCCTGGTCCTTGCTGTCGCGCATCGCCACGCGGCCGTCTGCGAGGAAGGCGACTTCGACGCACTGACCGTTGTCCGCCGAGCGGCTGGACTTGCGCCACACCGCCCCTACCAGGTCGGAACTCTTCACTTCCGTAGCTCCCTTGCTGCTTGCTGAATGAGGCGCAGTGTTTCTTTGTGCCCCGAGCAACTGCGCCAGATTGCTTGGAACGCCCCGTCGTAGCGCTCGATCTCGTTCGGCTTATCGAGATAGAGGTCGCCGGTGAACCCACCGACGTAGACCGTGGGAGGTTCGGTCGGCTGGCCGTCACCGCCGAGCGGGAAATTGAGCATCGTGAACGACCCGGACAGCAAGCCGTGGTGCAAACCTGCGTCGTACGGTACGACCCGGATGGAGACGTGAGGCAGAGCTGCCAGTTCCGCCAAGTGGTCGAGCTGGGCGGCCATAGCTGCTCGGCCACCGACCGGCCGACGCAAGATGGCTTCGTTGAGGGCCACTTCCATCGTAAGCGGACTGGTGACCCTGGTCAGCAACGCTTGACGGGCAATCCGCACGTGTACCCGGCGTTCGATCTCCTCGGCGTCGACGCCCGGGTTGTCCTCGGTGATCAACGTGCGTGCGTAGTCCGGAGTTTGGAGCAGCCCCGGCACCAGTTCCGGGCTGTACTGCTGCACCCGCTCCGCCGCTTCCTCCAGCCCGATGTAGAGGTCGAAGTTCTCCGGGATCACGTCACCGTACGCGTGCCACCAGCCGCGGCCCTTCGTCTCCTTGGCCAGGCCCATCAGGCCCTGCGTCAGTTCGGCCGGAGCGCCGTAGATCTTGCACATGGCCTCGACGTCGAGGCTGCGCAGGGACGTCTGGCCGGTCTCGATGCGCCAGATCTTCGGCTCGGACCACTCCAGTTCGCGGGCTGCCGCGCGCACGGTGAGGCGCGCTTTGTTGCGTAGGTCGCGCAGGTGCCGCCCGAGCTGTCTGCGCGGCACGGTCGATCCGGTCGTTCGCTCGTTCATACGTCCGCCTTCCGCTCCGGGCAGTCTTTCACCCGGAATGTAAGCACCTCTGCATACGGTTCGCAATGCCCATATTACTGTTCGAATTCTCGCTGACGTGGATTCAAAATGTAGTCTTGCATTGCAGAGTCCTGCGGTGCTTCACTCGTCACATCACGCAGGGCGTAACGAACTTGACGCCCCGTGATCGGTGCATCCACCGCGAGGAGGCGGGATGAAGCGAGCCGTCCACGGCTACATGCGGGCCTACGCAGCGACGCCCGACGCCGAGGTGAGGCGGGACGAGTTACGGCTGCGGTGTTGGGCGGAGCGCGAGGGGTTCGACCTCGTCCGGATCTGGCACGAGGAGCAGGAGGGCGGGATCGCCGTGCTCAACGGGCTCGTCGAGGAGCTGAAGCTCACGCGTGGTGGTGCCGTGGTCGTGCCGTCGTTGCGGCACTTCGGCTCGACACAGGTACTGCGGGAGCACCTTGCCGCGTATCTCGTCGATCGCGCGGACGTGGACATCTACGAGGTGAGGGACGAGTGAACGTACCGACGCCGAGCGTCCTCTACGTCGCGAGCATCCGGCTCGCCGCCGCCTTCGCGGCGGTCGGCGTCTCGCGGGACTTCATCCGGCGGACGCTCACCGCGTGGGAGCTTGCCGAGCAGATCGACGGGGCCGAGCTGATCGGGTCCGAACTGGTCACCAACGCCGTGAAGATGAGCGGACCGGCGGGCAGCCACGTCATCGGGGTGCAGCTGCGGGCGGCGGGCGGCAGCCTCTACGTCGAGGTCTGGGACCGCGACTGCGGACGTCCCGTCATCCCGGCGCAGAGTGCGGACGCCGAGGGCGGGCGCGGGCTCTTCCTGGTGGAGGCCCTGAGCGCGCGGTGGGACGTCTTCTGCCCGGCCGCACCCGGCAAGGTGGTGTGGGCCGAACTGCCGCTTGGGGAGAAGGCGGAGTCGGCGTACGACGCGGAATGGGCCCTGGCGGAGGCCGCGTTCGGGCAGCGCGTGCTGGACGGCGTACGGCCCGTACCCCTCGGCCTCAGGTGAAAAGGGCGCGGGGCCCCGCGGACCGGCCCCCCTGTGGAAGGGGGACGACGTTGACAGGACGTCGTACGTAGGCCGGTCGCGCGGGGTCCCGCGAGCCTGGAGGAGCGTCACCCGCGAACGGGTGGACCCGCGGAGGGTCAGACGCCCAGCAGGTGGTCCATCGCCAGCTGGTCCAGCGCCTCGAAGGCCATACCGCGCTCGGCGGCGGCGTCCACGTCGAAGTCCTCGAACGCGGACTTGTCGGCCAGCAGACCGGCCAGGCCCTCGCCCTCGGCGACGGTCGGCTGGGCCAGCTCGTCGAGGCGGGCGGCGCGCAGCGCCTCCTGGACGGCCGGGTCGGCGCGGAAGGCGGCGGCGCGGTCCTTCAGGATGAGGTAGTTGCGCATGCAGCCGGCCGCGGAGGCCCAGACGCCGTCGAAGTCCTCGGTGCGCGGGGGCTTGAAGTCGAAGTGGCGCGGGCCCTCGTAGTCCGAGTTCTCCAGCAGGTCGACCAGCCAGAAGGCCGAGCGCAGGTCGCCGGCGCCGAAGCGCAGGTCCTGGTCGTACTTGATGCCGGTCTGGCCGTTGAGGTCGATGTGGAAGAGCTTGCCGTGCCACAGGGCCTGCGCGATGCCGTGCGGGAAGTTCAGCCCGGCCATCTGCTCGTGGCCGACCTCAGGGTTGAGGCCGACCAGCTCGGGGCGCTCCAGGGAGTTGATGAACGCCAGGGCGTGGCCGATCGTCGGCAGCAGGATGTCGCCGCGCGGCTCGTTCGGCTTCGGCTCGATGGCGAAGCGGATGTCGTAGCCCTTCTCCGTGACGTAGTCACCGAGCAGGTCGAACGCCTCCTTGAAGCGGTCGAGGGCCACCCGGACGTCCTTGGCGGCGCCGGACTCGGCGCCCTCGCGGCCGCCCCAGGCGACGTACGTCTTCGCGCCCAGCTCGACGGCCAGGTCGATGTTGCGCATGGTCTTGCGCAGCGCGTAGCGGCGGACGTCGCGGTCGTTCGCGGTGAAGCCGCCGTCCTTGAAGACGGGGTGGGTGAAGAGGTTGGTGGTGGCCATCGGCACGACCAGGCCGGTCGTGTCGAGGGCGGCGCGGAAGCGCTTGATGATCGCGTCACGCTCGGCGTCGGACGACCCGAAGGGGATCAGGTCGTCGTCGTGGAAGGTCACGCCGTACGCGCCCAGCTCGGCGAGCCGGTTGACGGACTCGACCGGGTCGAGCGCGGAACGGGTGGCCTCGCCGAACGGGTCGCGTCCCTGCCAGCCGACCGTCCAGAGGCCGAAGGTGAACTTGTGCTCCGGCCCCGGGGTGAGGTTCGTCTCGGAAGTCATGAGGGCTCGCTCCTATTCGTCAGACTGTTGAACAAATTAGTATGCGAGGCCGATGATGGGAAGTGGCAGCTCGCGACGGGCTCCGGAAGGGACAGGAATCACATGGGGCAGAACGGGGCGCTCGGGGCGTCGTCCGGGGCGGTCGTCCTCGGGATCGACAGTTCCACGCAATCGACGAAGGTGCTCGCCGTCGACGTCGAGACCGGCGCGGTGCTGGCCTCCGGCCAGGCGCGGCACACGGTCAGCACCGGCGCGGGCCGGGAGACCGACCCCGAGGTGTGGTGGACCGCGCTCCAGGACGCGCTGAGCCAGACGGGTGAGTTCGCCGCGCGGGCGGAGGCGGTCTCCGTGGGCGGGCAGCAGCACGGGCTCGTCGTCCTCGACGCGCAGGGCGCGCCGGTGCGGCCCGCGATGCTCTGGAACGACGTGCGGTCCGCGCCGCAGGCCGCCGCGCTCGTCGAGAAGTACGGGGCCGAGCACTGGGCGCAGCGCTTCGGGTCCGTGCCCGGGGCGAGCTTCACCGTCACGAAGTGGGCGTGGCTCGCCGAGCACGAGCCCGCCGCGGCCGCCGCCGCGAAGGCGGTACGGCTGCCGCACGACTTCCTCACCGAGCGGCTGTCCGGCGCCGGGGTCACCGACCGCGGTGACGCGTCCGGCACCGGGTGGTGGCGCTCCGACACCGAGGCGTACGACGAGGAGCTGCTCGACTCGCTCGGGCTCTCGGCCGGGCTGCTGCCGACCGTCCTCGGGCCCGGCGAGACCGCGGGCGTCGTACGGGACGGGCTGCCGCTGCGGGCCGGCGCCCTCGTCGCGCCGGGGACGGGCGACAACGCGGCCGCCGCGCTCGGGCTCGGGCTCACGCCGGGCCGGGCGGCGCTCAGCCTCGGTACGTCCGGAACGGTCTACGCGGTGTCGCGGCAGCGGCCGACCGACCCCAGCGGGGTCGTCGCCGGGTTCGCCTCCGCGGACGGCGGCTGGCTGCCGCTCGCGTGCACGCTCAACTGCACGCTGGCCGTCGACAAGGTCGCCGCGCTTCTCGGGCGCGAACGGGAGGACGTCGAGCCCGGCGGCTCGGTCGCCTTCCTCCCCTTCCTCGACGGCGAGCGCACGCCGAACCTGCCGTACGCGTCCGGGCTGCTCAGCGGGCTGCGGCACGACACGACCGCCGGTCAGGTGCTTCAGGGTGCGTACGACGGGGCGGTCTACGCGCTGCTGGGCGCGCTGGAGGAAGTGCTCGCCGTGGACGGCGGGGCTCCCTCGGACGAGCCGCTCCTCGTCATCGGCGGTGGGTCGCGCGGGACGGCGTGGCTGGAGACGGTCCGGCGGCTGTCCGGGCGCGCCGTGCAGGTGCCCGAAGCGGGCGAGCTTGTTGCCCTCGGGGCCGCGGTGCAGGCTGCTGCCGCGCTCACGGGTGAGGCTCCTGCGGCTATCGCCGCGCGCTGGAACACGACCGCTGGGCGCGTGCACGAGGCCCTGCCCCTGGACGAGGGGGCGCGTGCGCGGCTGGCCGCCGCACTTCCGCTGGCCGCGGCTCAGCGGTAGGGGGCGCTACGGGCTGCCACCCGCGGTGGCTGCGCGATCCTCCGCCGGTGGGTGGTTGCCCGCGCAGTTCCCCGCGCCCCTTCGGGGCGCTGCCCCTTGCGGTGGGCGGTCGGCTTTCCCCCGGTGGGGGCTGAGCGCGCAGTTCCCCGCGCCCCTTCTGGGCGCTGCCCCTTGCGCTGGGCGGTCGGCTTTCCCGCCGTCGTGGCTGGTCGCGCAGTTCCCCGCGCCCCTAAAAACGCTCACCCTCCCCCGTAAGACCCGCCCCCGCGGGGGAAGGGTCCGTCGGGGGCTCGCTTCTGCCGCGCGGGGCAACGAACCAGGGGCGCGGGGAACTGCGCGATCAGCCCACCACCGGCCGTAAGGTCCCGGGGGGAGAGCAAGGGGCAGCCCGGAGGGCTGAGGGCCGGCCCCGCAGGGGCGGGAGCTTGCGGGGGAGGGCGCGCAATCTAGGGGCGCGGGGAACTGCGCGCGCAACCCCTCGCCGGGGGAAGATCCCGTCGCAAGGGAACGGGGCAGCCCGGAGGGCTGGAGGGGGGACGGGTAGGGCAGGGCCCGGGTCGCACAGGCCCGAGCGTGGAAGCTGAGCACCTCCGGAGGAGAGCGTGGGGAAAGGGACCGGCGCGCAGGCTGGGCTGCGACGGCGGAACATGGCGCTGGTCATGACCGCGCTCGCCGCGGGCGAGAACGTGACGAGGGCCGCGGTCGCCGCGGAGGTCGGGCTGACGCGGGCCACCGTGTCGACGCTCGTCGACGAGCTGCTGGCCGCCGGGCTCCTCGAAGAGCAGGGCGCGCAGCGGCCGGGTACGGTCGGCCGCCCCGGCACCGTGCTGGCGCTGACCGAGACGGGCCCCGCGGGCATCGGCGCGGAGATCGGCGTGGACCACCTCGCCGCGTGCGCGGTGGACCTGCGCGGACGGGTGCGGGCCCGCGCGGAGCGGCCCGCGGCGAACCGGGGCCGCCCCGCCGAGGCCGTGCTCGGGGAGCTGGCCGAGCTGACGGGCGAGGTGATCCGTAAGAGCACGGAGGCCGGGCTGACGGCCGTCCGGACGACCGTCGCCGTACCGGGGCTCATCGGGCCGGACCACCGCACCGTGCTGCGCGCGCCCAACCTCGGATGGGAGGACGTACCGCTGGACGCGGCCTTCCCGGAGCCGTCCACCGGTGTGGAGAACGAGGCCAACCTCGGCGCCCTGGCCGAGCTGTGGCTCGGCGGCCACGACGGCGGCCTCACGGACTTCGTGCACGTCTCCGCCGAGATCGGCATCGGTGCCGCCCTGGTCGTGGAGGGCCGGCTCTTCCGCGGGGCGCGCGGTTTCGCGGGGGAGCTGGGGCACGTGCCCGTCCGCCCGGAGGGGCCCCCGTGCTCGTGCGGGGCGACGGGCTGCCTGGAGACGTACGCGGGTGAGGAGGCGCTGCTGCGCGCCGCGGGTGTGCGGACGGGCCGCGGCCCGGCGCTGAAGGCCGCGGCGGCCGCGGGCGACCCGGCGGCGCTGCGAGCGCTGGAGGAGGCGGGCGCCGCCCTGGGCATAGCCCTGAGCGGCGCGGTGAATCTGCTGGACCCGCAGGCCGTGGTGGTCGGCGGCCCGCTCGCGGACCTGGCGCCCTGGCTGCTGCCGGGGGTGCGGCGGGAGCTGGCCGCGCGTGTCACGGACCGCCGCTGGCGGGCCCAGGACGTGGTGATCTCGCGGCTGGGCCGGGACGGCGTACTGCGCGGGGCCGCCTACAGCTCGGTGCGTACCGTGCTGGACGACCCCGCGACCTGGATCCGTGACGTCACGGAGCGGGCTACTTCAGAGCCGAGCCCGCCACCCACTGGCTCCATGTCATGTTCCAGCCGTTGAGGCCGTTGCTGGGCTGGATGACCTTGTCGGGCGAGTTGACGACCGTCACGACATCGCCGAGCAGCGAGTTGTCGTAGAACCAGGCGGCGTTGGTGGTGGGGTCGCCGCCGCCCTTGACGTCCTCGATGCCGATGCAGCCGTGGCTGGTGTTGACGTTGCCGAAGACGGACGGGTCGCCCCAGTAGTTGCCGTGGATGAACGTCCCGGAGTTGCTGAGCCGCATGGCGTGCGGCACGTCGGGGATGTCGTACTCGCCCTTGCCGTCGTCGTCGGTGAAGCCGACGGTGGCGCCGTTCATCCGGGTCGTCTCGTGCTTCTCCTCGATGACCATCTGGCCGTCGTAGGTGGTGTGGTCCGGGCCGCCCGCGGAGATCGGGATGGTGCGGATGACCTGGCCGTCGCGCACGACGGTCATCATGTGCGTCTGGGTGTCGACGGTGGAGACCTGCGAGCGGCCGATGTCGAAGCCGATCGTCTTGTGCTGCGTGCCGTGGACACCGGGGGCGCCCTCGACGCCCTTCCAGTTCATGGTCACGGTGACGTGCGTGCCCGCGGTCCAGTAGTTCTGCGGGCGCAGGTCCAGCCGCTTGCCGTTGAACCAGTGGCCGACCACGGTCTGCCCGCTGGTGGACGTCACGGTGACCGCGCGCTGCACACCGGCCCGGTCGCCGTTGGCTATCGCGTGGTCGAAGTTGATCGACACGGGCATGCCGACGCCGACGGTCGAGCCGTCCTCGGGCGTGAAGTAGCCGGTGAAGGTCGACGGCTTCGCGGCGGCGGTCGCGAAGGTCGCGGTCGCCGCGGTGGGCGTGCCCTGCGCGTCGGTCGCGGTCGCGGAGACCGTGTACTGGGTGCTGTGCGCGAGCGAGCCGCTCTGCGTCCACGTCTTCTTGTCCGCGGACAGCTTGCCGGTCACCGCCTTGCCGCCGGACTTGGCCTTCATCGTGACCTGCCCCAGCGTGCCGCCGCTGACCGTCACCTTCACCGCGCCGCTGACCTTCGCGCCGGTCGAGCCGTTCTTCGGGGTGATGGTGATCTTCGCGGCCGAGGCGTGCTTGGCCGCCGCCGCGTCCTCCGTGGCCTGGCTCGTCGCCGAGGGGGAGGACGACGGGGTCGGGGCCGACGAGGTCGCCGACGCCGAGGGGGAGGCCTTCCCGTCCGCGTGGCTCCCACCGCCGCTGTTGCACGCGGTGAGGGCGACGGCACCGCCCATCAGCACGGCGACCGCCGCGAGGGTGCGGCGGGTGGTGATCTTGCGGTGCTTGGCGGGGGCCTCGGTCGGGGCGGATCCGTTCTCGGGCGGCGTCACGCAGCTCTCCAATGCGGCAGTAGTCCCCCGCGGCCGGTGGGGCCTGCGGGCTTCTTCCGACCATGGAAACAGCCACGCCGGGGCAAATCACCCTTTCTGTCCGATATTGTGTTCCATCCCACGCTCGTGGTGACGGTGTGTGCCTCGACGTCTACGCAGCGATCCCGCCGAGGTCGCGGCAGGTGTACGCCGACAGGGCGGGGGCCCGGGGGCGTACCGGGGGGCGGCTTCCCAAGGCGTGGCGGAGGTCACTACGATCGGTGGCCACGGTCACGTCGTCGCAACCCCTGGGGGTTCCCATGGCCTCGCCCCGTCCTTACGTGGTCGCAGCCGCCGGCGCCGTCCTTGCCGCGCTGTACTTCGTGCCCACCGCGAGCGCCAGCCCCGAGCACGCCCCCGCCGCCGCCCCGGCCGCGCACTCCGCCGCCGTCGGCGTGCCGCAGGGGGACGACGGCGGCCTCGCCGACACCGGCGCCTTCAACACCAGGCCCTACCTCATCGGCGGCGCCGTCTTCCTCGTGGTCGGCGCGGGCCTGCTCGTCGAGTCGACCCGCCGCGCCCGCCAGGCCGACGAGTCCGAGCCGGACACCGCGCCCTGACCTCCGCACGGGCTCACGCCAGCGGGCCCGTGACCTCCTCGGCCGCGCGCACCAGGGCGCCGGACCGTACGAAGAGGTAGGCCGCCTCCAGGTCGGGGGCGAGGAAACGGTCCCGGCCCGGACCCGGCACCCCGGCCGCGCGCGCCGCCGCCACCACCGCGGCCGTCGCCGGGGCGGGGGAGCCGCCGCCGAACGTCCTGATCTCCAGCGCCCGCGTCGCCGCGACCATCTCCACCGCCACGACCCGCGCGAGCGCCTCCACCGCCGTACGCAGCTTGCGCGCCGCCGACCAGCCCATCGAGACGTGGTCCTCCTGCATCGCCGAGGACGGGATCGAGTCCACCGACGCGGGCACCGCGAGCCGCTTCAGCTCGCTGACCAGCGCGGCCTGCGTGTACTGCGCGATCATCAGCCCCGAGTCCACGCCCGGGTCGTCCGCCAGGAACGGCGGCAGGCCGTGCGAACGGTTCTTGTCCAGCAGCCGGTCCGTGCGCCGCTCCGCGATCGAGGCGAGATCGGCGGCGGCGATCGCGAGGAAGTCCAGGACGTAGCCGACCGGGGCGCCGTGGAAGTTCCCGTTCGACTCGATCCTGCCGTCCTCCGTGATGACCGGGTTGTCCACGGCCGCCGCCAGTTCGCGGTCGGCGACCGTACGGGCGTGCGCGAGGGTGTCCCGGCCCGCGCCCGCGACCTGCGGGGCGCAGCGCACGGAGTACGCGTCCTGGACGCGCGGGGCGTCGTCCTGGTGATGACCCGTCAGGCCCGACCCCTGGAGCACCTTCAGCATGTTCGCCGCGCTCGCGCCCTGGCCCGGGTGCGGGCGGATCGCGTGCAGGTCGGGCGCGAGCACCTTCTCCGTACCGAGCAGCGCTTCCAGCGTCAGGGCCGCGGTGATGTCCGCGGAGGTGAACAGGCGGGCGAGGTCCGCGCAGGCCATGACCAGCATGCCGAGCATGCCGTCCGTGCCGTTGATGAGGGCCAGGCCCTCCTTCTCCCGCAGCTCGACCGGCTCGATACCGTGCGCCGCGAGCAGCTCGCCCGCCGGGCGGACCTCGCCGTCCGGGCCCTCCGCCTCGCCCTCGCCCATCAGCACCTGGGCGCAGTGCGCGAGCGGCGCCAGGTCACCGGAGCAGCCGAGGCTGCCGTACTCGTGGACGACGGGGGTGATGCCCGCGTTCAGCAGCGCGGCCATCGTCCGCGCGACCACCGGCCGCACACCGGTACGGCCCGAGGCCAGCGTCTTGAGCCGCAGGAACATCAGCGCGCGGACGACCTCGCGTTCGACCCGCGGGCCCATCCCCGCGGCGTGCGACCGCACCAGCGAACGCTGGAGCTGCGCGCGCAGCTCGGGGCTGATGTGGCGGACGGCGAGGGCGCCGAAGCCGGTGGACACGCCGTACACCGGCTCCGGCTTCGCGGCGAGCGCGTCCACGACGCGGCGGGCCGCGGCCATCGCCTCGACGGCGCTTTCCGCGAGGCTGACCTGCGCGTTCTCACGCGCGACGGCCAGTACGTCTTCGGGGCCGGCCCCGGTGGGCCCGATGAGCACGGTGTGCATATCCATATTCACGCACCCTAAGCACTGAATCCCTCTCTGTCACGAGAGGGCTCAACGCTGCCCGCGCGGGGCACCCGTTTTTCAGGGGCGCGGGGAACTGCGCGCTCAGCCCCCACCGGGGCGCGGGTCGTCACCGGCCCGGAGGGGCAATTCGGTCCGATCCGGACCACCGGCCGGTGGATGGTTGCTCGCGCCGTTCCCCGCGCCCCCAAAACGCTCACCGCCCTGCGCAGCAGCCCGGCGCAGGGGCCAGGTCCAGTCGCGGAGGGGGCGCGGGGAGGAGGGTTCGGGCATCGGGCCCGGGATGAGGGCGAGGGCCAGCGCGAGGAGCAACGCCCCGACGGCACAGTCGAGCCAGTAGTGGTTGGCCGTGCCAACCACGACAAGCATCGTCAGCAGCGGATGCAGCAGCCACAGCCAGCGCCAGCGGGAGCGGTGGGACGCGATGAGGCCCACCGCGATCGCCAGGGCCCAGCCGACGTGGAGCGACGGCATCGCGGCGAACTGGTTCGCCATCGAGTGCGTCTCGGGTTTGCCGTAGACCGCGGGCCCGTACACCGCCGCGGTGTCGATCATGCCGTCGCCGGGCAGCAGCCGCGGCGGCGCGAGCGGGAAGAGCAGGTGGCCGAGCAGGGCCAGCATCGTCTGGATGACGATCGCGCGCCGGATCCACAGGTAGTGCGCGCGCCGGCGCACGAACATGTAGCCCAGGAAGAGCAGCATCGCCGGGAAGTGCACCGTGGCGTAGAGGTAGTTGGCGATGTGTACGAGCGTGTGGCTGTGCAGCAGCAGTTGCTGCACGGAGTGTTCGCTGGGCAGGTGCATCGCGCGCTCGAACGACCACACGTGGTCGGCATGGTGGAACGCGTCCTCGGTGTGGCCGTTGGCGATCTTCCGCCCGTACTTGTAGACGGCCTGGACGGCGACGAGCAGCGCCAGTTCCGGGAGGAGGTGGGGGAGCCGGTCGGGGAGCGGGATGCGGGGTGGTCGGGGGAGCAGCCTCCGGGTGCCGTACGCCGCCGACGTCGCACTTCCCATACCCATTCCTCAGCCCCTGTCGTCCGCCGCTGCTGACTTCCGGTGCCGTACCGTCCCCGTCGCCTGCCCCGCAGAGCCGACGCCAGTCCGACTGCTCCGGACATCCTGCCAAAGCGGCGGCGAAATGTCCGTGAGGTGAATCCCACACCGATCCGGCTCAACCGTCCCGTGGCGTCCGCTTTCGGCCAGGGCCTCTCCCGTCCGCCGGTTCGCGTCCGTCCCATCCGTCGCCGCAACGCGCTGAACGTCGGCCGCAAGAATCGCGCAATCTCATGAAGTTGCTCGGCACGGATGCGAAATACCCCGCGCACGCACCTTGTGCGGCTGGTCCGGAGGGTCCTAAATTCACCCTCACTGCCGCCGCCCGCGCGCGGCGGAACCCCCACCTGAGGTGTCCCGAGAGAATCGAGCTGTCGATGGCGAGATGGTCAACAGGCCCGCGGCGAAGAGCCGTTGTGACGGTCGCGGCAGTCACCGCGACCGCCGCGGCGTTCGGCGTGCTGGGCGCCGGAGCGGCGGCGGCCAAGGGGGCGGGGCAGGCCGGGCAGGGCAAGGCCCAGGTCACCCGGGCGGCGCTGGATCCGGCGCTGACGGCCGGGCGCGGCGCGAGCGTCGGCTTCGCGGAGCAGGAGGCGGAGAACGCGGTCACGAACGGGACCGTCATCGGGCCCGGCCGGGACGCGTACACGCTGCCCGCGGAGGCGTCGGGCCGCAGCGCGGTGACGCTCCAGCCGGGGCAGTACGTCGAGTTCACGCTGCCGAGCGCGGCCAACGCGATCAACGTGCGCTACAGCATCCCGGACGCGCCCAAGGGCGGCGGGCTCACCTCGCCGCTGAAGGTGGGCGTCGGCGGCACGACCAAGACGATGACGCTGACCTCGCAGTACGCCTGGCTCTACAACCTCTACCCGTTCTCGAACGACCCGACCGCCGACATCCTGCACCCGGACTACTGGGTCACCGAGTGCTCCTGCGTCCCGCAGGACACCACCCCGGCGCCGGTCTTCGCCAAGCCCTTCCGGCCCAACCACTTCTACGACGAGCAGCGGCTGCTGCTGGGCCGTACGTACAAGGCGGGCGAGAAGGTGCGGCTGACCGTGCCCGCGGGGGCGGCGGCCACCACCGTCGACCTGCTGGACTCGCAGCTCGTCGCGCCGCCGAAGGTGGATCTGCTGGCGGCCAACGTGCTGCTGTTCGGCGCCGACCCGACCGGGCACCGCGACTCGGCGGCGGCGATCGACAAGGCCGTCGCGTTCGCGCAGCGCGCCCACCTCAAGGTCTACATCCCGCCGGGCACGTACCAGGTCAGCCGGCACATCGTCGTCGACCACGTCACGATCGAGGGCGCGGGCAGCTGGTACACGATCCTCAAGGGCCACCAGGTGGACCTCGCCACGCCCGCGCCCGACGGCAGCGTGCACACCGGGGTCGGCTTCTACGGCAAGGACGCGGCCCAGGGCGGCAGTTCGGACGTCCACCTGTCCGGTTTCGCGATCGAGGGCGACGTCCGCGAGCGCATCGACACCGACCAGGTCAACGGCATCGGCGGCGCGCTCAGCAACTCCACGATCGACGGCCTGTACATCCAGCACACCAAGGTCGGCATGTGGTTCGACGGGCCGATGAGCAACCTCAAGATCAGCAACAACGTGATCGTCGACCAGATCGCCGACGGCATCAACTTCCACACCGGCGTGACGCGTTCGGTCATCTCGAACAACTTCCTGCGCAACACCGGTGACGACGCGCTCGCGCTGTGGTCGGACAAGGTCGAGGACGCGGGCAACACCATCGACCACAACACCGTGCAGACCCCCGTCCTCGCCAACGGCATCGCCCTGTACGGCGGTACGGACAACACCGTCTCGGCGAACCTGATCGCCGACCCCATCCGCGAGGGCAGCGCGATCCAGGTCGGCTCCCGCTTCGGCGCCGAGCCCTTCACCGGCTCGCTGAAGATCACCGACAACACCACGGTGCGCGCGGGCACGTACGAGCTGAACTGGAACATCGGGCTCGGCGCGATCTGGTTCTACGCGCTGGAGAAGAACATCGACGCCGACATCCAGGTGACCGGCGACCACTTCCTCGACAGCACCTACAACGCGATCATGCTGGTCACCGACTTCCCGGTGAAGGACCAGTACAAGATCACCGGCGTGCACTTCAAGGACATCCAGGTCGACGGCACCGGCACCTCCGTGCTCAGCGCCCGGTCCGCGGGCGGCGCGACCTTCGAGAACGTCGACGCCCGCAACGTCGGGGCCGTGGGCATCAACAACTGCGGCTCGTTCAACTTCACCCCGGCCGGCTCGGAGTTCACCGTGACCGACCTCGGCGGCAACGACGGCGGCGGCACCACCGGCCCGTGGCTCGCCCCGTGGGAGCTGCCCAACACGATCACCTGCAACGACCGCCCGGACGTCGTGGCCCCGCCCGCACCGTCCGCGTGGTGACGCACCCGCACCGCTAGCACGACCGGCCGCCGGCCGCCCGGGTCCCTGACACCCGGGCGGCCGGCGGTTTCGCGCGTACCCCGGGAGATCCGGCGATTCCCGGCGTTCACCCGGTCGCGCCCCGGGGTTCGCCCCGTGGTCGAGGCGGTGTCGCCGGGCCGGTGTGGGATGGCTGGTCGCACCCGTGCGGTGACAGGACCCGCGGGCCGGACGCACCACGCGCAGCGCACCACAACCCGGAGGACCCGTGTCCGCAGCCGAGGCCGTATCGGCCCAGGAGAACCCCGCAGGCCCTGCCCCCCGGCCGCCGCGAGCCCCCGGCGGACGGCTGCGCGCGTGGGCCCTGGGCAGCACCGCGCTGCGGGCGGGCGCCGGGGCCGCGGTGCTGGCCTGCGTGCTCTTTTGCCTCGGCGGCGCGCTCGCCGGCAGCTACCCGCTCGGCTCGCACACCCGCAACGTCGTCGACCTCGGCAACCAGTACCTGCCCTACCACGTGTACTGGCGCAAGGTGCTGACCGGCGGCGCCGACGGCGACCTCTTCGTCAACTGGAACTCCGGCTTCGGCACCAACTTCCTCGGCGACATCGGCACCTACCTGAGCAGCCCCTTCGACCTCATGGTCGTGCTCTTCCCGGCCGACCGCCCGGAACTGGCGCTCTACGTCATCACCGTCGCCAAGGTCACCGCGGCCGGAGCGGCGATGGCGGTGCTGCTGCTGCGGCTGCGCCGCGGGCCCTGGCCGCTCGCCGCACTGCTCGGGGCCGCGTACGCGGTGTCCGGCTGGACGCTCGACAACGGCGCGGTCGTCCCGATGTGGCTCGACGGCCTGTTCGCCTTCCCGATGCTGTGCCTGGTCGGCGAATGGGCGCGCACCGCCCGCCGCCCGGTGATCGCGCCGCTGGTCGTCGCGCTCGCCTGGATCTCGAACTTCTACACCGCCTACATGGCCACCCTCGGCGCCGCGATCGTGCTGCTGGTGCGCCTCTTCACCACCGAGGGCAGCGAGACCGCCCGCAAGCGCCTGGTCACGCTGCTGCACGCGGCCCGCGGGATGCTCATCGGCGTCGGGCTCGCCGCCCCGCTGGTGCTGGTGATCTTCAAGGCCACCAAGGTCGCCGACCCGACCCCCAAGGTGACCTTCGAGCCCGCCGCCTGGGCCGACATCGCCGCCCGCTTCCTGCCCGCGACGACCAGCACCGCGACCCCCGCCCTCTACATCGGCACCCCCGCACTCGTCCTCGCCCTGACCCTGCCCTTCAACCGCGCGGTCGCGGTACGGGTACGGGCCTGGTGGTCGGCCGCCGCGGTGCTCGTGACGCTGTCGCTCAACTGGGAGCCCACCCACCTGGTCTGGCACGCCGGGGCCTCGCCCAACGGGGTGCCCTACCGGCAGACCTTCGTGCTGTGCGGGCTGCTGCTGATCGCCGGATGGCTGTCCGCCGCCGACGGGCTGCCCGCGCTGCCGGCGCTGCTCGGCGGCACCGCCCTGGTGCTGCTCATCGCGCTCGCCGGGCACGGCCGCGAGGCCGACGACCGCTGGACCTACCGCGTCTTCGCGCTCGCCCTGCTCCTCGGGCTGGCCGCAGCCGCCGCGCTGCTGCTCCGGCAGCGGTACGGGTGGGGCGCGCGGGCGCTGCCGGCCGCCGCCGTCGTCCTGCTGCTGCTCGCGCAGGGCGGGGAGTCCGCGGTGTCCGCGAGCCGGGTCGTCAAGGACCAGCTCAAGGAGGTGTCCTGGACGCCGCGGCTCGGCCCGGCCCAGCAGGACATGGCCGCCGCGGTCGCCGCCAAGGACGACTGGCCGCGCTCGCGCACCGACCCCGGCGACGTGCCCGGCGGCAACGACGAACTGGTCGTCGGCGGCCAGGGCGCCGAGTACTACAGCAGCCTCACCTCCGACATCACCTCCTGGACGCTGTCCGAGCTGGGCTTCGGCTACTACGCCAAGGGCCGCCACCCGGTGACGCTCGACAACCCGGTCACCGACGCGATCTTCTCCATCGGCACCCGCATGCACTCCACCCCCACCGCGAAGCCCAGCAGCACCGCGCTGCCGCGCGCCACCACGACGTCCACCACCACCCCGGTCCCGCCGCTGGTCACCGTCCGCCCCGACCTGGACCTCGCCCGTACGGCCCCGCGGTGGACCGACTCCGCCTTCAGCAACCAGGAACTCCTGCTCGGCACGAAGGTCTACGACCAGCCGCACGTCACCACCGCCGGCACCGGGACCGGCGCCGCGCTGCTCACCGCCACCTGCGCGCCCGGCGCACAGGTGTTCTTCTGGGCCCCGCAGTTCAAGGGCACCGCGACCCTGGACGGCGGCACGCCGGTCGGCGTCGACGGCCACCTGCCCGCGGTGCGCGCCCCGATGGTGCCCGTCGGCACCGTCCCCGCCTCCGGGCAGGCCCGGGTCGCGCTCGGCTTCTTCGGCCACCTGCGGCTCCCGCGGCAGCCCCTCGGCTGCCTGGACCGCGGTCGGCTGACCACCGCCGTGCAGAAGCTCACGGCCACCGGGGCGACCGCCGTGCACATCGACGGCCACCACCTCTCGGCCACCCTCCCGGCGGGCAGCACGGGCACCGCGCTCGTCGCCGTTCCCCGGATCGAGGGCTGGAGCTGCTCGGCCGGCGGCGGTTCGGCCAGGCCCGCCCACAAGTACCTCGGCCTCATCGCGGTGCCGCTGGACGGCAGGACCACCACGCTGGCCTGCGACTTCACCCCGCCCGGCCTCAAGCTCGGCGGCGCGGCCGGGGGCGCGGCACTCGTCGCCCTGATCGCGACGGGCCTGTGGTACCGGCGGGTGAACCGCCGTGCGGGGGCCGCCGGGGCACTACCCTCGGCGGCATGAGCGATCAGCACACCGATCAGCACGGCGGCCAGTTCGAGACCCTGGCCATCCACGCCGGGCAGCCCGCGGACGCGGCCACCGGCGCCGTCGTGACACCGATCTACCAGGTGTCGACGTACAAGCAGGACGGCGTCGGGGGCCTGCGCGGCGGCTACGAGTACAGCCGGTCGGCGAACCCGACCAGGACCGCGCTCGAAGCCAACCTCGCGGCCCTCGAAGGCGGCCGCCGCGGCCTCGCCTTCGCCTCCGGTCTCGCGGCCGAGGACTGCCTGCTGCGGACGGTCCTCGCGCCCGGCGACCACGTCGTCATCCCCAACGACGCCTACGGCGGCACCTTCCGGCTCTTCTCCCGGGTCGTGGAGCGCTGGGGCGTGTCCTGGTCGGTGGCCGACACCTCCGACGTCCAGGCGGTCCGCGCCGCGCTGCGCCCGGAGACCAAGGTCATCTGGGTCGAGACGCCGTCCAACCCGCTGCTGGGCATCTCCGACATCGCCGCGCTCGCCGGGGTCGCCCGGCAGGCGGGCGTGCGGCTGGTCGTCGACAACACCTTCGCCAGCCCCTACCTCCAGCAGCCGCTCGCGCTCGGCGCGGACGTCGTGGTGCACTCCACGACCAAGTACATGGGCGGCCACTCCGACGTCGTCGGCGGCGCCCTGGTCACCTCCGACGCCACGCTCGGCGACGAACTCGCCTACCACCAGAACGCGATGGGCGCCGTGGCCGGGCCCTTCGACGCGTGGCTCGTCATGCGCGGCATCAAGACGCTCGCGGTGCGCATGGACCGGCACAGCGCCAACGCCACCCGGGTCGCCGAACTGCTGACGGCCCATCCGAAGGTCACCCACGTCCTCTACCCGGGCCTGCCCGAGCACCCGGGCCACGAGACCGCGGCCAAGCAGATGCGGGCCTTCGGCGGCATGGTGTCCTTCCGCGTCGCGGGCGGCGAGGAGGCGGCGGTCGAGGTGTGCAACCGGGCGGAGCTGTTCACGCTCGGCGAGTCGCTGGGCGGCGTCGAGTCGCTCATCGAGCACCCCGGCCGGATGACGCACGCCTCCGCGGCGGGCTCCGCGCTCGAAGTGCCCGCCGACCTGGTGCGGCTGTCGGTCGGCATCGAATCCGCCGACGACCTGCTGGCCGACCTCACGCAGGCGCTCGGCTGAGCACCACCCTCACCTCACGGCACGAGGGGCACGAGGGGCACACGGGGCAGGCGGGGCAACAGCGGCGGCGGGACGCGCGCCAGGACCGTCTGCCCCCACCACGTGCCGTCGCCCGCGCCGCCTCCGCCACCGCCGCCTCCGCCGCCCGTGTCGTCCGGCCCGTACAGCACCGCGAGCACGATCCCCGCCACCAGCGCGGCCGCCAGCAGCACCCACAGCACCCGCGCGAGGACCCGGCGGCGGCGGACCGTACGCCGTCCCCGCGCGGTCGCGTGCGCGACCAGGCCCGCGGGCACGATCGGATGCGGGGTGTCCAGCAGCCTGCGCACCTCGTCGTCACGCCGGTTGCGCGCCGGGCTCACCGGGCCGCCCCGTGCACCTCGCGGGGCGGACGGCCACCGGCCGGAGACCCGTCGCCCGCGCGGACCTCGGCCACGCTGCGGGGCGGCGGGCCCGGCGGGCGGCTGCGCAGCGTCGCGGCGGCGCGGGCGCAGATCGCCCGGACCCGGTCGGTGGGCAGGCCCAGTTGCGCGGCGGTCTGCTCCTCGGCGACGCCCTCGAAGTAGCGCATCGTGATGATCATCCGCTCCTGGGCGGTCAGCCGGTCCAGCACCCCGCCGTGCGGCCTGCGCCAGAACGGACGGGACGCGAAACGCCGCACCAGCTCGGCCCGCGCCTGGTCGTACGGGTCCTCGGAGCGCATCCGCAGCCAGTCCGCGTAACAGCGGGCGAGCGTCGCGCCGAGCAGCCGCTCGGCCTGCTCGCGGTCGCCGGTGAGCAGGGTCGCGGTGTGCAGCAGGCGTCCTGCCGCCCCGGCGGTGAACGCCGCGAACTCGGCGTCCCGTCGGGTCTCCGCTGCCGCCCGGCGCTTCCCCACGCGGCCATGGGACGGCAACCGGGTGTTCCGGGTCAAGACCTGTGCCCGCCCCCCTTGCGGCCGGTTCACCACCGGCTCGCGCCCGGCGCGCGCGCCGCCCCGCCGGCCCGGCCGCTCACGCCCCGGCGGCCCCGCCCGCCCCGCTGGCCGCGCCCTGCACCGCCGGGTCGTCGTCGCCCCGGCTGAGCCCGGCGTGCCAGTCGGCGAGCCCGGCGTTGAAGCGGATGAGCAGCGCGGTGAACAGCTCCCGCTCCTGGTCCGTCCAGCCCTCGGTGACCTGGGCCATCAGCCGGCGGCGCGAGTCGCGTACGTCGTCCAGCCGGGCCCGGCCGCGCGGCGAGACCGCGAGCACCACGGCCCGCCCGTCGTCCGGGTGCGAGGTGCGCTTGACCAGGCCGGTGTCGACCAGCGGGGCCACCTGCCGGGTCACCGTCGAGGAGTCGATGCCCATGGACTCCGCGAGCGCCTTGACGCCCATCGGGCCCTCCCGGTCGAGCCGGTTGAGCAGCAGGTAGGCGGCGCGGTCCATGGAGTTGCGGGCCTTGCCTACGCCGCCGAGCCGGGTCTGCTCGGCACGGCGCGCGAAGAGGGCCACCTGGTGCTGGAGGCGCTCCAGGAGTTCGGTCGAGGTCTCCGTCGGTTTGGACATGACCTTGAAGCTCGCGTTCTGTCGATTCAACAAGAGGGAGGGTGGTGCTGCGCGGTGGAACGGGGGTGGTGCGGTGGAACGGGGGTGGTGCGGAGGATCGTCGGGAGGATAAGAGGCTCGAAGGGGCGGGAAGTTGGGATGAAGAGTACGCGGCCGGACCGCCCCAGTTACCCCGCACGCACAAACCGCAACCGGGTCCTGACCCTGCCGTGCGGCCCGCGGCGCACCCCTGCCCCCGGGCGTGTCACCCCACCCTGCGCGCCCCGCGCCGAACCGGCTGCGAGACTGGTCGTATGGAACGACCGGTTTCCGCCGCGACCCACCCGATCACCCTCGACGACGTGCGTGGCGCCCACAAGATGCTCTCCGGCGTGGCCCGGACGACCGCGCTGGAAAGCAGCCGCCATCTGTCGTCCGTCATCGGCTCGCCCGTCCACCTCAAGTGCGAGAACCTCCAGCGCACCGGCTCCTTCAAGATCCGCGGCGCGTACGTGCGCATCGCGGGCCTGCGCCCCGAGGAGCGCGCCGCGGGCGTGGTCGCGGCCAGCGCCGGCAACCACGCGCAGGGCGTCGCGCTCGCCGCCTCGCTGCTCGGGGTGCGCTCGACCGTCTTCATGCCCGTCGGTGCCCCGCTGCCGAAGGTCGCCGCGACCCGCGACTACGGGGCCGAGGTGCGGCTGCACGGCACGGTCGTGGACGAGACGCTGCGGGCCGCGATCCGCTACGCCGAGGAGACCGGGGCGGTCTTCATCCACCCCTTCGACCACCCCGACATCATCGCCGGGCAGGGCACGGTAGGCCTGGAGATCCTGGAGCAGTGCCCCGAGGTGCGCACCATCGTGGTGGGCATCGGCGGCGGCGGCCTCGCGGCTGGTGTCGCGGTCGCGGTCAAGGCGCTGCGGCCCGATGTGCGGATCGTCGGTGTGCAGGCCGCGGGCGCCGCGGCCTACCCGCCCTCGCTCCAGGCGGGCCGCCCGGTCGCGCTCGGCCAGGTCGCCACGATGGCCGACGGCATCATGGTCGGCCGCCCCGGCGACGTACCGTTCGCGCTGATCAGGGACCTGGTCGACGACGTCGTCACGGTCTCGGAGGACGAGCTGTCGTCGGCGCTGCTGCTGTGCCTGGAGCGCGCCAAGCTGGTCGTCGAGCCCGCCGGGGCCAGCCCGGTCGCGGCGCTGCTGGCCGCGCCGGACGCGTACGAGGGGCCGGTCGTCGCGGTGCTGTCGGGCGGCAACGTCGACCCGCTGCTGCTCCAGCGCATCCTGCGGCACGGCATGTCGGCGGCGGGCCGCTACCTCTCGCTGCGGCTGCGGCTGACCGACCGCCCGGGGGCGCTCGCGACGCTCCTGGGGGTGTTGTCAGTGGTCGACGCTAACGTGCTGGACGTCAGTCATGTGCGGACCGATCCGCGGCTCGGGCTCACCGAGGCGGAGGTCGAACTGCACCTGGAGACCAAGGGTCCCGAGCACTGCGCCGCGGTCGGCACGGCGCTTGAGGACGCCGGGTACGTGGTCATCGCCTGACCCCGCGCGGGTCCGTCGCCGGTCGTGTACGCGCCAGGGTTGACGCGATATATCGCGTCTGGCATTCTCGCGGTGTATCGCGAAAGTGCCACCCCGGCCGTCCGCGTACGGCACTGGCGCATCCGGTTCCCACCGGTTTCGCCGGGTTCGTCAGAAGTTTTGGCGTTTATCCGTTCGCGCAGGGCGGGGCATCAGGCGATCATCGGCTGTCGAGCGGCAGCCGATGAGTTTCGGCCGACCGACCGGTCGTACAGCCGTAGTCGTACAGCCGTACAGCCGTACAAGCCAACCAGCAGTCGCAGCCCTCCGGGCACCACGAGGGCTTCACGCACCAAGCGCACGCTATGCAACGCGAGGGACGGGAGCGAAAAATGCCGGGCGCCATCCATGCCGAAGGTCTGGTCAAGACCTTCGGCGATGTCAGGGCACTGGGGGGAGTGGACCTTGACGTGCCGGAAGGCACGGTCCTCGGTTTGCTCGGGCCCAACGGGGCGGGGAAGACCACCGCCGTCCGCGTCCTGACCACACTTCTCCAGCCGGACAGCGGCACCGCGACCGTTGCCGGTATCGACGTGGTCAAGCACCCCAACGAGGTCCGCCGGCACATCGGCCTGTCGGGCCAGTTCGCCGCCGTCGACGAGTTCCTCACCGGCCGCGAGAACCTCCAGATGGTCGGCGAGCTCTACCAGCTCAGCGCCAAGGCCGCCCGGCGGCGGGCCGACGAGCTGCTGGAGCGCTTCAACCTCGCCGACGCCGCCAACCGCATCTCCAAGACCTACTCCGGCGGTATGCGCCGCCGCCTCGACCTGGCCGCCGCCCTCGTGGTCAGCCCGCCGGTGATGTTCATGGACGAGCCCAGCACCGGACTCGACCCGCGCAACCGCCAGCAGCTGTGGGAGGTCATGGAGGACCTGGTCGCGGGCGGCACCACCATGCTGCTCACCACGCAGTACCTGGAGGAGGCCGACCACCTGGCCCACGACATCTGCGTCATCGACCACGGCAAGGTCATCGCCCGCGGCACCTCCGACCAGCTCAAGGCGCAGACCGGCGGCGAGCGCGTCGAGGTCGTCGTCCACGACCGCGAGCGCATCGAGGACGCCGCCCGCGCCCTGCGTCAGCACGGCAAGGGCGACACCAAGATCGAGCAGCACACCCGCCGGATCACCGTCCCCATCACCGGCGGCGCCAAGCTGCTCGCCGAGATCATCCGCGACCTGGACGCCCAGGGCGTCGAGATCGACGACATCGGCCTGCGCCGTCCGACGCTCGACGACGTCTTCATCTCCCTCACCGGCCACGCCGCCGAGGTGCCGGAGAACGGCGACGACGACGAGGAGTCCGGGTCCGGGGAAGGCGCCGCCTCCGGCAGCACCGTGAAGGAGGGCGCCAAGTGAGCGCCACGACCGAGACCCCGCAGCTGACGCTGGCGCCCAAGCCGCGCGGCGGCATCACGCAGTCCGCCCACGACTCGCTCGTGGTCGCCAAGCGCAACCTGCTGCGGATGATGCGCATCCCCGAGGTCGTGATCTTCGGCCTCGTCCAGCCGATCATGTTCGTGGTGCTGTTCAGCTACGTCTTCGGCGGCTCCGTCAACGTCGGCAACTCCACCAGCGCCACCGACTACCGCAACTTCCTCATGGCGGGCATCTTCGCGCAGACCGTCACCTTCGCCACCGCGGGCGCCGGCGCCGGTATCGCCGACGACATGAGCAAGGGCCTCGTCGACCGCTTCCGCTCGCTGCCGATGGCCCGCGGCGCCGTCCTCACCGGCCGCACGCTCGCCGACCTGGTGCAGACCGCGCTCACCGTGGTGGTGCTCGCGTGCGTCGGCCTGCTGGTGGGCTGGCGGATCCACAACGGGCTGCCGAAGATGTTCGGCGCCTTCGCGCTGCTGCTCCTGCTGGGCTACGCGTTCTCCTGGATCGGCGCGCTCATCGGCCTGTCCGTGCGCAGCCCCGAGGCGGCCACCTCCGGCGGCCTGATCTGGCTCTTCCCGGTGACGTTCGTGTCCAACGCCTTCGTGTCGACGCAGTTCATGCCCGCGTGGCTGCGGCACGTCGCCGACTGGAACCCGTTCAGCGCCACCGTGCAGGCCTCCCGCGTGCTCTTCGGCAACCCGGGCGTGAGCCAGTCCGGGGCCTGGCCGATGGAGCACCCGGTGTGGGCGTCGCTGATCTGGTCGCTGGTCATCATCGCCGTCTTCCGCACCTGGGCGGTGCACAAGTACCGCTCCGCGACGGCCTGACGCCGCTCCGCGGACAGCCCGCGGAACGGCCTGACGCTGTTCTCGCGGACCGCCCGCGGACATGCGGGAGCCCCCGGCGGCCGGACCGCCGGGGGCTCCGCTGCGTCCCGCTCGTCCCCGCGGGTCAGCCCTGGTAGGGCTTGACCTCCAGAACCTTCACCGACGCCGACTTCCCGTTCGGCAGCTCGTACGTCGCGTCCTCGCCCGCACGCTTGCCCGCCACACCGCGGCCCAGCGGCGACTGCGGCGAGTACGTCTCCAGGTCGCTGGAGATGCCCTCGCGCGAACCCAGCAGGAAGGTCAGGGTGTCGTCCGGGTCACCGTCGAAAGCGATCGTGACCACCATGCCCGGGGCGACGACACCGTCGTCCGCCGGGGCCTCGCCGACCTTGGCCGTCTCCAGGATCTGGGTGAGCTGCCGGATCCGCAGCTCCAGCTTGCCCTGGTCCTCGCGCGCCGCGTGGTAACCGGCGTTCTCCTTGAGATCGCCTTCCTGGCGGGCTTCCTCGATCTTGGCGACGATCTCGGCGCGCGCCGGACCAGACAGGTGGGCCAGCTCGGCCTTGAGCTGGTCGTACGCCGCCTGAGTCAGCCAGGTGACGTTGTCGCTGGTCTGGGTCACAGAGTGCTCCTCGTCGGTACTGTCGTGAAGAATTGCATTGCCACCGGTAGCCGGGACGAAACCACGAGCCTAACAATTACCGGGGACGGACGGGAGCGGATAAGTCCGCAGAACGCGTCAGAAAATCGCCCGCCCGGACGGCCGCCGCCGAGGCCCGGAAAGGGGTCGTACGGCCCGGTCAGCTGCCGGACGCAGTGGTGCAGCCGAGCAGCTCGCCGGTCTCGCCGCGGGCGGTCGTGCGCACCGTGACCAGGGTGTCCACCTGCTTGGTGTGCTGGTCGATCCGGACGTCCTTGCGGCCGACCTCGTTGTGGTCGGCGTCCACCGAGCGCAGCGTGCACACCGTGACGGCGTCCTTGCCCTTGTGGACCTCCAGGTGGATCTGCACCTCCTGGTCGGACACCGCCTCGAAGGCCACCACCTGCGCGCTGACCTTGTCACCCGAGAGCGTGTCGTAGCCGTACCAGCCGACACCGGCCGCGACGAGCACACCCGCCACGATCGCGGCGATCCGCAGCTTGCGGTCCGCGCGCGCGTCGGCGCCGGGGCCGTAGCGGCCCGCGGGCGGCGTCGGAGTACCGGTCGCACCGGCCTGCACAGCCGTCATGATCGTCACTCCCGTTCACTGGCCGCGGAATTATTCGTCCCCCCGCTCGGTCACTATAGGAGGCGTGCCCTCTCCGCCGATCGAGGGGGTTCAACGGATCACCGGACTTTGAGGACAGCAGCCTTGACCGAGCAGCTTCGACTGATGGCCGTACACGCTCACCCCGACGACGAGTCGAGCAAGGGTGCCGCCACCATGGCCAAGTACGTGTCAGAGGGGGTGGACGTGCTGGTGGCCACCTGCACCGGTGGCGAACGCGGCTCGGTCCTCAACCCCAAACTCCAGGGCGACCCCTACATCGAGGAGCACATCCACGAGGTACGGGCCCGCGAGATGGACCTGGCGCGCGAGATCCTGGGCGTCAAGCAGTCCTGGCTCGGCTTCGTCGACTCCGGCCTGCCCGAGGGCGACCCGCTGCCCCCGCTGCCCGAGGGCTGCTTCGGCCTCCAGGACGTCGACGAGGCGGCCGGCGCGCTCGTGAAGCTGATCCGCGACTTCCGCCCGCACGTCATCACCACGTACGACGAGAACGGGGGCTACCCGCACCCCGACCACATCATGACCCACAAGATCAGCATGGTCGCGTTCGACGCCGCCGGCGACCCCGAGCGCTACCCCGAGGCCGGCGAGCCCTGGACACCGCTCAAGCTCTACTACAACCAGGGCTTCAACAAGCCCCGCACCCTCGCGCTGCACGAGGCCCTCGAAGCACGCGGCATGGAATCCCCGTACGGGGAGTGGCTCAAGCGCTGGGAGGATTTCTCCCGCCCCGAGCGCAACATCTCCACCCACGTGCCGTGCGCGGAGTTCTTCGAGATCCGCGACAAGGCGCTGCTCGCCCACGCCACCCAGATCGACCCCGACGGCGGCTGGTTCCGCGTCCCCATGGACCTCCAGCAGGAGGTCTGGCCCTACGAGGACTACGAGCTCGCGAAGTCCCGGGTGGACGTCTCCCTCCCCGAGGACGACCTCTTTGCAGGCATCAGGAAGGCCTAGGCGACAATGGGAGGCGTGATTGCATCCCAGGCCTCCCACGCCGTCTCCGGCCACCCCCTGGTTCACCTCGCCGAGGTGAACCAGGACAAGGTCACGCCGGGTCTCCTCGGATTCGTGATCTTCGCTGCGATTGCCGCGGGGCTGTGGTTCCTCATGAAGAACATGGGCAAGCAGATGAAGAAGATCGACTTCGAGGAAGAGCAAGCGCCTCCGGCGGTTGACCGCACGAAGACCCCGGCCCCCAGGACCCCCGGGTCCTGACCCCCGTCGGGGGGTGCCCTTGCGCGGGGGCGCGCTTCCTCCCGTCCGGGGGGTGCCCTTGCGGGGGGCCGCGCCCGTTTTTCAGGGGCGCGGGGAACTGCGCGGCCCGCCCCCACCGGCCGGTGGTCCGGATCGGACCGAAGAGACCCTTTGGGTCGGTATCCGACC
>NZ_JBSGHL010000063.1:0-51276 GCF_053604375.1 Streptomyces sp. NPDC004031 | reverse complement strand
CGGCGACCGAGGAGGGCGTGCGGCTCGAGATGTTGCAGGAGCGGCTCGTCCGCCCGTACCGCGACGTGATGTTCCCGCTGCTGGCGGAGGCAGTGGAAGCCGGCGAGATTCGCGCGGCGGATCCCGACGTGCTGTTCTTCATGGTCGCGAGCGCGGTCGGCTCGGCCGTGTCGTACAGCCACATGATTCGCGAGTTCACGTCGCTGCCCACGCGGCAGCAGGAATTCAAGCAGGCCGTGCTCACGGTCGCGCTCAACATCCTCGGCGGCTGAGCGCCGCGCGGGCGGTCACGTCACCAGCGCGAGCCCCTGTTCGCGCACCGCGTGGCGCGTAGTGTCGCGCAGCGCGTCGACGCCCAGCTCGTCCTCGAGCTTGTGTATCGCCGCGCTGAGCGGCGGCTGCGCCATGTGCAGCCGCTCGGCCGCGCGCCGGAAGCTGAACGTGTCGGCGACCGCGATGAACCGCCTGAACTGGCGCAGATCGATCATGCGATACCTTTCGCGTACCGCTGGATCACAGAACTCGTGTTTTACCTATCGCACTGCGCTGCCCAGAATTCCAATGTCATCGATTGTCAACATTAGGGAGGGCGGATCTAGCGGCATCGGGTTCGCGGCCGGGGACACCGGTGCCGCCTACCTCGTGCTCAGCGCTGCCGCGCAGGGGCCCGCCGAGCGCATCCCGTACCTCGTGCGGGCCCTGGAACGCACGGGGCTCACCGCCGACGCCGGGACCCTCCTGTGGGAGATCGCCGCGCTGCCGCCCGCCGCGGTCGCCGCGGCGGTGGCCGCGCTCGCCGTCGACCGGCGCGACGCGCACGCCCGCACGCTGCTGCACCAGATCGCCGCCCGGCCCGCGGCCGAGGTCGCGGCCGTCGCCGACCTCCTGCACTCCGCCGGGCACACCGGGGAGGCGGCGGAACTCCTCGAAACGGTGGCCCGTGCGCGGCCCGCGGACGCCGCGGCGGACATCGCCCGCGCCCGCCCCGCCCTCACGGCGGCCCTCCTCGCCGCTGCCGCCCGCGTCGCCCCACCCTGCCGCCGCGACGTGGCCGCGGCCCTCCTCCGCGGATGACCCTTGCGGGGCTTGGCTTCTTTCACCCCAGGGTGCCTCTCGCGGTGGTCCGCGTGACCTTCCCGCCGTGGTGGCTTGTCGCGCAGTTCCCCGCGCCCCTTTCGCCTGGGGGTGCCTCTTGGGGTGGTTTGCGCGATCTTCCGGCCTGTGGTGGCTTGTCGCGCAGTTCCCCGCGCCCCCTTCACGCCGGGGTGCCTCTTGGGGTGGTTCGCGTGACTTTCCGGCCTGTGGTGGCTTGTCGCGCAGTTCCCCGCGCCCCTTTCACGCCGGGGTGCCTCTTGGGGTGGTTCGTGTGACCTTCCCGCCGCGGTGGCTGGTCGCGCAGGTTCTCGCGTCCCTGGAGGGGCTTGCCCTGCGGTGAAGGGTGAGCGTTTTCAGGGGCGCGGGGAACTGCGCGACAAGCCACCCACCGGCCGTAAGGTCCCGGGGCCACCGCACCCGGCAGCCCGCAGGGCGAAGCGTGCCCCCCGCGCCGGGGGGAGAGGCCTCCGTTCTTGGGGGCGAGCTCAAGGACGGGGCGCGTCCAGTTGTGTGAAGCGGGCCTCCGCGGAGCGGAACGCGCCGCCCCCCACCCCGAAAGGCTGGCGGAAGGGCTGGTTGAGCTGAGCCGCGAGCACGATCGCGAAGGCCACCGCCGCCCCGGCGAACCCCACCGCGACGAGGTGGCGCGGCGCGGCCGTGAGCCCGAGCACCGCCGGGAAGGTGAGCAGGAAGGCCCCGGAGACGACCATCGCCACCCACACGACCCGCGGGATCCCCGCGGTGACCGCGGCGGCGCGGTCGGACCTGGTCTCGTACACGGTCGCCAGCGCCGACTGCGCCGCCGCCTTCGCCGCCTGTTCCTCCGGCCGCGCCGCCGAGGCGCCGCGCACGGCCGCCCGTACCCGGTCGAGTGCCTGCCACGTCTGCGGACTGGTCCGCCCACGGGCGAGCTGCGGGTATTCGACGTCGCGGACGTCTTCCGTGTACGCGCGCAGCAGCCCGCGCACCGAGGTGCGGTCGGCGGGGGCGAGCCCGCCCGCCGCCCAGTACGTGTCGGTGAGCGCCCGCGCCTCGTCGTACGTGCCGGTGCGCGCGTTGCCCAGCGCGGACCAGCTGCCCGCGACCTGGAAGCCCGTCAGCAGGATGAAGGAGCTGAGCAGCACTGCCCCGATCAGGGACAGTCCGTTGCCGGAGTCGCCGTCGGGTGCGGGCACGCGGCGCCGTCCGAGGAACCACCCGGTGGTGAGGGCGAAGGCCGCGCCGCCGAGCGCGGAGAGGACGAAGAGCAGGTAGTGCGGCATGGCGCTCCCAGGGGTGCGACGGGAGGGGGAGGGACGGCGCGGGCGTCAGCGCCGGCGCCGGAACGTGCGGTAGGGGACGGCCGCGAGCACGGCGGGCAGCAGCACGACCGCCATCGTGAGCAGCCACCAGCGCGCGGCGCCGCCCCCGGCCCCGTGCGGGTACGGTTCACCGCCCGGCTGCGGAAGGGCGTAGGCCTGCGCACCGGACGGCGACGCGGACACGCGGGCGGCGGGCGCCCTGCCCGGACCGCTGCGTACGGGCGGGTCCGGCCGCTTTCGTGCGGGCCCGGGTGCGGACCCGGCGACGGGAGAGGCGGCGGGCGGTGAGGCCGCCGGGGGCGGCGGTGGGGGAGGGGACGTCACCGGCCGGGTCGTGGGCGGCGTCGTGGGCGGCGGGGTGACGGGCGGCGGTCCGGTCGGCGTCGCCGGGGGCGTGCCCGGCGGGGTGCTCGGCGGAGCAGTCGGCGGGGCACTCGGATGCGGGCCGCACGCGTCGCCCACCCGGACGGTGACCGGGCCGATCGGCAGCAGGACCACCCCGTCCACCCGCACCAGCACCTCGACCCGCCCGTCCCGCCCGCACACGACGACGGTCACCCCGCGCGGCCCGTGCGAGGGACCGGGCGCGGGCGTGGACGCTGCGGAGGGGCCTGCGGCCAGCAGGAGTGCGGACGCGGTGGCCACGGGGAGGGGCCACCGCGGACGGCGTACGGCTTTCACGAACATTACGGTAAAAGCTGATATTCCATCAGGTCAGCGGAATGGGGGAGTATGGCGTGAACCGACCGCGCGTCCCCCGGGGTTCGAACACCCCGCCCCCTCGGTGCGGCTTCCGAGGGCCGCGCCCTCGAACACGACCGTCACCTTCCGGCCACGCGCCCTTCTCGCCGGGGGGTGCCTCGTGCGGTGGTCCGCGTGACCTTCCCGCCGTCGTGGCTGGTCGCAGGGTCCCGGGGCCACCGCGCCCGGCAGCCCGCAGGGCGAAGCGCCCTCCCCCGCGCCGGAAAGGCCAACGCCCCCACGGCGAGTGGGCCGTACGGGTCAGCCCGCGGCGACACAGGGGCGACGGCCGCGCGCGAGCGCACCCCGCGGGGGACAGTGGGGCGACGTGACGCCACGTCAGAGGGGCAACAGCCGCATGAGCAACGTCGTACGCGCCGCACTGGTCCAGGCGGCCTGGACCGGCGACACCGACTCGATGGTCGCCAAGCACGAAGCGCACGCCCGTTCCGCCGCCGCGCAGGGCGCGCAAGTCATCGGCTTCCAGGAGCTGTTCAACGCCCCGTACTTCTGCCAGGTGCAGGACACCGCGCACCACCGCTGGGCGGAGGCCGTGCCGGACGGGCCGACCGTCCGGCGGATGCGGGACCTCGCCCGGGAGACGGGCATGGTGATCGTCGTACCGGTCTTCGAGATCGAGCAGCCCGGCGTGTACTACAACACCGCCGCGGTGATCGACGCGGACGGCAGCTACCTCGGCAAGTACCGCAAGCACCATCTGCCGCAACTGCCGGGCTTCTGGGAGAAGTTCTACTTCCGGCCGGGCAATCTCGGCTGGCCGGTCTTCGACACGGCGGTGGGCCGGGTCGGTGTCTACATCTGCTACGACCGGCACTTCCCGGAGGGCTGGCGGGCGCTGGGGCTGGCGGGGGCGCGGCTGGTGTTCAACCCGAGCGCGACCAGCCGTGGCCTGTCGTCGTACCTGTGGCAGCTGGAGCAGCCTGCGGCGGCGGTGGCCAACGAGTACTTCGTGGCGGCGATCAACCGGGTGGGCCGCGAGGAGTACGGCGACGACGACTTCTACGGCACCAGCTACTTCGCCGACCCGCGCGGGCAGCTCGTCGGCGATCCCGCGTCCGCCACGGAGGAGGAACTCCTCGTCCGCGACCTGGACTTCGGCCTGCTGGACGAGGTCCGCACCCAGTGGGCCTTCTACCGCGACCGGCGCCCGGACGCGTACGGCATCCTGACGGGGGCGTGAGGACGTGGCCACCGTGACCGAGGGACCGCACGAGGCCCTGTACGCCCGGCACCGCGCGGTGCTGCCGGACTGGCTGGCGACGTACTACGAGCGGCCGATCGAGCTGACGCGGGGCGAGGGCCGCCATGTGTGGGACGCCGAGGGCAACCGCTATCTGGACTTCTTCGGCGGCATCCTCACGACCATGACCGCGCACGCGCTGCCCGAGGTCACCGCGGCGGTCGCGGCGCAGGCAGGGCGGCTGCTGCACTCCTCGACCCTCTACCTGAGCAGCCAGGCCGTGGAGCTGGCAGAACGGATCGCGCGACTGTCGGGCATCCCGGACGCCCGGGTGTTCTTCACGACCTCCGGCACCGAGGCCAACGACACCGCGCTGCTGCTGGCCACCGCCTACCGCGGCTCCAACCAGGTGCTGGCGCTGCGCAACGGCTACCACGGCCGTTCCTTCAGCGCGGTCGGCGTGACCGGCAACGCGGCCTGGTCGCCGACGAGTCTGTCCCCGCTCCAGACGCTGTACGTGCACGGCGGGGTACGCGGCCGCGGCCCGTACGCTCACCTGGCGGACCCGGACTTCGTGACGGCGTGCGTGGCCGATCTGGAGGACGTGCTCGGGCAGGCGGGCGGCCGGGTCGCCGCGCTGGTGGCCGAACCGGTGCAGGGCGTCGGGGGGTTCACGATGCCGCCCGACGGGCTGCTGGCGGCCTTCAAGCAGGTGCTCGACAAGCACGGCATCCTGTGGATCACCGACGAGGTGCAGACCGGCTGGGGCCGTACCGGCGACCACTTCTGGGGCTGGCAGGCGCACGCGGCGGCCGGGCCGCCGGACGTCCTCACCTTCGCCAAGGGCATCGGCAACGGCATGTCGATGGGCGGTGTCGTGGCCCGCGCCGAGGTGATGAACTGCCTGACCGCCAACTCCATCTCGACCTTCGGCGGCAGCCCGGTCACGGCCGCCGCGGCGCTCGCCAACCTCGACTACCTCGTCGGCCACGACCTCCAGGGCAACGCCCGCCGGGTCGGCGGCCTGCTGCGGGCCCGGATCGAGGCCGCCGCCGCGCGGCTGGACCTGGTGCGCGAGGTGCGCGGGCGCGGTCTGATGCTCGGGGTGGAGATGGTCGTGCCCGGCACCGACCGCCCCTCGGCGCAGGCCGCGAGCGCGGTCCTGGAGGCCGCGCGGGAGAACGGCCTGCTCGTCGGCAAGGGCGGCAGGGCGGGCAACGTGCTGCGGATCGCGCCGCCGCTGTCGCTGACCGTCGCCGAGGCCGAGGAGGGCGCGGACATCCTGGAGACGGCGCTCGCCGCGGCCCACCAGGACTACGCGGCGCGGGTGGCCCTGTGACGCCGCGGACCCTGATCCGCGGCGGCCTCGTCGTCACCGCCGCCGAGGAGACGCACGCCGACGTGCTGATCGAGGCGGGCCGGATCGCCGCGCTGGCGGCGCACGACAGCGCCGCCGCCGCGTCCTTCACCGCCGACACCGTGATCGACGCGACGGGCCGCTACGTCGTCCCCGGCGGTGTGGACGCGCACACCCACATGGAGATGCCGTTCGGCGGCACCACCGCGTCCGACACCTTCGAGACCGGCACCCGGGCCGCCGCGTGGGGCGGGACCACGACGATCGTGGACTTCGCGGTCCAGCAGGTCGGCGGCTCGCTGCGCGCGGGCCTGGACACCTGGTACGAGAAGGCCGACGGGCGCTGCGCGGTCGACTACGGCTTCCACATGATCGTCGCCGACGTCCACGACCGGACGCTGCGCGAGATGGACGCCCTGGTCGAGGAGGGCGTCACCAGCTTCAAGCTCTTCATGGCCTACCCCGGCGTCTTCTACAGCGACGACGGGCGGATCCTGCGCGCCTTCCAGCGGGCCGCGGCCAACGGCGCCCTGCCGATGGTGCACGCCGAGAACGGCATCGCCATCGACGTGCTGGTCCGGCAGGCCCTGGAGGCGGGCCGGACGGACCCGCGCGTGCACGGCGAGGTGCGGCACGTGCTGCTGGAGGCCGAGGCGACGCACCGGGCGGTCCAGCTCGCCCGCGTCGCGGGCTCCCCGCTCTACGTCGTGCACGTCTCCGCCGAGCAGGCGCTCGCCGAACTGACCGCCGCCCGCGACCTGGGGCTCCCGGTCTTCGGCGAGACCTGCCCGCAGTATCTGTTCCTGTCCACCGCCGATCTCGCCGCACCGGACTTCGAGGGCGCCAAGTACGTGTGCAGCACCCCGCTGCGGCCGCGCGAGCACCAGGCGGCGCTGTGGCGCGGCCTGCGCACCGACGACCTCCAGGTGGTGTCCACCGACCACTGCCCGTTCTGCTTCGCCGGGCAGAAGGAGCTGGGCCGCGGCGACTTCTCCCGCATCCCCAACGGCCTGCCGGGCGTGGAGCACCGGATGGACCTGCTGCACCAGGCCGTCGTGGAGGGCAGGCTGAGCCGCCGCCGCTGGATCGACGTGGCGTGCGCCGCGCCCGCCCGGATGTTCGGCCTCTACCCGCGCAAGGGCACGATCGCGCCCGGTGCGGACGCCGATGTCGTCGTCTACGACCCGCACGCCGAGCAGACCCTCTCCGCGCGCACCCACCACATGAACGTCGACTACTCCGCCTACGAGGGCCGCACCCTCGCCGGCCGGGTCGAGACCGTGCTGTCGCGCGGTGTCCCGGTCGTCGACCGCGGTACGTACGTGGGCCGCGCGGGGCACGGCCAGTTCGTCCCGCGGGGCCTGTGCCAGTACCTGTGACCCGTGTCCGTGACCGTCACGCACCAGCGAGGAGCGCGGCCCCATGCACTTCGGCCTCGTGCTGCAGACCGACCCGCCCGCGTCCGACGTCGTCGCGCTCATGCGGCGCGCCGAGAGCCGGGGCTTCCGGCACGGCTGGACCTTCGACTCCGCCGTGCTGTGGCAGGAGCCCTTCGTCATCCACAGCCGCATCCTGGAGCACACCGAACGGCTGACCGTCGGCACCATGGTCACCAACCCCTCGACGCGCGCCTGGGAGGTGACCGCCTCCACCTTCGCGACCCTCAACTCCATGTACGGCAACCGCACCGTGTGCGGCATCGGCCGCGGCGACTCGGCGATGCGCGTCGCGGGCCGGCCGCCCGCCACGCTGGCCCGGCTGGGCCGCGCGATCACCGCGATCCGCGACCTGGCCGAGGGCCGCGAGGCGGTCGTCGACGGCACCGCGCTGCGGCTGCCGTGGGTACGGGAGGGGCGGCTGCCGGTGTGGATGGCCGCGTACGGGCCGAAGGCGCTGGCCATGGCGGGCGAGCTGGCCGACGGCTTCATCCTGCAACTGGCCGACGTCCATCTGACGGCCTGGATGGTCAAGGCGGTGCGCACCGCGGCCGAACGCGCCGGGCGCGACCCGGCGTCGGTCACGGTGTGCGTGGCCGCGCCCGCGTACGTCACCGAGGGAGCCGCGCCCGCCGACCTCGCGCACGCCCGCGAGCAGTGCCGCTGGTTCGGCGGCATGGTCGGCAACCACGTCGCCGACCTGGTCGCCCGCTACGGCGCGCACTCCGCCGAGGTGCCGCAGGAGCTGACCGCGTACATCCGGCAGCGGCAGGGCTACGACTACGCCCACCACGGCCGCAGCGGCAACCCCGACACCGCTTTCGTACCGGACGCGATCGTGGACCGCTTCTGCGTCGTCGGCCCCCCGCAGGCGCATGTGGCCCGGATGCGCGCGCTGCGCGGCCTGGGCGTCGACCACTTCGCCCTCTACGCGATGCACGACGCCAAGCAGGCCACCGTGGACGCGTACGGCGAGCATGTCATCCCCGCGATGGCGTGACCCTGCCATCCGTACCGGGGTACCGGACCACAGGGCCCCGCGGTCTGGTTGGATGGGCCGCATGGGCAACGGAGTCGGTGCGGTGACCGGTGGGGCGGAGGCGGCGGGCGGCCCGCGCGCACCCCGCGACGACGCCGGGACGGGCGCCCGCGGCCGGACGGCGGTCGGGCCGTGAGGCGGGCCGTGGTCGCGGACGCGGTCGTCGTCGGGGCGGGTCCCAACGGGCTGACCGCCGCCGTCGAACTGGCCCGCGCGGGCCTGAGCGTGCAGATCTACGAGGCCGCGGACACCGTCGGCGGCGGCGCCAGGACCGAGGAGCTGACGCTGCCCGGCTTCCGGCACGACCCCTGCTCGGCCGTCCACCCCTTCGGCGTCGGCTCGCCCGCCTTCCAGGCGCTGCCGCTGGCCCGGCACGGCCTGGAGTGGCTGCACCCGGAACTGCCGCTGGCCCACCCGTTCCCGGACGGCACCGCCGCCGTGCTCGCCCGTAGCGTCGGGGAGACCGCCGCGTCGCTCGGGCCGCGCGACGCGGGCACGTACCGCAGGCTGATGGCGCCCTACATCGGCCACTGGGAGTCGATCGCCGCGGACTTCTTCCGCCCGCAGTGGTCCGGGATACCGCGCGACCCCTACCGCTTCGCGCGCTTCGGGCTCACCGGCGCCCCGCCGCTGTCGCTGCTCGCGCTGCGCTTCCACGGCCCCAAGGCACGCGGGATGCTCGCCGGCCTCGCCGGGCACGCCATCACCAGGCTGAGCCAGCCCCTCACCGGGGCGATGGCGATGATGTTCGCGCTCGCCGGGCACGAGCGCGGCTGGCCCGTCGCGCGCGGCGGCTCGCAGTCGATCGCCGACGCGCTCGCCGGGTACCTGACCGAGCTGGGCGGGGTGATCCGCACCGGGGTGACGGTCCGCAAGCTCGACGAGCTGCCGCCCGCCCGCGCCTACGTCTTCGACACCTCGCCGACCGCGCTGGCCCGGATCGCCGCGCTCGGCGACGCCTACCGGCGCTACCGCTACGGCCCCTCCGTCTTCAAGATCGACTACGCCCTGGACGGCCCCGTCCCGTGGACCGCCCCCGAGGCGCGGCGGGCCGGAACGGTGCATGTCGGCCCGACGTACACCGAGATCGGCGACGCCCTGAACCGCGCGGTCACCGGGCGCCCGCCGCACACCCCGTTCCTGATCACCGCCCAGCCGGGCGTCGCCGACGCCTCGCGCGCGCCCGCGGGCAAGCATGTCTTCTGGGCCTACGGGCACGTGCCGAACGGCTGGCACGGCGACGCGACGGACGCCGTCGAGCGGCAGATCGAGCGCTTCGCCCCGGGCTTCCGCGACCTGGTGCTGGCCCGCGCCGTCACCGGCCCCGCCGGGCTCGCCGCGCGCAACGCCAACTACGTGGGCGGCGACATCGGGTGCGGCGCCTTCTCCGGTCTCCAGACGGTGCTGCGCCCGCGGCTCGCCGCGATCCCGTACGCGACCTCGCGCCCCGGGGTCTTCCTGTGCTCGTCCGCGACCCCGCCGGGGCCCGGTGTGCACGGCATGAGCGGCCACAACGCCGCCCGCGCGGTGCTGCGCCACCTGCGCCGCACGGCCCGCCGCTGAACCGCCGGGCACCGGGCCGGGAGAACGCGAAAGCCGCGGCGGGTCCTCCCGCCGCGGCTCCGGATCCGGTCCCGAAGGGCCGTCAGCCCGCGTACGGAGACTGGCCGGGCGCGGGCTGCGCGGGGTAGCCGGGCTGCGCACCGTAGCCGGGCTGCACGCCGAACCGCACCTCGGACAGCGCCTTCTTGTAGATGACCTTGGCGAAGTAGCCCGACGCGAAGAAGATGTTCTGCACCACGTACCAGAACTTCTCCGCACCGGTCATCTGGACCAGGCCGTACTCGCTGAGGGCCTTCTTGACCGGGACCTTGGCGAAGTAGCCCGCCCCGAAGGCGATGCAGTTCAGGACGTACCAGAAGCTCTCGGCGGACGTGGTCTGGCCGCTGCCGAGCTGCTGGGTCTGGGTCTGGGGCTGGGACATGGTGGAGCCTTTCGCGGTGCGCGAGCGAGCGCTGGGGACAGTGCGGCGCGGTCGCAAGACGCCCCCGGGACGCCGCAGTTCACCCGCGCCGACTCGGAAGCTTAGGGGTAAAGGTTGCCCTCTGTCGCGGCTTTACCGGCTATCGCCCGATCTTCGGACGGTGGGCGGACAGCGCCATGCCCCGCCTCCGGTGGGCGGCGGTGCGGGTGCGAGGGTGCGGGTTGTCGGCGGCGGGCGCGGAAACTATCCTTACCCGTCGGTAAGTTTACTTTGGAGTAAGGACGGTGGACCCATGGCGGCACTGGACGACCTCGACCTGGAAACCCTGGACTTCGGCACGGTCGAGCCCCGCGACTTCGCCCGGATCGTCAAGGGCCTGCCCGCCGCGCGGATCGCCGAGCTGATGGCCGGACGGCAGCGCCGCCGCGTCCTCGACGAGGTCTTCGGGCGCATGCACACCCTCTTCAAGCCGGACGCCGCCGCGGGCCGCGACGCCCTCGTCCGCTGGCGCATCACCGCCGCCGACGGCGGCCCCGACGACGTCTACGAGACACACATCGGCGGCGGCACCTGCACCGTCACCCCCGAACGCACCGACCGCGAGCCGCAGCTCAGCCTGGTCATGGCCGCACCGGAATTCCTCAAGCTCGTCTCCGGCAACGCCTCCGGCCCCACCCTCTTCTTCACCCGCAAGCTCAAACTCAAGGGCGACATCCGGCTGGCGGGCTCGCTCACCTACTTCTTCGACATCCCCAAGGCCTGAGACCCCTCCCGGCGGTCCCGGCACGCCGGGACGACGGCGGCCAGCATGGCGGCGCCGGTCAGCGCGAACGCCCAGGAGTAGCCGGTGCCCGCCGCGAGCCAGCCGAAGACCGCCGCGCCCGCACCCATACCGGCGTCGTAGGCGACGTTCCACACCGCGCTGACCGTCGCGTAGCCGGAGGCCGGGACGCGCGCGTACATCAGCGTCAGCGTCGCGTTCTGCGCCACCCCGAACCCCGCGCCGAACAGCGTCGCCCCGGCGGCCACGGCGGCGGCGCTGCCCGTCACCGCCATGAGCAGCGTCCCGCCGGCCGACAGCAGCAGACCGGGGAGGACCAGCACGGCGGACCCGTGGCGGTCGCCGTACCGGCCCGCCAGCCAGCGGGCCGCGGTGGCCGCCGCGGGCTGCGCGAAGAGGGCCAGCGCGACCAGCCCCGGGTGCGCCGGCACCGCCAGCGGCAGGAAGGTGACGACGACGCCCGCGGTCGCGGTGGTCGCCGCGAAGACCACCGCGGGCCGCCGCAGCCCGGCCGCGCGCAGCCCCTCCGCCAGGCCGACCGGCCGCCCGGCGGTCCGGATCCGGTCGGGCAGGGCCGGCACCGACAGGACCGCGGCGAGCGCCGAGACGGCCGCGGCGGTGAAGACCACCGGATACCCGGCGTGCGCCGCCAGCCACACCCCCAGCGGCAGCGCCACCAGCCCCGGCACCCCCGAGACCAGCCCGACCAGCGCCAGCCCCTCGCCCCGGCGCTCGGCCGGGATGAGCGACGCGGTCAGGGCGCCGCCCGCGACCACCGTGAAGGCGAACCCCAGACCGCGCAGCAGGCAGACCAGCAGGATCCAGAACGGCCCCCCGGCCGCGAGCGGCACCAGCGCCGGGGCGCCCAGCAGGAACAGCCCCGCGGCCAGCACGATCCGGTATCCGAAGCGGTCCGCCAGCGCCGGTGTGACCAGCTCGCCCGCGACCGTCGCGAGCATCAGCGTGCCGGTGACGAGCCCGGCCGCGCCGCCGCCCCCGCCGTGCGCGGCGGCGTAGCCGGGGACGACGGACAGCAGCAGGTAGAAGCTGGTCGAGGCGCCCAGGATGGAGACGAAGCGCAGCAGCAACGGCCGTGTCACCAGCGGCGGGCGGGACACCGGGGCGCGGGACGCGGAGTCGAGGATGTCGGTCACGCAAGGACGGTAAGCGGCCCGGTGGACCGCCGGTAAGCTCCGGTTGCATGTCGCTGGAGTGGGCCGGTTCGTCCCCCGAACTACTGCTGGCCGTCGACCGGACCGGCCCGGTGCCGCTGCGCGCCCAGCTCGAACACGGGCTGCGGGACGCGATCAGGACCGGACGGCTGCGGGTCGGCGAACGCCTGCCGTCCTCCCGGGAGCTGGCCCGCACGCTCCGCCTCTCCCGCGGCCTGGTCCAGGAGTGCTACGCCCAGCTCCAGGCCGAGGGCTACCTGGTGACCCGCCCCGGCTCCGCGACCCGGGTGGCCGCCGGAACCTGCGACCCGCCCGCGGCCGCAGCGCCGCCCGCCCCGCCCCCGCCGCTGCTGGCCGACTTCCGCGCGGGCGTGCCCGACCTCGGCGCCTTCCCCGTCCAGGACTGGCTCTGGGCCGTCCGGGAGGCCGCCCGCGCCCTCCCGGTGAGCGCCCTCGACTACGGCGACCCGCGCGGCAGCGCCGAACTGCGCGATGTCCTGGCCGGATACCTGCGCCGGGTACGCGCCGCCGCCGCGGAACCGGAGCACCTGGTCGTCTGCAACGGCTACGCCCAGGGCCTCGGCCTGGCCCTGCGCGTCCTCGCGGACACCGGCGTGCGCAGCGTGGCCTTCGAGGACCCCGGCTCGCCCGGCACCGTCCGCGCCGCCGCCGCGGCAGCGGGCCTGCACGCCGTCCCCGTACCCGTCGACGACCACGGCCTCGACGTGGCGGCCCTGGACGCCACCGGCGCCCGCGCCGTCGTGGTCACCCCCGCCCACCAGTGGCCCACCGGGGTCGTCCTGGCCCCCGAGCGGCGCCTCGCCCTCGCCGACTGGGCCCGCCGCCGCGACGCGGTCGTCGTCGAGGACGACTACGACGCGGAGTTCCGCTACGACCGCGAACCGGTCGGCGGGCTCCAGGGCCTGGCGCCCGACCGCGTCATCGCGATCGGGACGGTCAGCAAGACGCTCGTCCCCGCCCTGCGCATCGGCTGGATGCTGTGCCCGCCCGGCCTCACCGGGCCGGTCACCGAACACAAGTACCTCAGCGACCGCGGCACCCCCACCCTCGACCAGCTCGCCCTGGCCCGGCTCATGGCGTCCGGCCGCTTCGACCGCCACCTGCGCCGGATGCGCGTCCGCTACGCCGCCCGCCGCACCGCGCTGCTCGACGCGCTCGCCGCACACGCCCCCGGGCTCCCGGTGACGGGCCTGGCGGCGGGCTTCCACGCCGTCGCCCACCTGCCCGAGGGCGCCGCCGAGCAGGACGTCGTGACGGCGGCGTCGGCCCGCCGCGTCGGCCTGTACGGCATCGGCGCCTGCCGCGCGACGCGCACCGGACCCGCACAGATCGTGCTCGGCTACGGCAACGTCCCGCGCCGCGCCGTCGCCGAGGGCATCGCCGCGGTCGGCGACCTGCTCACCTAGCGTCGGCCCCCGGGCGGCCGTCCACCAGCTCCACGGGCGCGCTGCCGGTGGCCAGCGCCTCGACCGCGGCCCGCACCGCGCCCGCGCTGTTGGGGGTGAGGTAGCGGTCCACCTCGGCGGGCTCGACCAGCTTCCACGAGTCCAGCTCGCTCTCCTGGAGGCGGATCGACGCGATCTGGTCGTCGGTCAGCACCCCGCCGTCGTACAGGAAGGTCACCGACGGCGGCCGCACCGGTCCCGCGGTCGTCCACCCCATCACCAGCAGCGCGCCGGGCTCCACGTCCAGCCCGACCTCCTCCACCGACTCGCGCCGGGCCGCCTCCCGCGGCGTCTCGTTCTCGTCCGTCTCGATCGTGCCGCCCGGAAGCGTCCACGTCTCCCGGTAGTTGGGCTCCACGAGCAGGACCCGGCCGTCCGTGGAGCGGAAGAGCATGTTGGCCCCGGCGAGGATCCTCGGCAGCCCGGCGATGTACGTCGCGAAATCGGTCGTCATCCCTCGAATCTACGGTCCGCCGCCCCGCCGCGCGGGCCACTCCGGGCAGCGGGATAAGGTCCGAGCTGCCGTTGAACCATGATCGGACGGGAGCTGACCAAGGTGGCCGACACCGCACAGAAGTCGCCGGGGCGGGTGCTGATCGCCGCCGACAAGTTCAAGGGCTCGCTCACCGCCGTACAGGTCGCCGCGCACGTGGCCGCAGGCCTGCGGGCCGCCGTACCCGGCCTCGACATCGCCGCGCTGCCGGTCGCCGACGGCGGGGACGGCACGGTGGACGCGGCCGTCGCCGCGGGCTTCACCCGGCACACCGTCCGCGTCACCGGGCCGCTCGGCGAGAGCGTCCAGGCCGCGTACGCGCTGCGCGACGGCACCGCCGTGGTGGAGATGGCCGAGGCCTCCGGGCTGCGCCACCTGCCGCCCGGCGTCTTCGCTCCCCGCACCGCCACCACGTACGGCACCGGCGAGCTGCTGCTGGCCGCGCTGGACGCGGGCGCCCGCACCATCGTGCTCGGCGTCGGCGGCAGCGCCACCACGGACGGCGGCGCCGGCATGCTCGCCGCGCTCGGCGCCCGGCTGCTGGACGCGCACGGCGCCCCCGTCGCACCCGGCGGCGCCGCGCTCGCCTCCCTCGCCACCGCCGACCTCGGCGGCCTCGACCCGCGGCTGGCCGCCACCGAGGTCGTCCTCGCCAGCGACGTCGACAACCCGCTGCTCGGCCCGACGGGCGCCGCCGCGGTCTACGGGCCGCAGAAGGGCGCCGACGCCGACGACGTACGCGCCCTGGACGCGGCGCTCGCGCACTACGCGGAAGTCCTCGGCGCGGCCGACCTCGCCGCCGCGCCCGGCGCGGGGGCCGCGGGCGGCATCGGCTTCGGAGCGCTCGTCGCCCTGCGGGCGGCCTTCCGGCCCGGCATCGACGTCCTGCTCGACGTCCTGGGCTTCGCCGACGCGGTCGAGGGCGCGACCCTCGTCATCACCGGTGAGGGCTCGCTCGACGAGCAGACCCTGCACGGGAAGGCGCCCGTCGGCGTCGCCCGCGCGGCCGCGGCTCGCGGTGTCCGCGTCGCCGCGGTGTGCGGACGGCTCGCCGTCCCGCCCTCCGCGCTCGCCGCGGCCGGCATCTCCGCTGCCTACCCCCTCTCCGCCCTCGAACCCGACCCGGCCCGCTCCATCGCCGCGGCCGGCCCCCTCCTCGAACGCGTCGCCACGACCCTGGCGCAAGAGCTCCTCCTCTGACCCTGCACATCCCGCGCCGGGCACCCCGTTTTTCAAGCCGCGCGGACAACGCGCCTGCCGCGCCGGGCAACCACCAGGGGCGCGGGGAACTGCGCGCTCAGCCGTCCACCGGCCGGTGGTCCGGATCGGACCGAAGAGACCCTTCGGGTCGGTGACGACCCGCGCCCCGGTGGGGGCTGAGCGCGCAGTTCCCCGCGCCCCTAAAAACGAGTGCCCCGGCAGCGCAGGCGTGGCCCGAAAAACGAGTGCCCGGCAGCGCAGGCGCGGCCTGAAAAACGGGTGCCGGGCAGCGCAGGCGTGCCCCTGAAAAACGAGGTGCCCGGCGGCGCAGGCGCGGCCTGGAAACGCGTGCCCGGCGCGGCAGCGCTGAGCGCTCGACCCGCGCGGCATGCGCACCCCCCGCGCGGGAGCGTGGAATGCGGAAACCCGGCCGCGCAGGGTGAAAGCTCACTCTGCGCAGCCGGGCAGGGACTACGGGGTGCGGCCCGGAAGGGGCCGCGGTATTACCGAAGCGCGGTGGCGCGCGCCTCGCGGCGATTCGCCCGCATCGTGTTCACCCGCCGCGTCGTCGCAAAGCACGGAATCACCGCCGCGGCCACGCACTGGAGCGCGGCCCCGGTCTGGAGCAGCTGGTGCCCGCCGGGCACGTCCAGCGTCCAGGCCGTGAGGCAGCCCATGCTCACGATCGTCCAGGCGAACGTCAGCGCGGCGAGCCGGCCGCGCGGCTTGGGGTATTCGACGCGGCTGACCATGAGCCACGCCACACCCACGATCGCCCCGATGGTCGGCGCGAAGGGCAGTTCCAGCAGGACCAGGGAGACCACGGTCATCGCCCCGAAGGGGCTGGGCATGCCCTGGAAGACGCCGTCCCGCAGGGTCGTGCAGGAGAAGCGGGCGAGGCGCAGGACGACCGCGAGCACCACGAGGACGGCCGCTGCCGCGGACACCTTGCCGTAGGCGTCGTCGGCGACCAGGCCCCAGACGACCACGAAGTAGGCCGGGGCGAGCCCGAAGCTGATCAGGTCGGAGAGGTTGTCCAGCTCCGCGCCCATCGCCGAGCTGCGCAGCTTGCGCGCGACCAGGCCGTCACAGAGGTCGAAGACGGAGGCCAGCAGCATGAGCGAGACGGCGGTGGCGGCGCTGTGCTTGGACATGCCGCCGTCGCTCGTGCCGTTCAGGTGCGGGACCAGCACCCCGGTGGTGGTGAAGTAGACCGCCAGGAAGCCGCAGATCGCGTTACCGAGTGTGAGCGCGTCCGCGATGGACAGCCGGGTGGACAGGGGGAGGTCGTCGACCTCGTCCTGGAGTTCGGTCACCCAGTCGGACTGCGCCGTATCACCGTCAGTCACGGTCAAGGCGTGTCACCCCAGCCGTGGTGGTCTGCCCGACCTCGACGCCCGCCTCAATGCCTTCGGGGAGGTACACGTCGACGCGTGAGCCGAAGCGGATGAGCCCGATGCGGTCGCCCTGCTCGACCTTGCAGCCGCGCGGCACGTACGGCACGATCCGGCGCGCGACGGCGCCGGCGATCTGCACCATCTCGATGTCGCCGAGGTCGGTGTCGAAGTGCCACACGACCCGCTCGTTGTTCTCGCTCTCCTTGTTGAACGCCGGGACGAACCCGCCCGGGATGTGCTCGACGGAGGAGATCGTGCCGGCCAGCGGAGCGCGGTTGACGTGCACGTTGAGCGGGCTCATGAAGATCGCGACGCGGGTGCGCCCGTCCTTCCACGGCATGATGCTCTGGACCACGCCGTCGGCCGGGCTGATCACCCGGCCTTCGGCGATCTCCCGCTCAGGGTCGCGGAAGAACCACAGCATCCCGGCCGCCAGGGCGGTGGCGGGGACTGCCACGGTCGCCCAGCGGCCGGAGTGGCGCGCCTTGACGAGGGAGACCGCCGCGGTGGCGACGGTCGGGAAGAGCCACGGTGATGCTCCACGGGCGAGGCGGACCCGGCCGCGCGGTGCAGGGGAATGGCTGTGGGGCATGGAAGACCTTCGTAGCGGAGGATGCCGCGAATTGCTTCTGGGGACGGCGGCTTTGGTCGATGGTATCGGCTGACACCGGCAACTGGGCAAGCGCGAGGGCGAGTCGATGGCCGGTTCTGGTGGCTCTACAACGGCCGAAACCACGGCGCAGTGTGATGTTTGCCTCGGGTAAATCCATCCAAAATTGGACATTTACCCCTGGATTCGATACTCCTCCAGAAGTCGCCGCCCGATGATCATTTTCTGGATCTCAGCGGTCCCCTCGCCGATCAGCAGCATCGGGGCCTCCCGGTACAGCCGCTCGATCTCGTACTCCTTGGAGAAGCCGTAGCCGCCGTGGATGCGGAAGGCGTCCTCGACGACTTCTTTGCAGAACTCTGATGCGAGATATTTCGCCATGCCCGCCTCCAGATCGTTCCGCTCGCCGGAATCCTTCTTGCGTGCGGCATTGACCATCATCTGGTGGGCGGCCTCCACTTTGGTGGCCATTTCGGCGAGCTTGAACTGCACGGCCTGGTGCTGGGCGATCTGCTTGCCGAAGGTGTGCCGCTGCTGCGCGTAGCCGATACCCAGCTCGAACGCACGCTTGGCGACGCCGCAGCCACGCGCGGCGACGTTCACCCGGCCCACCTCGACGCCGTCCATCATCTGGTAGAAACCGCGGCCGCTGGTGCCGCCGAGCACCCGGTCGGCGGGGATCCGCACGTCCTGGAGCACCAGCTCGGTGGTGTCGACGCCCTTGTAGCCCATCTTCTCGATCTTGCCCGGCACGGTCAGGCCCGGCACCGTGGCGTTGGCGCCGAAGCCGGGCTCCTTCTCGATCAGGAAGGTGGTCATCGAGCGGTGCGGCGGCGCGTCCGCCGGCTGCCCCTCGTCGGTCCGGCACAGCACCGCGACCAGGTTGGACGAGCCGCCGTTGGTCAGCCACATCTTCTGGCCGTTGATCACGTACGCGTCCCCGTCGCGGACGGCTTTCGTCCGGATCGCGGACACGTCCGAGCCCAGTCCCGGCTCCGACATCGAGAACGCGCCGCGCACGTCACCGGCTGCCATCCGCGGCAGGAAGTAATCCTTCTGCTCCTGGGTGCCGTGCTGGCGGATCATGTACGCGACGATGAAATGCGTGTTGATGATGCCCGACACACTCATCCAGCCGCGCGAGATCTCCTCCACGGCCAGTGCGTAGGTCAGCAGCGACTCGCCGAGCCCGCCGTACTCCTCGGGGATCATCAGCCCGAAGACGCCCAGCTCCTTGAGGCCCTCGACGATGGCGAGGGGGTATTCGTCGCGGTGCTCCAGCTCGGTGGCGACCGGCAGGATCTCCTTGTCGACGAAATCCCGGACGGTGCTCAGGATCTCCCGCTGGATCTCGGTCAGGCCGTCGGTGTGCGCGAGACGGTCGGTCATGTCACTTCCCTTCCGGCTGCGACTGGGGCTGCGACTGCGACTGGGGCTGCGTCTGCGGCTGCGGGCGGCCGGGCTGCTCGCCGCCGCGCTGCTCGATGTAGCGGGCGGTCGGCACCATCACCTTGCGGTGGAAGACGCACACCAGGGTGCCGTCCTGGTTGTGGCCGCGGGTCTCGACGCGGACGATGCCGCGGTCGTCCCGGCTCTTGGACGGCCACTTGTCCAGCACCGTCGTCTCGCCGTAGATCGTGTCCCCGTGGAAGGTCGGCGCGACGTGCCGCAGCGACTCGACCTCCAGGTTGGCGATGGCCTTGCCGGACACGTCCGGCACCGACATGCCGAGCAGCAGTGAGTAGACGTAGTTGCCGACGACCACGTTGCGGCCGAAGTCGGTCGTCCGCTCCGCGTAGTTGGCGTCCATGTGCAGCGGGTGGTGGTTCATGGTGAGGAGGCAGAAGAGGTGGTCGTCGTACTCGGTGACCGTCTTTCCCGGCCAGTGCCGGTACACGGCGCCGACCTCGAACTCCTCGTATGTGCGGCCGAACTGCACGGTCATACCTCCAGCTCGTTCTGCCCGGCGGGTCCGGCGGACCCGGCGAGGCCGTGCGCGCGCCGGATCTCGTCCACGATCCGGCCGATGATCCCGGTGATACCGAAATCCTTGGGTGTGAAGACCGCCGCCACACCGGCGGCGAGCAGGGCGTCCGCGTCCGCGGCCGGGATGATGCCGCCGACCACCACGGGCACGTCGTCCGCGCCCGCGGCGCTCAGCCGCTCCAGCACGTCCGGCACCAGCGCGCCGTGCGACCCGGAGAGGATCGACAGGCCCACGCAGTGCACGTCCTCGGCCACGGCGGCCGCCACGATCTGCTCGGGGGTCAGCCGTATGCCCTGGTAGACGACCTCGAAGCCGGCGTCGCGGGCGCGTACGGCGATCTGCTCGGCGCCGTTGGAGTGCCCGTCCAGGCCGGGCTTGCCGACGAGCAGCCGCAGTCGCCCGCCGCCCAGCTCCTCCGCGGTCGCCGCGACCCGGCGGCGTACCTCCGCGAGCGGCCCGCCGTCGTCCGCCGTGACCGCCACGGGCGCGCCGCCCACCCCGGTCGGGGCGCGGAACTCCCCGAAGACCTCGCGCAGCACGCCCGCCCACTCGCCGGTCGTCACGCCCGCGCGGGCGCACTCCAGGGTCGCCGGCATCAGGTTGTCCGTGCCCTCGGCGGCCTCCCGCAGCGCCGCCAGCGCGGCCTTGGCACGGGGCTGGTCGCGCTCGCGCCGCCACTCCTCCAGCGCGGCCACCACACGGGCCTCGGTGGCCGGGTCGACGGTCATGATCGCGGTGTCCAGGTCGGCGGTCAGCGGGCTCGGCTCGGTGGCCTCGTGGACGTTGACGCCGACGATCTTCTCCTCGCCCGACTCGATACGCGCCCGGCGCGCCGCGTGCGAGGCCACCAGCTCCGACTTCAGGTAGCCGGACTCGACGGCCGCCATCGCGCCGCCCATCTCCTCGATACGGGCCATCTCGGCGGTCGCCTGACCGACCAGTTCGGCGACCTTCGCCTCGACGACATGGCTGCCGTCGAAGAGGTCGGGGTATTCCAGCAGGTCGCTCTCGTAGGCGAGGACCTGCTGGATGCGCAGGCTCCACTGCTGGTCCCACGGCCGGGGCAGGCCCAGTGCCTCGTTCCAGGCCGGGAGCTGGACGGCGCGGGCGCGGGCGTCCTTCGACAGCGTCACCGCCAGCATCTCCAGCACGATGCGCTGCACGTTGTTCTCCGGCTGCGCCTCGGTCAGGCCGAGCGAGTTGACCTGCACCCCGTAGCGGAAGCGGCGCTGCCGCGGGTCCTGGACACCGTAGCGCTCACGCGTGACGGTGTCCCAGATCCGGCCGAAGGCGCGCATCTTGCACATCTCCTCGACGAAGCGCACCCCGGCGTTGACGAAGAAGGAGATCCGCCCCACGACCTCGCCGCGCCGCTCCTCGGGCACCTGCCCGGAGGCGAACACCGCGTCCAGCACGGCGACCGCGGTGGACATCGCGTACGCGATCTCCTGTACCGGTGTCGCCCCCGCCTCCTGGAGGTGGTAGCTGCAGATGTTGATGGGGTTCCAGCGCGGGACGTGGTGGACCGCGTACGTGATCATGTCCGTGGTCAGCCGCAGCGACGGGCCGGGCGGGAAGACGTGCGTCCCGCGCGACAGATACTCCTTGACGATGTCGTTCTGCGTCGTGCCCTGGAGGGCGGGCAGTTCGGCCCCCTGCTCCTCCGCGACCACCTGGTAGAGCGCCAGCAGCCACATCGCGGTGGCGTTGATGGTCATCGAGGTGTTCATGTAGTCCAGCGGGATGTCCGCGAACAGCCGCCGCATGTCGCCGAGGTGGCCGACCGGCACCCCGACCCGGCCCACCTCGCCGCGCGCCAGCACGTGGTCGGCGTCGTAGCCGGTCTGTGTCGGCAGGTCGAAGGCGACGGACAGGCCCGTCTGCCCCTTGGCGAGGTTGCGGCGGTAGAGCGCGTTGGACTCCTCCGCGGTCGAGTGGCCCGCGTACGTCCGCATCAGCCACGGCCGGTCGCGCTGCCCGGGGCCGCTCACGCGGCGGCCCCCGCGGATGCGGCGGACCGGGCGGGCGCCGCCGCGGCCCCTGCCGCGGTGGCCGCGCGCGCCGCGTCGCGGAAGAGGTTGATGGACGCCAGGTGGCGTTCACGCATCTCGGGGTCGGTCACTCCCATGCCTTCCTCAGGGGCCAGCGCCAGCACGCCGACCTTGCCGTGGTGCAGGTTGCGGTGCACGTCGTACGCGGCCTGGCCGGTCTGCGCCAGCGGGTAGGAGCGGGACACTGTCGGATGGATCTTCCCCTTGGCGATCAGCCGGTTGGCCTCCCAGGCCTCACGGTAGTTGGCGAAGTGCGAGCCGACGATGCGCTTGAGCCCGCCCTCACTTCGCCGCCGCTACGGCGATCGGCAGCGGGTCCTGGGGCTCGCGGCCGAGGAGTGCGGCGAGGTCCGGAGTGGTGTCGGCCAGGAAGCCGTGGCGGACGGCCGACGCGAGGGAGGCCAGCATGGGGGGCTGGAAGGGCAGCAGGTCCGGCGTCTCCAGCAGCCGTCGGCGGTATTCGGCGAGGTCGAGGGTGTGGTGCGGGGCGCTCAGCTCGGCAGCGACCTGGGCCGCCGTGATCGGGGTGCCGACCAGGTCGTAGACGCGGCTCTGGTGGGCGGCGGGGTCGGCGGCGACGACGGCCGCGGCTTCGGCGAGGTCGTCCCGGGCGACCGCGGCCAGGGCGCCGTCACCGAACGGGGACTGCACAGCGGCGTCGCCCGCCGGCGTCAGCAGGGCGCCGAACAGCTCGGCGTACAGGCCGTTGCGGAGGATCGTCCAGGGCAGCCCGCTCGCCCGGAGGAGGCGTTCGGTCGCGCGGTGGGCGAGGGCGAAGCCCAGGTGGTCGCCCGCGGTCGTGAGGCTCGTGTAGACGACGTGGCCGACCCCGTCCCGTACGGCCGCGTCCAGGGCCGCCGTGTGGCGGCGGATCACCACGTCGTCCTCGGCGTAGCCCGCGGAGACCAGGACCAGCGTCGTGACGCCGGAGAGGTCGAGGGTCGAGGGGGTGTCGAAGTCGAGGGGGCGTATGCCCTCGGCCGGGGTGCGGCTGCCGCCGAGGGCCGTCTCGCCGCGGGCGTGCAGGGCGGCACGGGTGGCCCTGCCGAGGTTTCCGTTCGCTCCGGTCACCAGGATCATGATCAGTCGCCGTCTTCCGTCGTCGTTCTGTCGTTCGTCGTCGTTCGTCGTTGTACGTCGTCGTTCTCGGCGGTCCGTGTACGTGCGGCGGGCCGCCGTGGTTCTCTTCGGTAACTAGGCTTGATCCTTGATCGGCCGTCCACCGGCCACAAGGAGGCATTTCGATGTCCGTCACGCACACCGCGGTAACCGCACTGGTCAGCGCGCCGACGGCGCCCGCGGCCCTCGATCCGTGCGGGCTGCCGGAGCATCCCGACTGCGGGATCCGGGACGTCCTGGACCGGATCGGCGACAAGTGGTCGGTGCTGGTGATCGTCGAGCTGGCGGGCGGGCCGCGGCGCTTCCGGGAGCTCCAGCGCGCGATCGACGGCATCTCGCAGCGCATGCTCACCCTGACCGTGCGCAGGCTGGAGCGCGACGGGCTCGTGCTGCGTACCGTCTATCCGACCGTGCCCGCGCAGGTGGACTACCGGCTGACGGAGACCGGCGCGGGGCTCACCCACCTCGTCAAGGCGCTGGCCGACTGGTCGCTGGCCCACCGCGGTGTCATCGCCGAGGCCCGGCACGCGTACGACGACGCCCACCCCGACCACGACATCCACTGAGGCGGGCGGGCTGGCGGCCACCCTGCGCGGCCGGCCCGCGTACCGGAGCCGCCTAGAGTGGGTCCGTGCGGTATGAACTGATCATCTTCGACAACGACGGCGTGCTGGTCGACAGCGAGCCGATCTCCAACCGGATCCTCGCGCAGTGCCTCACCGAGGCGGGGTATCCGACGACGACGGAGGAGTCGGTCCGGGACTTCATGGGCGCGGCCATGCACCGTGTGCACGACGTCGTCCGGGAGCGGCACGGCGGGACGTTGCCGGAGGGCTTCGACACGGCCTACCACGGGCGGGTCTTCGCGGCGTTCGAGCAGGAGCTGCGGGCGGTGGACGGGGCCGGGACGGTGCTGGAGAAGCTGGCGGCGGACGGGGTGCCGTACTGCCTGGCGTCGTCGGCGACGCACGAGCGGATCAGGGTCGCGCTGCGGACGACGGGGCTCTACGGGCGCTTCGACGAGCGGCGGCTGTTCTCGGCGCAGGACGTCGGGCGGGGCAAGCCGGAGCCGGACCTCTTCCTGCACGCCGCCCGCACGATGGGTGTGGCGCCGGAGCGGTGCGTGGTGGTCGAGGACAGCGCGCTCGGGGTGCAGGCGGCGCGGGCGGCCGGGATGGACGTCTTCGGCTACACCGCGATGACACCGGCCGCGAAGCTCGCGGACGCCACCGCGCTCTTCGGCGGGATGGCCGAGCTTCCCGCGCTGCTCTCCGGCTGAACCGGGGGCCGCTCCCGCGCCTGGTCAGAGGTGACGCCGGATCGTGACGCCGGACACCTACTCAAGCGTAGCTTTCGCGTCTAGCGTGCTCGCTCATGAGCGACGCTAGCGACGTACGCGACGTCCCGCAGCCCGCCCGGCCGCTGCGGCTGGGCCGCGCCGCCCTCGCGGTGAGCTTCTTCGCGCAAGGGGCGCTCTTCGCGCTGCTGGTGACCCGGATCCCGGCGATCCAGGACCGCTACGGGATCAGCGACGGGCTGCTGCCGGTGTTCCTGGCGGCCGTGCCGATCCTGGCGGGCGCGGGCAGCGTCGTGACCGAGCAGCTGGTGCGGCGGGTGCGGCCGAGCGTGGTGCTGCGCTGGGTGCAGCCGGTCGTCGCGCTCGTGCTGGTCGGGCTCGGTGCCGGGGACCGGATGTGGGCGGCCGCGGTGACGCTCGCGCTGTTCGGGGTGTGCGTCGGCGGGCTGGACGCGTCGATGAACATGCTCGGGGTGAGCCTTCAGCGGGCGTACGGGCGCAGCATCATGCTGGGCTTCCACGCCGCCTACAGCCTCGGCGGCATCGTCGGCTCGGTGCTGGCCTGGTCGGGGGCGCACTGGCACATCGCCCTGGTGACCGTCTACGGGCCCTTCACCGCGGTGATGATCCCGCTCACGCTCGCCGCGAGCCGCTGGTACCGCGACGCGGACGACGGGCCCGCCGTCCAGGAGGCCGCCGCGGGGAAGGGCCCGCAGGTCGCGATGCGGGTGCTGCTGCCGCTGTGCCTGGTCATGAGCTTCGCCTACATCGGCGACTCGACCGTCTCCAACTGGAGCGCGAAGTACCTCCAAGACACCCTGCACAGTTCCGAGCAGCTCTCCACCGTCCCCTACGCCGTCTACATGGTCACGACGCTGCTCGGCCGCTCGGTCGGCGACTTCGGGGTGCGGCGGTACGGGGCCGTGCCGGTCGTGCGGCTCGGGACGGTGGTGGCGGTCGCGGGCTTCGCGGTGGTGGCGGTGGCGCCGGGGGCGTGGGTCGGCATGCTGGGCTTCACGCTGCTGGGGTTCGGGCTGTGCGTCATCGTGCCGCAGACCTTCGCGGCGGCCGGGCGGATGTTCCCGCACGGGTCGGACGCGGCCATCGCGCGCCTGAACGTCTTCAACTACGTCGGTTTCCTCGTCGGCTCGCCGCTGGTGGGCGCGCTGGGCGACGCGTGGAGCTACCGCGGCGCCATGCTCGTCCCGATGGTGCTGGTCGCGGCGACACTGCACTACGCGCGCTCCTTCGGGGCGGCGGGCGGCGGGTACGGTGTCGGCCATGAGCGGCCGAGCACTGTTGATGTGGGATGAGCGGGTCACCGGCTACGACTTCGGGCCCGGACACCCGATGGACCCGGTGCGGCTGACGCTCACCCGGGGCCTGGTGCGGGCGGTGGGGCTGGACCGGGCGCTGACGGTGGTGGCGGCGCCGCCCGCCGGGGAGTCGACGCTCGCGCTCGTGCACGACGGGGACTACATGGCCGCGGTGATGCGCGCGGGCGAGGACCCGGACGCGGTGCGGGCCTCCTTCGCCGCTTTCGCCGCGTACGGGCTGGGCACCACGGACAATCCCGTCTTCCCGCGGATGCACGAGGTCTCGGCGCTGATCGCGGGCCAGTCGGTCGCGGCGGCGGAGGCGGTGTGGCGCGGCGAGGCGGCGCACGCGGTGAACTTCACCGGCGGGCTGCACCACGCGATGCCCGGCGCGGCCGCCGGTTTCTGCGTCTACAACGACGCGGCGCTCGCGGTGGCGCGGCTGCTGGAGCTGGGCGCGGAGCGGGTCGCGTACATCGACGTGGACGTCCACCACGGGGACGGGGTGCAGGCGGCCTTCTGGGACGACCCGCGGGTCATGACGGTGTCGCTGCACGAGCACCCGCGCACGCTCTTCCCGCACACCAGCGGCTGGGCGGAGGAGACGGGCGGCCCGGACGCGGAGGGCGGCGCGGTGAACGTGGCGCTGCCCGCGGGCACGGGTGACGCGGGCTGGCTGCGGGCCTTCCACGCGGTGGTGCCCGAACTGCTGGCCGCCTTCCGGCCGCAGGTGCTGGTCAGCCAGCACGGGGCGGACACCCATGTCGAGGATCCGCTGGCGCATCTGGCGGTGACGGTGGACGCGCAGCGGGCGGTGGCCGAGGCCTGCCACGCGCTGGCGCACGAGCACGCGGGCGGGCGCTGGGTGGCGCTGGGCGGCGGCGGGTACGCGGTCACCGACGTGGTGCCGCGCACCTGGACGCACCTGGTGGCGATCGCCGCGGGGGAGCCGCTGGCACCAGCCACGGAGGTGCCGCAGGAGTGGCGGCACGAGGTGTACGCGCGCACCCGGCAGCCCGCGCCGCTGCGCATGACGGACGGGGGCGAGCCGCGCTGGACGGGCTTCGCGGAGGCCGGGTACGACCCGGCGGACCGGCTGGACCAGGCCATCCTGGCGACCCGGCGGGCCGTCTTCCCGCTGCACGGCCTGCTGCCGTAGCGGGGTGCCGGGGAGCTGCCGGACGGACCGGACGGGTTTCCGGCGGGTGAATTCGGCCGGTTCGGGGTGCCGCCCCGCGGACGGGCCGGGACGATCATGGCGTGGTGAGTGTGGGCGCGCTGCGCGCGCATCTGGAGGCGACGGGCCTGGCCGGCAAGGTCGGGACGCCGCGCGAGAAGAGCCTGGCGAGCTACCGGCTGTTCGCCGCCCGGGATCCGCGGCTGACGCTGGGCCTTGACCCGCAAGGGGAGTGGGACGTACCGGAGTTGCTGCGGCTGATGGCCGACCGGTGCGGGGTGTCGGCGGATCCCGCGCACACCTCGGGTCAGGAGGCGATCGACCCGGACTGCACGGTCGCGGCGCTGGACGCGTTCGCGGAGCGCCTCGCACGGGCGGCCCGTGACCGTATTCCGATCCTTCTGGGCACAGGACATCCACACCGTCTCCTCGGTTTCTACGCATCTCTGGCGGCCGCTCTCTCGGCGGCGGGATGTGTCGTCCTCACCCCTGCGTATGGTCCGGGAGTGGACATGCGCACGCAGTTCGGCGTACGCCGTCACCTCCTGCGCTACGTCGGAGGGGTCGCCGTCGTCCGTCCCGTGGCCACGGAGGGTGACGGTGCGCCGGTCGAGCCGGGTGCGCACACCCACTCGCCGCTGCCGGTCAGAGCGGCGCTCGCGGCCGCCGCCGAAGACGGCGGAATGCTGCCCGGACTCGTGGTCGGAGATCACGGATTCGTGTGCGGCGCAGGTCAGTTGGGGGTTGAAGCCATCGGGCTGGCGGACTGCGACGACCCCGCCGTTTTCGTCGCCGAGGCGGAGGGCAGCGTATCGGTGGCGGTGCCGGTGGACGACGCCGTAAGGTCCGATTACTACCGGCCATTGACGCGCTACGTGCTCAAACGGGCCTGGCTGTCACAGTAGTCATCCATAGGCAACTCCTCTTCCCCACATACCTCATGCGCCCCTAATCTGGTGGGGAGCGCACATGCCGCTTTGAGTCGCCGGAGGGGAAGCCGGTGCCCGGCGTGTGCGGAAGGTTCAGGTGTGACATGGCTACTACTGAAACGCGCCCTCTGAACGAGGTCGTCTTTCTCACCGTCGCCGAAGTTGCGGCGGTGATGCGGGTCTCGAAGATGACGGTGTACCGCCTGGTGCACAGCGGTCATCTGCCGGCGATTCGCGTGGGTCGCTCGTTCCGGGTTCCGGAGCAGGCCGTCCACGAGTACCTCCGGGAGTCGTACGTGGGGGTGGAATCTGCCTGAGAACGCCCCGGCGGGCAGATGACGGCTTGGATCGGGCCTCGTTTATGCCCCTCCGCTCGGGGCGGGTAGGCTAGGCCGACGAAGGTCGTGTGGGCTCGGACGCCCCGCACCGAGTGAAACCGAAGCGAGGGTAGTCGTGGGCTCAGTCATCAAGAAGCGGCGCAAGCGTATGGCCAAGAAGAAGCACCGCAAGCTGCTCAAGCGGACGCGTGTCCAGCGCCGCAACAAGAAGTAGCAGCCGTCCCCGCCCACGGCGGGGATGAGCGCGGGCGACCTTCCGGCCCTGCGGCCGCCGTCCCGCTTCCTGCCCTCCTCCACCGCCTCCGGGCGGCGGGGGAGGGCAGTGCGCTGTCCGGGACCGGACGGCGCCGGGGAACGGGCCCGGGTCGCGGCTGTGACGGGTCTGTGTCGGGGCGGGCGGCGTCCGGGCGCAGGGGATACGGTGCGAGTGTTCCCCTGAGGAGGCGCTGAGCGTGAGCGAGGGCAGAGTGGGCGGCGGCGTGGTGCTGGTCACCGGCGCGGCGCGGCAGCTGGGCGGGCGCTTCGTCCGCCGTATCCAGCGCGATCCGGCGGTGGCCCGGGTCGTCGCCGTCGACGCGGTGCCGCCCGAGCACGACCTCGGCGGCGCCGAGTTCGTCCGGGCCGACATCCGGCAGCCGATGATCGCCAGGGTGCTGGCCCAGCACGGCGTCGACACCGTCGTGCACCTGGACGTGACCGGCACCCCGCTGGGCTCCGGCGGCCGCACGCAGGTCAAGGAGACCAACGTCATCGGCACGATGCAGCTGCTCGGCGCGTGCCAGAAGGCGCCCACGGTACGGCGCCTGGTGGTGAAGTCGACCACGAGCGTCTACGGTTCCGCGCCGCGCGACCCCGCGGTCTTCCGCGAGACGACCCCCGTCAAGTCGCTGCCCAGCGGCGGCTTCGCGAAGGACGCCGTCGAGGTCGAGGGCTACGTCCGCGGTTTCGCGCGGCGCCGCCCGGACGTCGCGGTCGCGGTGCTGCGCTTCGCGAACATCCTCGGGCCGACCGCCGACACCCCGCTCGCGGAGTTCTTCAAGCTGCCGGTGCTGCCGACCGTCTTCGGCTACGACCCGCGGCTGCAGTTCGTGCACGAGGACGACGTCGTCGATGTCCTCATGCTGGCCTCCCGCGAGGCCCGCCGCGGCACGCTCAACAGCGGCACGTTCAACATCGCCGGGGACGGGGTGCTGCTGCTGTCGCAGACCGCACGGCGGCTCGGCAAGCCCACCGTGCCGGTGCTGCTGCCCGCCGTCACATGGATCGGGCAGCTGCTGCGCACCGTGTCGGTCACCGACTTCTCGCCCGAGCAGATCCGGCTGCTCACGCACGGGCGGGTCGTCGACACCCGCGAGATGCGCGAGACGCTCGGCTTCACCCCGACCTACACCACCGCCGAGGCCTTCCACGACTTCGCCCGCGCCCACGGCCCCGGGCTGCTGCCCCCGCAGCTGCTGGCCGCAGGCGTGGACCGGCTCGCGGCGGCGGTCCCGGGCGGGACGGGGAACACGCGATGAGCGAGAGCGCGCCGAGGGGTGCTTCAGGTTCGGCGGAAGGAGCAGGGGCCGTGGGCGACGCGAAGGTGATCCCGTTCGACGAGGGCGCGCGCGGCCGCCGCGCCGCCGCCCGCCGGGAGGCGGGTTCCGCCGCGGGCGGCGAGGGCGCACCGGGCATCCCCGCGCAGGCCGCGGGCGGGCGTACCGGCCCGGAGGCCGCGCAGGAGCCGCCCGCGGCTCCGGGCGGCGGGCTGTTCGGCGCGGTGGCCGGACGGCTGCTGGGCGACGACTGGGACCGCAAGGTCGCCTCCGGCCTGGCCTTCCTGCGCCGCCGGGTGACGGGCGACTACGAGGTCGACGAGTTCGGGTACGACGCCGAGCTGACCGACCAGGTCCTGATGTCGGTGCTGCGACCGCTGTACGAGTCGTACTTCCGCGTCGAGGTCCGCGGCATCGAGAACATCCCCGCCGAGGGCGGCGCGCTCGTCGTCTCCAACCACTCCGGCACGCTGCCGCTGGACGCCCTCATGACCCAGGTCGCCGTGCACGACCACCACCCGGCCAAACGGCATCTGCGGCTGCTCGCCGCCGACCTGGTCTTCATGCTTCCGCTGGTCAACGAGCTGGCCCGGAAGGCCGGCCACACGCTGGCCTGCGCGGAGGACGCGGAGATCCTGCTGGAGCGGGGCGAGGTCGTCGGGGTCATGCCGGAGGGCTTCAAGGGCATCGGCAAACCCTTCGCCGACCGCTACAAGCTCCAGCGCTTCGGACGCGGCGGGTTCGTCGCGACCGCCCTCAAGACGGGGGTGCCGATCGTGCCGTGCTCGGTGGTGGGCGCGGAGGAGACGTACCCGATGCTCGGCAACGCGAAGACCGTTGCCCGGCTGCTGGGTCTGCCCTACTTCCCGCTGACCCCGACGTTCCCGTGGCTCGGGCCCGCGGGTGTCGTGCCGCTGCCCACGAAGTGGGTCATCCAGTTCGGCGAGCCGATCCCCACGGACGGCTACCCGGCGGAGGCGGCGGAGGACCCGATGCTCGTGTTCAACCTGACGGACCAGGTACGCGAAACGATTCAGCACACCTTGTACGAGCTGCTCGTGCAGCGCCGGTCCGTGTTCTTCTGAGGCCGGGCGCCCCGCGCGGGGCAACCGTCAGGGGCGCGTGGGAGGTGCCCCACGCGCCCCTGCGGGGCGCTACTCGTCGTCCTCCGACGCGCCCAGGCCCAGGCCGGGCAGCAGGCCCGGGAGGAGCGGGGGCAGGGTCACGGAGTGGTCCGTGGACGGCGGGGACGTCGGGGTGGCCGGGGCGGTGAGGCCCGGGAGCGGCCCCAGCGGGTTCGTGCCGCCGATGAGGCCCTGGGCGGGCGTCGTCGCGGACGGCGACGGGGTGGCCCCGGGCGTACCGTCCGCGCCGGGCGCCGCGCTGGACGACGCCGAGGGCGGGGCGGACGCGCTGCCGGTCGAACCGCCGCCCGTACCGCCGGAGCCGGAGCCGTGCGACTCCCGCTTCTTCGGCTGGGGCAGCAGCCCCTGGAGCGGCGCGACCTCCTGGTCTATGGCGTCGAAGACCGAGGAGACCTGGTCGGAGACGTCGGTGAGCTGGCTGGGCAGCTTGCCGCGCAGCTCCGTCCAGCCCTGGCGGTGGGCCTCCGTGAAGTTGTTGAGCGTCTCGATCGGCTGGAGGTCGCCGTCGTGCTGGTAGGCCTGGCTGAGCAGCTTGTGGCCCTCGGTGGCCTCCTGGTGCATGCCCGACAGGGCCTTGCGCACCTCGGCCACCGACTCGTCGTCGAGCTGCCCGCCCCGCCCGCGGTCCATGAGGCGGCGGGCCTCCTGGAGCCGGGTGGAGGCCATGTCGAGGTAGATCTTGCCGCGCGAGGCGTCGCCGCTGGCCATGTCGAGCTTGAGGTCTTCCATGCCGCGCTTGAGCGGGTAGAGCGTGTCGCCGGGCAGCGCGCTGGTGCTGGCCGCGGCGACCCCGCCGAAGGCGCCCGCGGCGACGCTGACGGTGAGCCCGCCGACCGCGAGCCGCCGGGACAGCTTGCTGCCGGGGGTGAGCCGGCGCAGCCCGCTCCTGCCGCTCCGGCCGCCGTCGCGCTGCTCGGGCACCCGGGCGGTGACCGGGAAGCTGCCGTCGGCGAGGGCCTGCTCCATGGCGGCGATGAGCTGGGCGCGCTGCACGGTCTTGCGCTCGGGGTCGAGCGTGGGCCGCGGCTGCTCGGCCAGCGCCGTGGCGAGGGCCAGCAGGGTGTTCTGGTCGGGGTCGGCGTGCCGGGCCGCCGCGTGGCTGCCGTGGGCGGCGCCGGACGTACCGGGCCGACGGCCTGCCGCGGTGCCGTCCTGGGCTGCCGCGGCGCCTTCGCGCTCTTCAAGGGCCTCGCGGTCCTCAAGCGCCTGGGCGAAGGCGTTCGCCCGGCGGTGTGCCGTTGCCTGTCCGATCACGCGCGGCACCTCCTCTCGTCATCCACACTCGACTCCCCGCACCGCCCGGGGGTTGCGCGGCCCCTCGGCCATGCACCCGAACGGGTGAAAAGCGAGGGGTGCGGGGCGGTGCGCGGGTGTCCGCATGGGAAGCAACGAGCACCGCGCCAGTTGGGTTACGCAGGTGTGATGATCGTGCGGTGGCACCGGGGCCTCACCTCGCGTCATCCGGGAGGAGTCTGGCCAGCGTGCGGACGGCGCGGTATTGCAGCGTCTTGATCGCGCCCTCGTTCTTTCCCATGACCCGGGCCGTCTCGGCGACCGAAAGCCCTTGCAGGAAGCGCAGTGTCACGCATTCCTGCTGCTGTGGGTTGAGTTTGCGCACCGCGGTCAGCAGCGCCTCGTTGGACAGCGACTCCAGGACCGAATCCTCGGGACTTCGTTCGACCTCGTTCGCGTCGAGCATTTCGCCGGTGGTCACTTCGAGACGGAAACGGCTCGACTTGAAGTGATCGGCGACCAGATTGCGCGCGATGGTGACCAGCCACGCGCCGAAGTCGCGTCCCTGCCAGGTGAAGGTGCCGATACGGCGCAGGGCGCGCAGAAAGGTCTCGCTGGTCAGGTCCTCGGCCGTCGCCTTGGAGCCGACCCGGTAGTAGATGTAGCGGTAGACCGTGTCGCTGTAGTGGTCGTAGAGGCGGCCGAAGGCCTCGGTCTCGCCGTCCTGCGCGCGTTCGACCAGGTCCATCATGCGGCCTGAGTCGGTGTCGGCGGCGGGGCGGCGCGGCTGGGCGCCCGGGGCGGCGGCGTGGGTACCGGCGGATCCCGAGCTGTTGCGGGTGCGTCTGCCTGCGGCTGTGCTGACTTCGGCCAGCGCGTACGCGGGCCCGGGGACGGTGGGACCTGACGTGGCGAGGGCGGGCACGGCGTGCGCGGGGACGGCGTGCACAAGGTGCCGGAGCACCATGGCGCGCAGCGCAGCCAGGCCGGAGGTGTCAACCCCGTCGTGTGGGTACACGGGACTCCCAGAGGCAGAACTTCCATCACGTGCAGTACGGGACCGTTCACCCGTCGTGGCGACGTGTGGGTACCGGATTGCGTCTGAGGAGAATAACGCTTCGTACAGGAGACGCTACACCGAGTTGCGCAAATCGTCGTTTGCGCCATTTCCTGTGCGGATTGACGATCGACCAATTATCGAACAGGCGACTGTTGTTGACCACTTGGGTTCGTGAACAGCTCGCGCAGAGGCCGTGATGTGACCGTGTGCGCGCCGTGCGCGGGGCGTACACCCGCCCGCCGGACGGGGCCGTACGATGCCGGGCCGCCCGCCGGCGCGGCTACTTGTGCCGCCGGCTGATCGCGACCGCCGCCGCCGTACCGCCCGCGAGCGCGCCCAGACCGGCCGCCGCCGGGATCCCGATACGGGCCGCCTTGCGCCCCGTGCGGTAGTCGCGCAGCCGCCAGCCCTCCGCGCGGGCGTGCTTGCGCAGCCGGCTGTCGGGGTTGATCGCGTACGGGTGTCCGACGAGCGACAGTATCGGGATGTCGTTGTGCGAGTCGCTGTACGCCGCGCACGCCGACAGGTCCAGATCCTCGCTCATCGCCAGCGCCCGCACCGCCTCGGCCTTCGCGGGCCCGTGCAGCGGCTCGCCGACCAGCCGCCCGGTGTACACGCCGTCCACCGACTCCGCGACCGTGCCCAGCGCGCCGGTCAGGCCCAGCCGACGGGCGATGATCGTCGCCGTCTCCACCGGCGCGGCCGTCACCAGCCACACCCGCTGCCCGGCGTCCAGGTGCGCCTGCGCGAGGGCGCGCGTCCCCGGCCAGATCTTGCCGGCCATGTACTCGTCGTAGATCTCCTCGCCGATCGCCATCAGCTCCTCGACGCGGTGCCCCTTGACGATCGACAGCGCGCTGTCCCGCGCGTCCTGCATGTGCTCGGGGTCCTCGGAGCCGGCCATCCGGAAGTACGCCTGCTGCCACGCGAACCGCAGCAGATCCTGCGTGTCGAAGAAATGCCGTTTGTACAGCCCGCGGCCGAAGTGGAAGAGCGCGGCGCCCTGCATCACGGTGTTGTCGAGGTCGAAGAACGCGGCGGCCCGCGGATCCCCGGCGACCGGGAAGGGAACCTCCTCCGTCCTGTCCGCCTCCTTCGGCGCGGTGTCCTCCGGCCGGGGCGTCGTCGCGAGCGCCGCCTCTGCGGCAGCCTCGCCGGCCTGCACACTCCGCTGCGTGGCGGACTGTCTGCGGGGGGTGAGCCATCGGGGAGCGGCCATGTCGTCGAGCATAACGATCCCGTGCGACAAGGTCGGTTCGCGCACGATGCCGGGGCGTGAACCGGCTGTGTCGGCCAGGAGTCACAATGAGCGGATGAGCGGAACGACGAACGAGGGCGAGGGCGCGGGCGCGGCTGCCGCGCGGACGGTGACGCTGATCGGCAAGCCGGGGTGCCATCTGTGCGAGGACGCTCGCGCTGTGGTGGAGGAGGTCGCCGCCGCGACCGGGGCGGTGGTCCTGGAGCAGGACATCACGCAGGACGAGGCGCTGTACGCGCGGTACTGGGAGCAGATTCCTGTCGTGCTGGTCGACGGTGAGCAGCACACGTTCTGGCGCGTCGACCGCGCCCGCCTCCACCGCGCCCTCACCTCCTGACCCCCCTCCTGCGGAGGGGCTGCGCCCCGCAGGGGCGCGGGGAACTGCGCGCTCAGCCACCCACCGGCCGGTGGTCCGGGAACGACAGCAACTGCCCCTTTCGGCCGGTGACTACCCGCGCCCCCGGTGGGGGCTGAGCGCGCAGTTCCCCGCGCCCCTGATAAGCACCGCCTTACGCAGAAGGCGAGGTCAGGTAGGATCGGGGGCGTTTTGTACGGCCGGGGGCGAAGTATGAGGAGTGTGCCGAGTGCCCTCGGTGGAAGGCGCCGCGCCCAGCGGGTTCGCGGTGGTGGATGTCGAGGCGACCGGGTCGTCGTCGCGGCGGCACCGGGTCGTCGAGGTCGCGGTGGTGCTGCTCGGGCTCGACCTCTCCCCGGAAGGGGAGTTCAGCACGCTCGTCGATCCGCAGGGGCCCGTGGGGCCGACGCACATCCACGGGATCGAGCCCGCCCACCTCGGCGGGGCCCCGCACTTCGCCGGGATCGCCGGGCGGCTGCTCGCGCTGCTGCGCGGGCGTGTGCTGGTGGGGCACAACGTGGGGTGCGACCGGGCGTTCCTCGCGGCGGAGTACGCGCGGATCGGGATAGTGCTGCCCGCGGTGCCGGAGCTGTGCACGATGCGGATGGCCGCCGCGTACTCCACGGGTGACACCTACGGGCTGTCGCTGCGGGCGTGCGCCCGCGCGCTGGGGCTCGGGGGTGAGGATGCCCACACCGCGCTGGGGGACGCCCGGACCGCGGCGGCGCTTTTCGGCCACTTCGTGGCGGAGACGGGTACGGTCGGCGCGGTCTCGGCCGCGGAGGCGCTGGCGGAGCGGTTGTCGCAGGCAGCGGATGTGCGCTGGCCCGAGGCCGGTGGTCCGCTGCGGACGGCGGACGCGTTGTGGAAGCGGCGCAGCAACGTTTCGGCCGGGCAGTACGTGCCCAATGTCCGACATGGGAGTGCGTGATGCCCATCACTTCCGCCGGGCAAAACGGACACCATCTTTGTGCACGCGTTCACAAAGACATAGCCTGGCACGCACGGGGCGGCTCCAACGACCGTGGCCGCTCTCAGCCCAGCTCTACCCGCAGGAGCACCGTGGCAACTGGCCGATCACACCGACCGGCGACCCGTAGCCGAGGGATCCCCGAGGCCACCGTCGCCAGGCTTCCGCTGTACCTGCGGGCGCTGACCGCTCTGTCCGAGCGCTCGGTGCCCACCGTGTCCTCGGAGGAACTCGCCGCCGCCGCCGGGGTCAACTCGGCCAAGCTGCGCAAGGACTTCTCCTACCTCGGCTCGTACGGGACCAGGGGCGTCGGCTACGACGTCGAGTACCTCGTCTACCAGATCAGCCGGGAACTGGGACTCACCCAGGACTGGCCGGTCGTCATCGTCGGTATCGGCAACCTCGGCGCCGCGCTCGCCAACTACGGCGGCTTCGCCTCGCGCGGCTTCCGCGTCGCCGCGCTGCTGGACGCCGACGCGGGACTCGCCGGGCGGCTGGTCGCGGGCCTGCCGGTGCGGCACATCGACGAGCTGGAGAGCATCGTCGCCGACAACCAGGTGTCCATCGGCGTCATCGCGACGCCCGCGGGCGCCGCGCAGGAGGTCACCGACCGGCTGGTCGGCGCGGGTGTGACCTCCATCCTGAACTTCGCCCCGACCGTGCTGTCCGTGCCGGACGGCGTGGACGTGCGCAAGGTGGACCTGTCCATAGAGCTGCAGATCCTCGCCTTCCACGAGCAGCGCAAGGCCGGCGAGGGCGAGAACGGCCGCCAGGACCCGGACGGGGACGTCCCCGCCGTGATGCCCGCATGAGTCTTCTGGTCGTCGGACTGTCGCACCGCAGTGCGCCGGTGAGCGTGCTGGAGCGCGCCGCGCTGAGCGCGGACGCGCGCGCCAAGCTGCTCCAGGACACGCTCGCCGCCGAACCCGCGAGCGAGGCCATGGCGCTGGCCACGTGCAACCGCATCGAGCTGTACGCGGACGTCGACAAGTTCCACGCCGGTGTCGCCGAACTGTCCACGCTGCTGGCGCGGCACAGCGAGGTCGGCCTCGACGAGCTGACGCCGTACCTGTACGTCCACTACGAGGACCGTGCCGTCCACCACCTGCTGTCGGTGGCGTGCGGGCTGGACTCGATGGTCGTCGGCGAGGGCCAGATCCTCGGCCAGATCAAGGACGCGCTCGCCGTCGGGCAGGAGCTGCACAGCGCCGGACGGCTGCTCAACGACCTCTTCCAGCAGGCCCTGCGGGTCGGCAAGCGCGCGCACTCCGAGACCGGTATCGACCGCGCCGGGCAGTCCCTGGTCACCTTCGGCCTGGCCCAGCTCGCCCCCGTGACCGGCCCGCTGACCGGCAAGCGCGCCCTGGTCGTCGGCGCCGGCTCGATGTCGTCGCTGGCCGCGGTCACCCTGGCGCGCTCCGGCGTGGCCGGTGTGACGATCGCCAACCGCACCCCCGAGCGGGCCGTACGGCTCGCCGCCCAGCTCACCGAGCAGGGCACGCAGGCGCACGCGGTGGGCATGGCCAAGCTGGCGGCCGCGCTCACGGAGGCCGACATCGTGGTGTCGTGCACCGGCTCGACCGGCCTGGTGCTCACCGCCGAGGACCTCGCGGCGGCCGGCCCGCTGGCCGTACTCGACCTGGCGATGCCGCGGGACGTCGATCCGGCGGCGCACGACCTGGACCACGTCCACCTCGTCGACATCGAGTCGCTCGCCGCGGCCTCCGCGGACGCGCCCATGGCCGCCGACGTGGAGGCCGTGCAGGGCATCGTCGCCGAGGAGGTCGCCGCCTTCGGCGCCGCCCAGCGCGCCGCCCGCATCACCCCGACCGTGGTCGCGCTGCGCGCGATGGCCGCCGACGTCGTCGCGGGGGAACTCGCGCGGCTCGACGGTAGGCTGCCCGACCTGGACGACAAGCAACGCGCGGAGATCGGCCAGACCGTCCGCCGCGTCGTGGACAAGCTCCTGCACGCGCCGACCGTGCGCGTCAAGCAGCTCGCGGGCGAGCCCGGCGGTGCCGGGTACGCCGACGCGCTGCGGGAACTCTTCGACCTCGACCCGCAGGCGGTCGCCGCCGTCAGCCGGGCCGAGACCCCCAGGCCCGCGGTGGCCCGGGTGCCCAACCGAATCGAGAGCGGCGATGACTAACCCCGCGAACACCCCCGCGAATCCCCCCGCCACCCCGGCGACCACCCCCGCGCCCCCGTCCGGCGCCCCCGGGCGCGCACTGCGCCTCGGCACCCGGCGCAGCAAGCTCGCCATGGCCCAGTCCGGCATGATCGCCGACCGGGTCCGCGCCCTGACCGGGCGGGAGGTGGAACTCGTCGAGATCACCACCTACGGCGACGTCTCCCGCGAGAGCCTGGCCCAGATCGGCGGCACCGGCGTCTTCGTGTCCGCGCTGCGCGACGCGCTGCTGTCCGGCGAGATCGACTTCGCCGTGCACAGCCTGAAGGACCTGCCCACCGCACCGCCCGAGGGCCTGGTGCTCGCGGCCGTGCCCGTACGCGAGGACCCGCGCGACGCGCTGGTCGCCCGCTCCGGGCTGACCTTCGCGACGCTCCCGCCGGGCGCGCGGATCGGCACCGGCTCGCCGCGCCGCATGGCGCAGCTCAACGCGTGGGCCCGGTCGCACGGCCAGGACATCGAGACCGTTCCGATCCGTGGCAACGTTGACACCAGGATCGGGTACGTTACTTCCGGCAAGCTCGACGCCGTCGTGCTGGCCGCCGCCGGGCTGAACCGTATCGGCAGGATCGCCGATGCGACCGAGCTGATCTCGGCCGACGCCGTACTGCCCGCTCCCGGACAGGGTGCGCTGGCCGTCGAGTGCGCCGCTTCGGACCCGGAGCTGGCCGCACGGCTCGCCGAACTCGACGACCCGGACACCCGGGCCGCCGTGACCGCCGAACGATCCCTGCTCGCCGCCCTCGAGGCCGGCTGCAGCGCCCCCGTGGGAGCGCTGGCCGACCTTGTGGACGACGGGCAGACTACCGAGCTGCGCCTGCGCGGCGTCGTCGGGACCACCGACGGCACCGAACTGGTGCAGATGTCCATCACCGGCCGCGTTCCGGCGTCCGGCGACGAGGCACGTGCCCTGGGCCGTGAACTCGCCGCCGAGATGCTCGCGAAGGGCGCGGCCGGTCTTATGGGGGAGCGCACACTTTGAACCCCGCCGCCGTCGCTACGACCACGACCGCCGGTGCGGCACTGCCGGCCGGCAACGCCGCAAGCCCCGGCCCCGCCGGGCGGACCGCCCACGGTCACGTCACCTTCCTCGGTGCCGGGCCCGGTGACCCCGGGCTGCTGACCCTGCGTGCCGTCGAAGCGCTCGCCCTCGCCGACCTGCTGGTCGGCGACCGCTCCGTGCTCGACGTCGTCCGCACCCATGCCCGTGCCGACGTCGGCACCGCCGAGCCGTCCGGCGACACCGCCGGGGCAGCCGAACCGGCCGCCGGCAGCGCGGTGTTGGACACCTCCGCCCTCGCCGATGCCGCTGCCCAGCTTGTCATGGCGTCCGCGCGCACCGGCAAGCGGGTCGTCCGTGCGGTCGCCGGCGACCCCGGGCTGGACGCCTGCGCCGCCGCCGAGATGCTCGCGTGCGCGCAGGCCGGCATCCCCTTCGAGGTCGTCCCCGGTGTCGCCACCGAGGTGGGCGTGCCCGCGTACGCCGGAGTGCCGCTCGACGGCGGGGTCCGCTTCGTGGACGCCCCGACCGCCTCGCCGCGCTGCTGGACCGAGTCGGGCGCCAGCGACGCGACGCTGGTCGTCTCCACCACGCTCCAGACCGTCGCCGCCACCGCCGCCGAACTCATCGGCGCCGGCCGCAAGCCCGACACCCCGCTGACGGTGACCGTGGCCGGCACCACGACCCGGCAGCGCACCTGGACCGCGACGCTCGCGACCATCGCCGCCGAGCTCAAGGCCACCAAGGCACTGCCCACCCCCGAGGACTCCGTCGCGGCCATAGCCGTGGTCGGCGAGCGCGCCGGGCGGCGCGAGCACCTGTCGTGGTTCGAGACCAAGCCGCTGTTCGGCTGGCGGGTGCTCGTACCGCGCACCAAGGAGCAGGCCGCCTCGCTCTCCGACCAGCTGCGCTCGTACGGCGCCGTGCCGCACGAGGTGCCCACCATCGCCGTCGAGCCGCCGCGCACCCCGCAGCAGATGGAACGTGCGGTCAAGGGCCTGGTCACCGGCCGCTACGAGTGGATCGCCTTCACGTCCGTCAACGCGGTCAAGGCGGTCCGCGAGAAGTTCGAGGAGTACGGGCTCGACGCGCGTGCCTTCGCCGGCATAAAGGTCGCCGCCGTCGGCGAGCAGACCGCCCAGGCGCTCGTCGAGTTCGGCGTCAAGCCCGACCTGGTGCCCAGCGGCGAGCAGTCCGCCGCGGGCCTGCTGGAGGACTGGCCGCCCTACGACCCGGTCTTCGACCCGATCGACCGCGTCTTCCTGCCGCGCGCCGACATCGCGACCGAGACGCTCGTCGCGGGCCTCGTCGACCTCGGCTGGGAGGTCGACGATGTCACCGCCTACCGCACCGTGCGCGCCTCGCCGCCGCCGGCGGACACCCGTGAGGCGATCAAGGGCGGCGGCTTTGACGCGGTCCTGTTCACGTCGTCCTCGACGGTGCGCAACCTCGTCGGGATCGCCGGGAAGCCGCACAACGTGACCGTCATCGCCTGTATCGGGCCGGCGACGGCCAAGACCGCGGAGGAGCACGGGCTCCGGGTCGACGTGATGGCCCCGGAGCCGTCCGTGCACGCCCTCGCGCAGGCCCTCGCGGACTTCGGCGCGGCGCGCCGCGACGCGGCGGTCCTCGCGGGCGACCCCGTCACGAGGCCCAGCGAACGCCGTCCCGGCGCCCGCCGCCGCCGCGTCTGACCTGCGGTCCGCTCAGAGGGCACGGATCGCCCGCCGAGCCCGCGTCCCCGCCTCGCGGGGCACCCGCCCCCGGGCCGCGCCCGCCGCGCCGGGCCCTCGTTTCTCAGGGGCGCGCGTGGCGGCGTGGGTGACCCGTTTTCGGGTGCGCGTGTGCCGCGTGGGGGGACCCGTTTTTTGGGGACGCGTGTGCGGCGTGGGGGGACCCGTTTTTCGGGGGTGCGCGTGCCGCGTGGGGCACCCGGTTTTTTTAGGGGCGCGGGGAACTGCGCGACAAGCCCCCACCGGGGCGCGGATAGTCAACCGGCCCGAAGGGGCAGTTCGGTCCGTACCGGACCACCGGCCGGTGGTGGGCTGAGCGCGCAGTTCCCCGCGCCCCCAAAAACGGGTGCCCGGCGCGGCAAGCGCCTGCGTACCTCGCGAGCCCCCGACTTCGCGTCGGGAAGAGCATGGCGCGCGCGGGCGTACCGTGGATCGTATGGCTAGGTATGGGGAGTTTCCCGGGGCGCGGCCCCGGCGTTTGCGGACGTCCGCGGCGATGCGCCGCCTGGTCGCGGAGACCCGGCTGGATCCCGCGCAGTTCATCCTGCCCGCCTTCGTCCGGGAGGGCATCACCGCGCCGCAGGCGGTCTCCTCGATGCCCGGCGTCGTCCAGCACACCCGCGACACCCTGCGCAAGGCGGCCGCGGAGGCCGCCGCCGCGGGCGTCGGCGGCATCATGCTCTTCGGCGTGCCCGAGGTGAAGGACGCGGTCGGCAGCCAGGGCACGGACCCTGACGGCATCCTCCAGCAGGCGATCCGCGACGTCGTCGCGGAGGTCGGCGACGCGATGGTCGTCATGTCGGACCTGTGCCTGGACGAGTTCACCGACCACGGTCACTGCGGCGTCCTGGACGCCGAGGGCCGGGTCGACAACGACGCGACGCTGGAGCGCTACGTCGAGATGGCGCAGGTCCAGGCGGATGCGGGCGTCCATGTCGTCGGGCCGTCCGGGATGATGGACGGCCAGGTCGGCGTGATCCGCGAGGCGCTGGACGAGATCGGCCGGCAGGACGTGGCGATCCTGGCGTACACCGCGAAGTACTCCTCCGCCTTCTTCGGGCCCTTCCGGGAGGCCGTGAACTCCGGGCTCCAGGGCGACCGCAAGACCTACCAGCAGGATCCGGCGAACGTCCGCGAGTCGCTGCGCGAGCTGGCGCTGGACCTCGCCGAGGGCGCCGACATGGTCATGGTCAAGCCCGCGCTGCCGTACCTGGACGTGCTGACGAAGGTCGCGGAGTCCGTGGACGTGCCGGTGGCCGCCTACCAGGTGTCCGGCGAGTACGCGATGGTCGAGGCCGCGGCGGCGAACGGCTGGATCGAGCGGGAGCGGGCGATCACCGAGACGCTGACCTCGATACACCGGGCGGGCGCGAACATGATCCTCACGTACTGGGCGACCGAGGTCGCGCAGAACCTCTGACGGCAGGGCCGCCTACGGCCCCGCGGGGTCAGTCCCACCAGAACGTCCACAGCGTGCGGCCCAGCACCTCCCCGGCCGCGTACTCCTCCAGCGAGCCGCAGCCCTGGTCGACGTTGTCCGGGCAGAAGGCGTAGTGCTCGGCGGCCACCGCCGCGGCCTCCTCGGGGGTACGCGGCGGGGCGGCCACCGAGACGGTGAGGGTGTCGAAGCCGAGGGCCACGACACGTATCCCGAAGCGCTCCTCCCACGAGCGCAGCACCGCGCACAGCCGCGCCACGTCGTCCTCGTGGTTGAGCGGGCCGTTCCAGCCGATCGCGGCGGGTATGTCGGCGCTGCGGCGGGCGTGGACGAGGGCGACGCGCGTGTTCGCGGGCACCGCGGCGGCAAGCTCCCCGGCGATCTCGGCCGCGCGCTCGTCCGGGTCGGCCTGCGCCGGCAGGGCGGGGGCGAGGCCGGGCCAGTCGTGGTGCGCCTCCTCGCCGTCCGCCTGCGCTTCCGCGCCTGCCGCGTCGTCGTCCTCCCCGTCCCGCCACGCCTCGCCCGTCCAGTACCCGGCGAGCACCTCCTCGGCGTCGTGGTCGCCGGGGTAGGACATCGTCGCGGGGGACAGCTCCCAGCCCGCGAGCGGGGATCCGTCGAGGTTCAGCAGCACCGGGAGGAGTCCCACCGCCCGTGCGGGCAGCGCGTCCTCCCAGGACCGCGGCCCCGCCGCCTGCTCGGATATCCACAGCAGCGGCTCGGCGCGCGGGCCGTCCTCTGTCTCGTGCACGAGCCGGCCCGGCGGCAGGGCCAGGCCGAGGGCGGAGCCGGTCGGGTCGGCCGCGAGAGCCGGGAGCGGGTCGGGGAGCGTCGCCATGTCCCGACTGTAGGGGCGGGGTCTGACAACGGGTCCACAATGGGCGGCGCGGACCGCCCAGTTCGCGCCCCGGCCGGTGTCGGTACGGGTGGCGGCGGGAGGTGCCCGGCGCGGGCGGGAAGAAGGCGAGCGGCACATGACGGTGAGAGCGGCGGCGTCCGACCTGCTGACCAGGGCGCGCGGCGGGGACGGCGACGCCTTCCGGGCGCTCACCGAACCGCACCGGCGCGAACTGCTGGTGCACTGCTACCGCATGCTCGGCTCCCTCCAGGACGCCGAGGACGCCCTCCAGGACAGCCTGCTCGCCGCCTGGCAGGGCCTCGACGGCTTCCAGGGGCGGGCCTCGCTGCGCACCTGGCTCTACCGGATCGCCACCAACCGCTGCCTCAACGCGCTGCGGTCGCAGGCCCGGCGGCCCGCCCAGGAGTGGAACGCCCCCGGGCTGAACCCGCCGGAGCCCTCGCGGATGGGCGAGGCCGTCTGGCTGGAGCCCTTCCCGGACGCGCTGCTCGCGGGCGCGATCGACGTACCGCTGGGGCCCGAGGCCCGCTACGAGCAGACCGAGTCGATCTCGCTGGCCTTCGTGACCGCGCTGCAACTGCTGCCGCCGCGCCAGCTCGCGGTGCTCGTGCTGCGGGACGTGCTGGGCTTCCGGGCGAGCGAGGTCGCCGGGATGCTGGACACCACCGTCGAGTCGGTGACCAGCGCCCTCAAGCGGGCCCGCGCGGGCCTGCAGCGGCACCGTGCCGCCGACCCCGGCGACGAGCCGCCGCCGGCCGCCGGGTCGCCCGCCGAGGAGGAGATCCTGGCGCGCTTCGTGAGCGCGTACGAGGCCGCGGACGTGGCGGGGCTGGTCGCGCTGTTCACCGACGACGTTTTCATGTCCATGCCGCCGGTGCCGTTCGAGTACCTCGGCGTGGACGCGGTGGGCCGCTTCTGCACCGAGCTGTTCGGCGGCGGCCGCGCCTTCGATCTGGTGCCGAGCCGCGCCAACGGCCAGCCGGCCTTCGGGGTCTACCTGCGGGCGGCGGACGGCGAGCGGTACGGGATCGGCGTGATCGTGCTCGGGCTCAGCGGCGGGCGGGTGTCCGCGCTGTGCCGTTTCGAGGGCAGCACCTACCCGTGGTTCGGGCTGCCGCCGTCACTGCCCGCGTCCCCGTCGGTCCCGTCGGCGCCGTCGTCCCCGAAGTCCCCGTCGGCGCCGTCCGCGCCGCGGGTCCGCTGAGCCCGCGCCGGGTGCCCGTACGGGGGCGGGCACCCGGCGCGTCACCCGGTGGGGCCCGTCACAGCCGCAGGACGACCAGGGCGGTGTCGTCGGTGGCGCCCTCCGGCGGGAGCAGCTCGTCCAGCAGCGCGTCGGCGACCTGCTCGGGGTCGGCCTCGCGGTGCCGGGCCAGGGACGTCGCGAGGCGGCCCAGCCCGACGTCGATGTCCTCCCCGCGGCGCTCGATGAGCCCGTCGGTGTAGAGGACGAGCGTGGCGCCCGGCTCGAAACCGACGACGGCCTCGGGGCGCGGCTCGGGCTCGGGGCTGGCGCTGATCGGCGGGTCGGTCGCCCGGTCGAGGAATTCCACCGTGCCGTCCGGGTGCACCAGTGCGGCCGGCGGGTGGCCCGCGGTGCTGTACGTGATGGTGCGGCCGCTCCAGTCGACGTGCGCCTTGACCACGGTCGTGGACTCCGCCCCCTCGACGGACTCGGCGTACAGGCCCAGCGCGTCCAGCGCCGCGGCCGGCCCCTCGGTGACCCGGGCGGCGGCGCTCAGCGCGCTTCTGAGCTGGCCCATCACCGTCGCGGCCCGCAGGCCGTGGCCGACGACGTCCCCCACCGCCACCGTGGTGCGGTTGCCGGGCAGGTCGGCCATGTCGTACCAGTCGCCGCACACGTTGAGCGCGCTGACCGCCGGCTGGTAGCGCACCGCGGCCCGGTGGCCGACCGGGCGGGTGGCAGGCAGCAGCGCGGACTGGAGGGTGAGCGCGACCTCCCGCTCGTGGGCGTGCGCGCGGCGCAGCCGCATGTTCAGTTCCTGCAGCTCGCGGGCCCGCATGTACAGCTCGGCCTCCAGCTTGCTGTGGCTGGCCGGGCCGCCGTCGCGGGCCTTCATGAAGGCGGTGACCTCTTCGACGCGGTGCACGATGAGGGCGATCTCGCCGTCGTCGTCGAGGACGGGGGTGTTGATCGTGCTCCAGTAGCGTTCCTCGAAGACGCCGGGGCGGTCCGTGCGCTCCACGTCGTAGCGCTGGAGGGGGAGCGAGTCGCGCTCGTGGGTCGCCAGGACGTGGCGCAGCGAGGCGCCGAGGTTCGCCGGGCCGTTCGCCTCGTCGGCGCGCTCGGGGCTGTCGGGGAAGACGTCGAAGATGTAGCGCCCGGCCAGGTCGGCCGCGGTGTGGCCGGACAGGCGCGTGTAGGCGTCGTTGACGTCGACGTAGCGCAGCTGCGGGTCGAGCAGCGCGATGCCCGCCGGGAGCCCCTTGTAGACCGCCCGGTAGTCGATGCCGGGTCCGTCGCCGTCGCCTGACACGTGCCCGTCCGTCCGCCTTCGGTGCCGCCGCTGACACTTCCATCGGACCACAGGAGCCGCCCGGCCGCCCGCCGAGCGGCGACCGGCCTACGGCGGGCGGGTGCGGCCCGGCGGGGGCCGCACCCGGACGGTCGGACGGCGGGGCGGGTCAGAGGCGGTCGGGGGTGCGGATGCCCAGCAGGGCCAGGCCCTGCCGCAGGGTGCGGGCGGTCAGCTCGCACAGCAGCAGGCGGTTCTCCACCTGGGCGGGGCCGCCGTCGGCGGTCAGCACCGGGCACTGCTCGTAGAAGGTCGTGAACAGCGACGCGAGCTGGTACAGATACGCGGCGAGCCGGTGCGGCTCGTACACCTCGGCGACCTCGGCGAGGGTGTCGCCGAAGGCGTCCAGGTGCAGGCCCAGCGCGCGCTCGGCCTGCTCCAGCGGCAGCTCCGGGTGGGCGGCGGGCCGCTGCTCCGCGGTGGCCTTGCGGAAGATCGACTGCGTCCGCGCGTAGGCGTACTGGATGTAGACGCTGGTGTCACCGTTGAGCGAGACCATCCGGTCCAGGTCGAAGACGTAGTCGCGGCCGAGCGAGGTCGACAGGTCGGCGTACTTGACCGCGCCGACGCCGACCTGCGCGCCGTTGGCGAGGATCTCGTCCTCGGTCAGGCCGATCTTCTCGCCCTTCTCCCGTACGACCGCGGTGGCCCGCTGGACCGCCTCGTCGAGCAGCGCCTCCAGCTTGACGCTCTCCCCGGCCCGGGTCTTGAACGGCTTGCCGTCCTTGCCGAGCAGGGTGCCGAAGGGCAGATGCCGGGCGGTGACCTCGTCGGTCAGCCAGCCGGCCCGGCGGGCGGCCTCGAAGACCATCTTGAAGTGCAGGGACTGCCGGACGTCCACGACGTAGAGGAGGGTGTCGGCGTGCAGCTCGCCCGTCCGGTTCCGGATCGCGGACAGGTCGGTGGCCGCGTAGCCGAAGCCGCCGTCGGACTTGCGGACGATGAGCGGGACCGGCTCGCCGTCCTTGCCCTTGACGTCGTCGAAGAAGACGCACAGCGCGCCGTCGGACTCGACCGCGACACCGGACTTCTCCAGCAGCTCGCACGTCTCGGCGAGCATGTGGTTGTAGCCGGACTCGCCGACGATGTCCTCGTCACGGATCTGGATGTCGAGCTTGCCGTAGACCGAGTCGAAGTAGATCTTCGACTCGTCGACGAACCGCTGCCACAGCGCGACCGTCTCCGGATCGCCCGCCTGGAGATCCACCACCCGGCGCCTGGCCCGCTCCTTGAAGCCCTCGTCGGACTTGAACAGCGCGCCCGACGCCTTGTAGAGCCGGTCCAGCCGGGACATCGAGGCCTCGCCCGCGTCCGCCTCGTCGGCGGTGTGGTCCAGCTCGTGCGGGTGCTCGATCAGATACTGCACGAGCATGCCGAACTGCGTGCCCCAGTCGCCGATGTGGTGCCGGCGGACGACCTGCTCGCCCTCGAACTCCAGGATCTTCACGATCGCGTCGCCGATCACCGACGAGCGCAGGTGGCCGACGTGCATCTCCTTGGCCACGTTGGGCTGCGCGTAGTCCACGACGGTGATGCCGGGGTGCTCCTTGAAAGGCACGCCGAGCCGCTCGTCGGCGGCGCGGGCCGCGACATTGCGGGTGATCGCCGCGTCGGTGACCGTGATGTTGAGGAAGCCGGGGCCGGACACCTCGACGGCCGCGACCGGGTCCTCCCCGGGCTGCGCGGCGGCGAGTGCGGGCAGCGCCTCGACCACCTGGGCGGCGAGCGCCTGCGGGTTGGTCTTCTGCCGCTTGGCGAGCCCCAGCACCCCGTTGGCCTGGAAGTCGGCCCGGTCGCTGCGTCGCAGCAGCGGGTCGGCACCCGCGGCCGACGGCACGGCTGCCGCGAGGGCGGCCGAGACACGCTGCTGGAGCGAAGCGGAAAGGGAAGCGACCGAGGCCATGAAAGGTGCCGTTTCGTGTGTCGGGATCGTGGGTGGTGGCCCGCGCGGGGCCGCCGTCCTTAGTTTCCCACGTGTGCGGCGGACGGCGAGCAGGTTATCCACAGGGGTGGGGGCGAGGCGGGGGCGGAGGGCCGGTTGTCCACAGGGCGGCCCGGCGGGGCTCGCGGGTCTGGGAGAATCAAGGGAGCGGGACGCCTCCGGGGCGGCCCGCCCAGCAGGGGAAAGGACAGAGCAGTGGCTGCCAGCACCGAGACCGACTGGGTCTCCCGTTTCGCGGACGAGGTCATCGCCGAGTCGGAGCGCCGCGCCCCCGGGAAACCCGTCGTCGTCGCGTCCGGGCTCAGCCCCTCCGGCCCGATCCACCTGGGCAATCTCCGCGAGGTCATGACGCCCCACCTGGTCGCCGACGAGATCCGCCGCCGCGGTCACCAGGTGCGGCACCTGATCTCGTTCGACGACTACGACCGGTATCGCAAGGTACCGGGTGGGGTGCCGGGCGTGGACGCGTCGTGGGCCGAGCACATCGGCAAGCCGCTCACGTCCGTGCCCGCGCCCGCGGGCTCCGCGTTCCCGAACTGGGCGGAGCACTTCAAGGCGCAGATCGTCGCCTCGCTGGCCGAGCTGGGCGTGGAGTACGACCCGATCAGCCAGACCGCGCAGTACACCTCGGGGGCTTACCGCGAGCAGGTGCTGCACGCGATGCGGCACCGCGGGGAGATCGACGCGATCCTCGCGCAGTACCGGACGAAGAAGGCGCCCGCCAAGCAGCAGCAGAAGCCGCTCGACGAGGCGGAGGTCGCCGCCGCGGAGGGCTCAGGCGCGGCCGCCGAGGACGACGGCAGCGGCAGCGGCGCGGAGTACTACCCGTACAAGCCCTTCTGCGCCCAGTGCGGCAAGGACTTCACCACGGTCACCTCGTACGACGACGAGACGACCGAGATGACGTACACGTGCACGTGCGGCCACACCGAGACGGTGCTGCTGCGCGAGTTCGACCGCGGCAAGCTGGTCTGGAAGGTCGACTGGCCGATGCGCTGGGCGTACGAGGGCGTCGTCTTTGAACCGTCGGGGGTGGACCACTCCTCGCCCGGGTCGTCCTTCCAGGTCGGCGGGCAGATCGTCGGGCCGATCTTCGGCGGGGAGCAGCCCATCGGGCCGATGTACGCCTTCGTGGGCATCTCCGGCATGGCGAAGATGTCCTCCTCCAAGGGCGGAGTCCCCACGCCCGGGGACGCGCTGCAGATCATGGAGCCGCAGATCCTGCGCTGGCTGTACGCGCGCCGCCGCCCCAACCAGTCCTTCAAGATCGCCTTCGACCAGGAGATCCAGCGGCTGTACGACGAGTGGGACGCCCTGACGCGCAAGGTCGAGGACGGCACCGCGCTGCCCGCCGACCTCGCCGCCTACAGCCGCGCGGTCGGCACGGCGGCCGGTGAGCTGCCGCGCACCCCGCGGCCGCTGCCCTACCGGACGCTGGCCTCGGTCGCCGACATCACCGCGGGCGCCGAGCAGCAGACGCTGCGGATCCTGTCCGAGCTGGATCCGGAGCGTCCGATCGCGGCGCTGGACGAGGTGCGCCCGCGGCTGGACCGGGCGGAGGCCTGGATCACCACGCAGGTGCCCGCCGAGCAGCGCACGGTGGTGCGGGCCGAACCGGACGAGGGCCGCCTCGCCGCGCTGGACGACGCGGGCCGCGGCGCGCTGAAGCTGCTGCTCGACGGGCTGGCGTCGCACTGGTCGCTGGACGGTCTGACGACGCTGGTCTACGCCGTGCCCAAGGTCCAGGCGGGCCTGGAGCCGGACGCCAAGCCGACACCCGAGCTGAAGATCGCACAGCGGGCCTTCTTCGCCCTGCTCTACGAACTGCTCGTCGGCCGCGACACCGGCCCCCGGCTGCCGACCCTGCTCCTCGCGGTGGGCCAGGACCGCGTCCGCACCCTGCTGGGCGCGCCCGCGGCCTGACCCGGCCCCCGCACCCGCCCGGGAGCCCGGCCACCCGCCGGACCCCGGGAGGGCGGGGCCCGCGCGGGCTGGGCTCCCGGGCGGGCTGGGCTCCCGCCGGGCTCCGCCCGCTCCCCGGCGGGCTGGGCTCCCCGGTGGGACGGGCAAGGCCGTCAGGGTGAGATTGGCGGGGCGGGGCATCGGCAGGGGTGGCGTGCGGGGATCCATCGGGGGCGCTTGCTGCGCCCGATCCCGATGGGAGCTCGACCGTATGTCCCGTCTTGCCGCGCGGTTCGCCGCGTCACTCACCGCCGCCGCCGTCGCGGCAGTCCCCGCCGTCCTCGTCTGCGCCGCACCGGCCGGGGCGGCGGACGCCGTACGCCAACCCGTCACCGCGGCCGACCTCGGGCCGCAGGGCCCGTGGCTGCGGTTGCAGGACGACCCGGGGAACGCCGGGCGGCCGTTCGGCACGCAGGAGGTCTCGCCCTTCGCCGACCCGGTCCGCTTCAACGGCAGCCTGCACCTGGCCGTGACCGGTGCCGCCGAGGCCGAGCAGTCGCAGGCCGCCCGCTACTTCGGCCTTCCGGTGCAGTGGAGCCGGATCGCCGCGTCCCCGCTGTCGTACGACCTCTACGTGGGCAGCGCCGACTCCACCCCCTCCGCGATCCCCTTCGGCGCGAACCTCCAGCTGCCCGGCTTCTGCCGCGGCGCCTTCACCACGCTCAGCTTCCAGCCGCAGCTGGCCACCGACGCGCAGGGCAGGACCGGCGCGGTCGCCGACATCTGGCGGCACTTCGACGCGGGCGGCGACGCGCTGTGGCGCACCTCGCGCGCGGTGGGCTCCTTCGCGGCGGGCAGCGACCACCCGTTCAGCGACTACGCCGCGGAGTGCGGCGGGGTGGGCAGCGGCGCGATCGGCGTCATCGCCAACGTCGGCCGGCTCGGCGACGCGAGCGCGAGCCTGGACACCTACGTCGACAACCTCACGGTGGACGGCACCGTCTACGACTTCCTGGTGGACGGCACCGCGACCGGCCACATCCACCTCGCGCCCACCGCGCCGGGCGGCCCCGGCCACCCCGGCACGTACAACGTCGGCGGCACGCCCGCCCGCGTCGGCGCGCTCCCGGCCTCGGTGCGCGGCGGCGGCGGGCACGGCGGTGGTGACGGGTGCGGCGACGACGCCTGCTCCCTCGCGGGCGAGGTCGTCTTCACGAGCCCGGCGGACGGCCCGTACTTCACCGAGGTCGGCACCCGGCTGGTGCTCTCCCGGCCCGGCGGCCTGCACCCGGACGACGTGACCGTGACCGCGGACGGCGCGCCGGTGACCCTGACCGAGGGCCCGGACGGCACGCTCGTCGCCGTCGTGACCCCGGCGACCGCCACCGACCTGGCGCCGGGCGGCACGTACCGCACGTCCCTCACCGTCACCTGCGCCGACGGCTCGACGGGCCCGGTCGCGGTGACCGCCGAGCTGCTGGCCCGCGGTTACGAGCCGCTCCAGCCGACCGGTGTCCTCGCGCGGCCGTAGCCGGACCCCGCAGCGGGTTACGGGATGTGCTCGATGTCCGACTCGGACTGGAAGCGGTAGCGCATGTCCCGGATGACCGCGACGAGGGTGCGCTCCTCCGGCGCGGTGCCGCCGTACACCGTCGGGAGGTAGCGGGAGAACTGCCGGGCGTTCGGGAACTCGCCCTTCTCGCGCACGTACTGGCGGTAGGCCGCGAAGTAGGCCTCCTCGACGGAGATCCCCTCGGGGAGGTCGAACGTCGCGGCGGGCTCGGCCGCGACGACGGGCGCCGGTCCGGGCTCCGGTCCGGGTCCCGGCAGCGGCTCGGGGCCGGGCTCCGGGGCGTACTCCTCGCGCGGCCCAGGGAAGGGCAGCGGGGCGCCGTTCGGGCCCGTGCCGACGCCGAGCGGGCGGTCGCGGCCCGGGGCGGTGGGGATACGCGGTCCGTCCGCCGCGGGCTCGGGCTCGGGGGCCGGTGCCGGGACGGGCTGCGGGCGCTCCGGCAGCCGCTGGGCGTGGAACCAGGGGCTGCCGGGCTGCTCCACCTCGCCCCCGGCCTGCGGCTGCGGCGGGACGTCCATCGGCGCGTACTGCCCCTGCGGCGCCACCTCGGCGTACCGCGGGTCGTAGCGGGGGTCGAATCTCGGGTCGTACCGGGGGTCGTACCCGGCGTCGAGGCGCGGGTCGTAGCGCGGGTCGTACCGGGGATCGAACCTCGGGTCGTCGCGCGGGTCGAAGCGGGCGTCGTACGCGTGCCCGGCCGGTTCGGCGTACGGCACCGGCTGCTCCGCGCCCTCCGGCAGCGACGGCGGCACGGGCTGCTCGGCGCGCTCCGGCTCCGGCTCGGCGACGGGGGCGGGGCCAGGGACGGCGGCGGGGACGGCGGCGGGGCCAGGGACAGCGACAGGGCCAGGCGCGGGGGCGGCCTGCTGCGGCGCGGCCTCCGGCACCTGCTCGGGCGCGGGGGCCGCGGCGGTCAGTTCCTTGGGCGCGGGGCCCGCGAGCGGGTCGAGGCCCGCCGCGGCGAGCCCGGCCTCGGCGGTGTCGGCGAGCGGCACCCCGTACTTGGCCAGCCGCAGCGGCATGATCGCCTCGACGGGTGCCCGGCGGCGCCAGGCGACGCC